>JBBSAX010000010.1:0-49260 GCA_038251885.1 Pyrinomonadales bacterium | reverse complement strand
TACCAATAAGACCTGTCACCATATCTTCACTTAAATTATTATCACCCGCCATATAGACCATAATTGTCCAGTCTTTTTCTTCCATTTTAGTTTTCTCCTTTTGATAATTTTTGATAAAGCCGATTTTGTAAAAGAATTTCTAAATTCTTTCTGTCTATTAATGAGTTTTTCAGCAAAAACCTTACAAAATAAAATGTAATCTCGAATTTACAGAATCCAATAAATCTAAACAATTGCGGATATGTGAAAAATAGCCGAAAAAGTTTAAAAATTGATTCAGTTCTTTTTAGCATCTTTTAGAAAAGTTTCGTAGCTTTCCTTTAATGAAGGTGCGAGTTGAATGGCTTTTGACAGATCGGCGGCAGCTTCGCGTTTTCTCTTTTGGGCTAGATAAATCAAGCCGCGTCGGGCGTAAGCATCGGCGAATTCGGGGTCCAATTCGATTGCTTTGGAAAAACTGTTTAATGCTTCGAGAAAATTATTTTTGTCTTCATAAGCTAAACCGAGGCTGAAATATGTATATGCGTATTTCGGATTGAGTTCGATGGCGGTTTTGTAATCTTGAATCGAGCCGTCGAAATCTTTTAATTCCAACTTGATTCCGCCGCGATTGAAATAGGCTTCAAAAAGTTTCGGATAAAGTCGAATTGCCGCATCGTAATCGGCAAGTGCGCCTTTTTTGTCGCCTTTTTCTTTTTTGGCGTTTCCGCGATTGTTGAAAGCCATCGCATAATTCGGTATTAATTCGACGGTTTTGGTGAAATCGGCAATTGCCGCATCGTAAAATTTGTTATCGAGATTGACCACGCCGCGATTGAAATAGCCTTGGTAATCTTTCGGGTTAAGTTCGATGATTTTATCGTAATCGGCAATCGCGCCTTTAATGTCGCCTTTGGAAAGTCTGAGATTAGCGCGATTTAGATAAGGCTCTGAGAAATTCGGTTGGATTCGGATAGCTTTTTCGTATTCAGCTAACGCGCCTTCAATATCGCCGCTGCCCTGAAGTTCGACACCATTGTTGTAAGCATCCATCGCCTGCGCGGAAATTTTTCCGCTTTGAGCAGATGAAATTCCTGTAAAACCGATAAGCGCGAGAAAAAGTGAAAGAATAAATTTGTTCATAAATTTTAGAAGTAACATATTGAAATAAGAAATTTTAGGTCGGCTTTAATTACAATCAATAATTATCAGAGATTCCGATCAGTTATGTTACTTCTAAACCCGGTAGAATTTCAATTTTTAACCGGCACTGTCTAAATTTTCCATAAAGATTTTGTGCAGTTTCGTTCTGATTCTGAAAGCCTGAACGTGCATTGTTTTATTCGTGATGTTCAGATTTCGGGACATTTGTTTACGCCGTTGGCATTTATTTTTTTTGTTTCCCGAATAATATTCGAGGATAAATTTGCGTTCTTTCGTCGGGATTTTTTTCAGACTTTTGTCCAGAAAAAAATATAAACGCTCGGTTTCATCGTCGTTAAACCAATCTTTGTCTGTAAGATTCGGCGACAGTTCTTTTTCAAAATCTTTTTTTGTATATTCGAGAAAAATATATTTCGCCACGCCCATAAAATATAGAATCGGATTGCCGATGAAAGTTTTTTGCAAAACTTCGATTTTTTTCAACACGCGGTCTATTGTTTCATCGGCTAATTCTTCGGCGTGTGTGCAACCTCTGGCATAGAAAAACTTTTTCAACGTAAAGCGGATTGATTCGTATTTGTGACCGGCAATTTCTCTGTCTTCGTTGAGCCAATTTAATAGCATTTCAAAATTTCGTTGGGTTAAAATTGTTTCATTCAAATTCGTCGTCATATTAAAATTTTTCGTCAAAGAAGAGAAAATCCGGTAATAAAAGCTAAAATGATTTCTGATAATTTTCGACTGATTTTCTTCCGTCTTTGCGATTACCTCCTGTTGTTTTTCAAATACCTTTAAGTGCTAAAATCGTGCCAGAAAAGAGGTTGACAAATTTGTTCGGGAAAACCTTAAAATAACGATGAAATACTGAATTTGAATCCGATATTAATCGGTAACTAATATCAGAATTGATAGTTTTAACAATCAATTCTGATATAATGTCAGCAATAAAAATCATTCCGAACCCCGAAATTCTAAAATATGAAGCCGAAATTAATAGCATTGGCGGGCTTGCCTGAAAAGGAAAGCGTCAATTTGAACATACAAACCGGAAGTGAATTTATAATCGGTCGAAGTGTGGAATGCGATTTGCCGATTGTCAGTATCGCCGTTTCGCGCGAACATTGCCGGATCATCGCCGACAACGAAGGTTTCCGGCTTGAGGATTTAGAGAGTCATAACGGAACTTTCGTCAATGATTTGCCGATAAAATCTCACAATCTCGCGCACGGCGATAAAATAACAATCGGAAATTCCTGTCTTATGTTTTTTTCAAAACCGGATGCCGAAATGCGAAAAGCCGTGCTGGACGACGGTTCGCTTGTGACGCATTCCACAATTCGTTTTCAACCTTTTTCGGATACAAAAGAATTCGCGCCTGATCTGAATGCGCTCGTAAAATTCGGCAAAGCGATCAATGAAATACAAGATTTTGACGATCTTCAACATAGTTTTTTACAAATAATTCTCGAACTGATTCCGGCGACACGCGGCGCGATTGTTATTTCAAACGAAGATTTTGAAGATTTACAATCGGTTTGCGTTTTCAGCGAAAAATCTTCGCTCGACGAACAAATGCAGATCAGCCGCACGGTTTGCCGGCAAGTCCTAAATGATGAAATCGCTTTGATCAGCAACGATTTATCAGAAGATAATTTGAATCTGGTCGAGAGTTTGAATATTGCCGGAATCAAATCAATTTTGTGTGTTCCCCTGAAAATCAGCGGCAAAAAAGGTCTGATTTATCTGGATTCAAATTTGACCGAAAACAGTTTTAACAAAACCCATCTGGAACAAGTTATCGCGCTTTCTTTTTTGATTTCCGCCGCGCTTGAAAATGCCGAATCTATGGAACATCTGCGGGAAGAAAACGAAATTCTGCGCGATAGTTACAAAATCGAAACCGAAATGATCGGTGAAAGCAAGGCGATGAAGGATGTTTATTATCTCATCTCAAAATTTGCACCGACCGATTCGACCGTTTTAATCACGGGCGAAAGTGGAACAGGAAAAGAACTTGCGGCAAAAGCCATCCATCAAAATTCGCCGCGCAATAATAAACCGATTATCGTCATAAACTGCGCCGTTTTAAGCAAAGAACTGCTCGAATCCGAATTGTTCGGTTATGAAAAAGGCGCATTTACGGGTGCGGCTTCGCAAAAGAAAGGAAAGATCGAACTGGCGGAAGGCGGCACGATTTTTCTTGACGAAATCGGTGAACTCGAACCGAATATTCAAGCGAAATTATTAAGATTTTTGCAAGAGCGCGAATTTGATCGCGTCGGCGGAACAAAACCGATTCAATCAAATGTTCGCATTCTCGCGGCGACAAACAGAAATCTGAGAGAAGAAGTTGAAAAAGGGAATTTTCGTGAAGATTTGTTTTTCCGGCTCAATGTGTTGCAGATAAAAATGCCTTCATTGCGCGAACGAAAAACCGATATTCCACTTTTATCGCAGTTTTTTATCAAAAAATACGCAGAAAAATGCTGCCGTGAAGTGCGCGGAACATCCGAAAAAGTCCGGCGAATGCTCAACGAATACGAATGGCGCGGAAACGTCCGCGAAATTGAAAACGTCATCGAGCGGGCGATTGTTTTGGGAATGGCAGATACAATTTTGCCGGAAGATTTGCCCGAAGAAATTCTCGAATCCGTCAACTCCGAACCTGATAAAACAGATGATTTTCACAGTCAAGTAAAAGAAGCAAAACAGCAAATAATCATCAAAGCCATCGAAAATGCTAACGGAAATTATTCCGAAGCCGCCGAAAAACTCGGAATTCATCCAAACAATCTGCACCGCATTATTCGCAATCTCGCGCTAAAAGAAGAAATTAAAGAGAAATTTCAGTAAATCACTCAAGCGTTTTGAGTTCCGCCTTATGTTCTTTGATAATTAAATCCGACAAAAAAACGGTTTCGCTGGGAGCTCACGCATCTCTGCGTGCCACGTCGTTTGCAAAACGTCGTGAAAGATTTTGCTTACTTAAAACTTTCATTAAGGTAAAGGTGTTTTCGTGCTGTCGCACTCAGCACGCAGGGATGCGTGCGCTCCCTGCGAACAGTTGGTTTTTTTTTCGCCAGACTGTTTTTTCAAAGACCGTTAGGCAGAACTCAGACAGATTAATCCGAAAAATCTTCAAACAAAACAATGTCGTTGCGCGAATTTCCGCGAGCGTAAACGATTTGGTTGCCGTCGTTTGATAAGTCGAATGTAAATATTCTATCGGTTGAAAAATCGGTTAATTTGCGCGGTTTTTCAGAATCTATCGGCTGCATAATAATATTGGAAACGCCTTGAATCGTCGAAACATATTGAATATTGCGGCTGTCATTTGTCCAGCGCAGAGTCGGCGGAAAACCGGGCAGGGCGACATCGCCGACCGTTTCAAAAGTTTTGGAAATATTTCCGCTGTCAACCGCAACAATCGCCAATTTTATTTCATTTTGCACGTCGTTTATTAAGCACGCAATTGATTTTCCATCGGGCGAAACGCTTGCCCAATGAGTTTCATCTCCGGTTAGCTGAACCGCTTCGCCGCCGTCTGACGGAATTTTCCACAAAAGCATTTTGTCGGTCGGACGCGCCGAAAAAATGACGAATTTGTTGTCCGGCGTAACCGTCGGAAACGATTCGCCGCCTTTATTTGTTAGTTGAATCGGTTGGCTGCCGTCGGAATTCATTCGCCAGATGTGCGGAACTCCGGCGCGACTTGACACGAAAAAAACGTATTTTCCATCGGCTGAAACGGTCGGATATTCGTCAGCGGCTTGGTCGAAACTCATCTGCACACGATTTCCGCCGTCGGTATTCATCTGCCAAATATCGCGGTTTCCGCTTTCCAATGAAACGTAAATAATTTTACCGTCAGGCGTAAATTTCAAACCGTTTGTGCCGTCGCGGTTGCCTTTGGCGATTTGACTTGTTTGATTCGGATTTTTGGTGGAAGCCAGAAAAATGTTGGAAATATCGTCTTTGACGACTGACAAAAGAGTTTTGTTATCTTTTGAAAGACTGATGTTTAAATAATCGCTTAATTCCTTTGTGAGCTTCTCGGTTTTGCCTGTCGCTTTTTGAACGCGGACGATTTGATATGAATTCGCGTCGCTGTCAGCCGCCGTAATGTAAATTTCTTCGCCGTCTTTTGACCAGACGACTTTACCGACTCTCGACCAATTTTGTGCGGTCAAACTTTTTTCCGTGCCGTTTTCGGCATCAATTTCAATAACGGACATATTTTCACCAGAAACATCCTGTTTTCCGGCGGCAACGGCGATGGTTTTTCCGTCGGGTGACCAATCCAGACCTTCGCGTGTGTTTAACGTGAAAAATTCGGGTTTTTTTCGTTCCGCCAAAACTTTTTGTTCCGTTCCGTCAATTTTTGCTGTCACAATTTGATCAGAACCTTCTTTGGTAATCGAACGGATAAATGCAAAACGGGTCGCGTCCGGCGAAAATGTAATGTTGGAATCTATGTTTTCTACAAGTTTCTGCGGCGAACCACCTAAAATCGGTATTTTATAAAGTTTTCCGAACGGCGTGTCATCAAAAGCGACAAAATAAATCGAATTGCTGTCGGGAGCAAATGTGAAATAGCTGTAACTTTTGGGTAAAGGTTTGACCAATTCGGTACCGGCGGTTTCGGACACCTGTTTGAGCCAAAGACTCTGCTTTCCCGCGTCCTCCTGCGTGTAGGCGATAAATTTTTTGTCCGGCGAAATGACGGCTTGCAGAACATTTCCGTTGGTCGTCAGTCTTTTGATTTTCCAATCTTTTCGGGCGGTAGTTTGACCGTTTCGACTTAACAAATAAAAACCGATTCCGGCAATTACAAAAATCAAAACAAAAACCGAAATCCAGCCGATTCGGTTTCGTTTAATCATTTTACTGTGAATTTTACTTTCTAATTTTGAATGTTTCAGATTTTCTTTTTCTGAATCCGAACTAATTTCGCCGTCTGATTTTATCGAATCGTTTGAAGAATTATCTGCCAACTTTAGCTGGGTTTGATTTAAAGTGTCAGCCGACAAAAGCCAGTTTCCACTTTCGATGCCGATTTTCGCCTTCTTCAAATCGGCGGCAAATTCCTGTGCGGTTTGATACCGCATCGTGTGATCTTTTTGCAGCGATTTGGCGATTATTTCTTCGATTTCTTCGCTGATTTTCGGTCTGAAATTTGAAAGCATCGGTGTCGGATGTTCAAGCACGGCGGCGATTACATCACCGACCGAATCGCCCGCAAAAGGTCTGGTTTGTCCGATGGTTTCAAACAAAACGATACCCAAACTCCAAATATCCGTGCGTTCGTCAATCGGTCTGCCGCGCAATTGTTCGGGCGACATATAATTGACTGTTCCCAAAATCATTCCGGCTTTGGTTTGCAGAAGTGAAGCAGTCGAGGCTTCCGGGTTTTGGGCGAGTTGATTATACACGCCCGTCATTTTTGCCAAACCGAAATCCAGAACTTTGACGTAACCGTCTGACAAAATCCATATATTTTCGGGTTTTATATCGCGGTGAATAATCCCCGAAGTGTGCGCCGCCGATAACGCTTTGGCAATCTGAATACCGATCTCCAGCGCGTCGGACAAACTTATTTTATCTTCCTTTATCGTATCACGCAGAGTTTTTCCCTGAAGATATTCGGTGACAATAAAGTGCAAATTTTCGTGTTGCCCGACTTCATAAACAGTCAAAATATGCGGATGATTAAGCGCAATAATCGCCTTCGCTTCCTGCCGAAAACGCAGCAGATGTTCTTTATTGTCGCTTTTGGTCAAAAGTTTAACAGCGACATTTCGTTCGAGTTTCGTGTCGAACGCCAGATAAACCTCACCCATTCCGCCCGCGCCGATTAGCGAACGAATTTCATAACGACCGATTTGTCTTCCGGTTTCAAGGGGCATTTTTCTGTTAGAGTAATATCGCTTTTATTTTAGATGAATTACGATAAATGTAAAATTAAGTTTTAACAAACTATCAATTTTGATATTGTTTGAGTATTAAATCTTAAGAAAGTTTCGCAATCACAAAGGTTTTTTTACTGGCACGGCTTTTGATTAATAAATGATTATCAAAAGTGTTTAGTTTTTGATTTTCAAAACTGTTAAAAAGGAGAAAAATTATGGAACCGGATAAAAGTAATGCGTATCAACTATACTGTTGGGAATTTCAACAATCATTATTGAATTTTGCCAAAGATGATGGAAATTGGTTTGGTAGATTGATCGCTTTCGATGTGGAAATTTACACGCCGAATGGTGTTTTTGATCAAGATAGATTTACTGCCTCGTTGAGAGATGGAAACATTAGGATCGTAAAATGGGAAACGAATTTTTCTAAAGTTCAATTTATTCCTGACGATCCGAAATTAGAGGGAGATTATAAACCCGGAAGAATAACAACAGAGGCTACAATTGTCGGAAGAGTAGATAATGAACAGCTAAATGGTGTTTATACGATAGGTCACAATGTTAAGCCTGCTTTTCAAACTAAAATTTCGGACATCAAGAAGGTTTAATTCACTTGAAATATACTCGAAGTATTTAACCGCAATATGTTTAACAGACAATTGCGGTTTTTTTTAAGCAACATTTAGTTATTTTTGAAAAGGCATCTAATTTCCACTGCGGGAAGATTCCTTCATTTTCGGGTAATTTTGAATTTTTTCATAAATTTTTTTATCTTGAGGTTCTCCATATAAACAATTATTAGGAAATTTATCACAATACCGTGTTAGCCCAAGTTGCAATTGCAGGACATTGTGAAGCGAATAATATTTTCGGGTTTCGGTATCGCGTGAAAAAGTTTCTCCCGGTCGAACATTTTTGAACCAATAAGATAAATCGCATTGTTCCAAATCATCTTTCAAAAAATCACAACTCGGACTTCCGATTTTATACTGAATCTCCGTGAAATTGACAAAACCGTCCTTTACTTTTGAAACCTGAACTTCGGATTGTTGGGCGTGACACGCGATGCAAGAAGATTTCGGGTTATCAACCGTGCCGTTTAATCGCTTTCCGCAACCGAGATGCTGAGTATTTTCAATTTCTGGGTTAATCAAAGATTCTCTAAGACTTTCAATTGAGTTTTTTGTTACCGTGGGATCATTTCCAAACATCAAACCGAGCGGTTGAATATTTTCCCAACCATTAAAATCGCCTAATTCTTTGGATAAATTTTTGTCTTTATTATTATTGTATGCAAATGTTCCGAAAACCCAACCGGAATAATCATTAGCACGTTTGTCCCGAACGGCAACGTCAATTTGCAAAAGCCGCAGAGTCGGAAAAACTTCAAGTTCTCCGGGTTTTGAATATTTTCTTATACGATTAATATCGGTTTTCCATACTAAATTACTGCCTTTCAAGTATTTCGCTTCATTGTCGGTTGCCGAAGTAAATAAAAGTTTGACGATCACCGAACCGTCCGGGAAATCCATATTCTTAAATTTCATCGCGTTCGGATATATAGTTGAACTTTCAAAAACAGTTATTTCCTGCCAGATTCTTCCGACGTTATAACCTCCGACATCATTAAAAACCGCTACGCCCCAATTTTGAATTTTTTCGGAATAATTATCACAAGCATTGTTTTTAATTTCTTTGTTTTCCGCTGAATAATCGGAGCAGAGATTTTTACCGTTTAATTCATCAACACAACTGCATCTTTCAGCGGTCAAGCCGTGAACAAATTCGCGTCCGCGATCTTTCGGACTGTTCTTTTTATTGGCGTGAAGCCACGGCGCGTGAAACCAGTTTGTTTCCTGTTTAATCGGATTCCAATCGTTCTCTATATTTCCATCCAAACTTATATTATTTTTGTAAGCATATTTGAGGATTTCAAGAAGATATTCTTTTCCATATTTATTCCATCTTTCTTTAGAAGAGTATTTTGTTTCAGAAGAAGTTTTTGTTTCAAACATCTGTTTATATTTCTCTTTAAGCCATGGCATTTTTCCTTCCAAAGACAAGTTTTGCTTAGATTTTTCACGGTCTTGGAGAAGATTCGGGTAATTTTCACAGAGTTGAGAAAAAGTCTGATAATTTTGACTGAGTTGAAAAATCGGATAGTTTTGCGGCTCTTTTTTATTTTGCTGATTCCACCAGTCGGTCGGCGAATATTCGGGTAAAAAAGACGGAAAAGGTTTTTCTGAAAAGTGAGGTTTTTCGGAATTATCGAATAAATCACTAGAGATTGAAAGCGTATTTTCTCGCGCAGAAGTTGAAGAATTAGAAATTGACGGTAAGTTAAAAATAAGATAAAAAATGATAAAACAAGCAATTAGCAGACATTTGTAAATCATAAATACGCCTCCGAGATTTTGTTATTTGGGTAAATCGTTAAAAAAGACTTGCAAACCGTATTCCGTTCGGTCGGATTTTACAATTGTTTCTGCAAAATAAGCAAATTTTTCGATTTAAGCTAAAAATTCTTTTGGTGTATAATTTTGTGAATTCATATCAATTTTTACAAAAATGCCAAAAAGAACAGACATTAAAAAAATACTAATTATCGGCTCAGGTCTGATTGTGATTGGACAGGCTTGCGAGTTCTATTAAAATATGAAACCGATTTAGATTAAATTTCTTCAAGTCTTTTAAGGCATTTATCTAAACTTGGAGAGTGTTCCCTCGCTGCATTTATATCCCAAAAACCAAAAATGAATCTTTTAATTTCGGAAGTGTATAATTTTCCGACTTGAGCGGTCGAGTTTTGTTCAGGCACTAAAGCAGAACGGATTTTTGAAGAACGGGAACCTCTCGCTATATTGACAAGTTTTTGTTTAGGGTCAGTTTCATTTTCTGGATTTAAGGGGATTTTTTCTATACTAACATTTAGAAAGTTAGATATGTTTTTCTGGTCAGCCATTATCCAACTTTCAATTTCTCTAACAACAACCCGAAAAAACATTAAATCCTTTTTGTGTGGTAACCATGTTGAAATTACCTCTGAAGGACATTTACATCCTGTATCCATAAAATCCACTAAAACCAAGTAGTGAATGTTTTGTGCTGATTTATTAAAGTCCCGAATCTTATTTTTGATATAGCTGGCACCTTCTTTCCTATAACACACTCCGATCTGATGCCCAACTCCAACGACAAGTTTTCGAGCCACAGCCTCATCTAATTCACCCTCAACTAAAAGATTTACAGTCGCCATTTTACAAAGAGAAAAGAAGTCCTTGGATATCATGCGGAGATGATTTAGGTAACACGACATCTGCAATAGTTAGACCATTTTTTAGTTGTTCCATCTCTTCCTCAGAGTCTAATGGAGAAACAAGTTTTGTTCCGTCGGGACTTGGTTCTAACCTGATTACTTCTTCGCCGCCAATTCCTTTATCATCAAGCATTTCTTCAGAGAAGGTGCTGATAATTACCTGTCTTCTTATCTTACGAGAACGAAATATTTTTTCAATCATTGATGGAAGTTGGCGAACTACTTCTTTGTGTAAGGATAGCTCAGGTTCTTCCATCAAAAGTGTTCCATCTCCTTCAAAAAGCGACCAAAGTAATCCAAACAAACGGAGCGTTCCGTCGGAGAATTGAGATTCAAATTGTTTTCCTGCGTGAGGTCTCCAATGCTCAAAAATCCCTTCTAAGTGAGGAATTCCCGAACTATCACGGCTAACTTTTAATTCTTTCAACTGAGGAACAGCAATCTGCAAAACAGATTCAATTTTTTTCAGCCGTGAATCACGAATATTAATTCTGGTTCTTTCAACGCGATGAAGAAAATCTCTACCGAAAGGGTCATTACTGATTGAAACAGAGGAAAAACCTTTTGAATCTCGAACAACCTGAGGAATTAAGTGTTGATAATTTATACTTTGGAAAAACTGAGCAATAGGACGAAATTCTTTATTCGCAGTAAGCTGTTCCAATGATGTTTGTGATAATCTTGCAATATCTTTTCTATCATCCTTGTCTGGTCTGTTTAACAGAATCTTTCCAGAGTGTTCCACTTTTTCAGATTTAATAATTGGATTACGATTTTGATTTTGTCCAAAACTGAGTTTGTAAATCCAAACTGTTTCATCATCGTCTTTTATTTCTACCTCAATAGAAATGTCCGGTTTTTGTCTGGCAAATAAGCATCGAATTGCCGAAACTCCGTTGCGCGTTTCGACTGCTTGCTTAAAACCACCGCCGGTATCCAAAGAAATTTCGCGTAAAAACCGAAAAATATCTAAAAAATTTGATTTTCCCGCAGCATTTGGTCCGATTAGAAACAGTCGTCGCGATAATTTGACATCGCCTTTGCGAAAGTTTTTCCAATTTTCGATTTTTAATCTTTGAACGAACATTTAGGTTACACTCAACTGATATTGTATAATCTCATAACTTATTAGGTTTTATATTACAACAATTCTTTAAATGCCAAAACGCACAGATATTCATAAAATACTTATTATCGGCTCAGGTCCGATTGTGATTGGACAGGCTTGCGAATTCGATTATTCGGGAACGCAGGCTTGCCGTGCTTTGAAAGAGGAAGGTTTTGAGGTCGTTCTCGTCAATTCAAATCCGGCGACGATTATGACCGACCCGGAAATTGCCGATAAAACTTATATCGAACCGCTGACGGTCGAATCGGTTTCGGCAATTATCGAAAAAGAACGTCCCGACGCAGTTTTGCCGACCGTCGGCGGACAAACGGCGTTGAATTTAGCGGTTGATTTGTATGAACAAGGCGTTTTGGAAAAGTTCGGCGTAAAGTTGATCGGCGCAAATATTGATTCGATAAAAGTCGGCGAAGACCGCGAACTTTTCAAACAAGCGATGGACGAAATCGGCATTCCGAGCGCGAAAGGCGGTTTTGCTCACACCTGGGATGAAGCGAAAAAAATCGTTGAAACGACAGGTTATCCGGCGATTATTCGTCCCGCATTTACTTTGGGCGGCACGGGCGGTGGCACGGCTTATAATCCTGAAGAATTTGAGGAAATCGTCGAAGGCGGTTTAAACGCGTCGCCAATTTCGCAGGTTTTGATCGAAGAATCAATTCTCGGTTGGAAAGAATACGAACTCGAAGTGATGCGCGATCTGAACGATAACGTCGTGATTATTTGTTCAATTGAAAACTTCGATCCGATGGGCGTTCACACCGGCGATTCGATCACGGTCGCGCCGGCGCAGACTTTGACCGATGTTGAATATCAAAAATTGCGCGATATGTCGCTCGCTTGCATTCGCCGCGTCGGTGTCGAAACGGGCGGCTCGAATATTCAATTTGCCGTAAATCCCGAAAACGGCGATATTCGCATTATAGAAATGAATCCGCGAGTTTCTCGTTCGTCGGCTTTGGCAAGTAAAGCGACGGGCTTTCCGATTGCAAAGATCGCGGCAAAACTCGCTGTCGGCTACACCTTGGATGAAATTCCGAACGATATTACCAAGAAAACTCCGGCGAGTTTTGAACCGACAATTGATTACGTCGTGACAAAAATTCCGAAATGGGCGTTTGAAAAATTTCCCGGTGCAGAAGATGTTTTGGGAACGCAGATGAAATCCGTCGGCGAAGTTATGGCAATCGGGCGAACTTTTAAAGAAAGTCTTTTCAAAGGTTTGCGTTCACTCGAAGCGGTCAAACCTTTGCGCCTTGAAGGCATTCCAGATCACGTTTTGCAACAAAAACTCGCGCGTCCGAATTCACAGAGATTTTCATATTTAACTTATGCGTTGCGAAACGGTTATTCGATTGCGGAAATTCATCGCCTGACGAAAATTGATCCGTGGTTTTTGGAGCAATTGCAGGAAGTTATGCTCTTGCAAGCAAGAATTGACGGGCGAAAATTAAACGATGTGCCGAGCGAAGTGTTGCGGCAAGCGAAGGAATACGCGCTTTCTGATCGCCGTATTTCTTATCTGACAAATTCGACCGAAAAAGAAGTTCGGGAAAGACGCAAGGATTTGAATATTCTGCCCGTTTATAAACGGGTTGATACCTGCGGCGCGGAATTTGAATCAGACACGCCGTATCTTTATTCGACTTATGAAGAAGAAAACGAAGCCGAACCGACCGACCGACGGAAAATTATGATTTTAGGTTCGGGACCAAACCGAATCGGGCAGGGAATCGAGTTCGATTACTGCTGCTGCCACGCATCATTTGCTTTGCAAGATGCTGATTTTGAAACGATTATGGTCAACTGCAATCCCGAAACCGTTTCGACTGATTACGATACTTCAGACAGATTATATTTTGAACCGTTGACGTTTGAAGACGTGATGAACATCGTCGAAACCGAAAACCCGGAAGGCGTAATCGTCCAATTCGGCGGACAAACGCCGCTTAATTTGGCAGATGAATTGCACAACGCCGGAGTTCCAATCATCGGAACTTCGCCGGATTCGATTGATCTTGCGGAAGATAGAAAAAGATTTTCCGCGCTTTTGCAGGATTTGAAAATTCCGCAACCTGAAAACGGAACGGCGGTTTCAGGCGAAGAAGCGAAAATTATCGCCAACAAAATCGGTTATCCAGTTGTCGTGCGTCCTTCATTCGTTCTCGGTGGTCGTGCAATGGCAATTGTTTATGACGATGAAACTTTGAATGAATATATGCGTTCGGCGGTTGACGCTTCGCCGGAAAAGCCGATTTTGATTGATAAATTTTTAGAACGCGCTGTCGAAATTGACGTTGATGCGCTCGCTGATGAATCGGCAGTCGTCATCTGCGGAATTCAGGAACACATCGAAGAAGCGGGAATTCATTCGGGCGATTCATCAAGCGTTTTGCCAGCGCAGAAAATCGCCGAAGAACATCTCGAAACAATTAAACATTACACGCGAAATCTTGCCAAAGCCTTAAAAGTCATCGGTTTGATGAATCTGCAATTGGCAATCAAAGAAGATCGAGTTTATGTCATCGAAGTAAATCCGCGAGCTTCGCGCACAGTTCCATTCGTGGCAAAAGCGACGGGCGTTCCGATTGCAAAGATCGCGGCTTTGATTATGGCAAATGTTAAAACTCTCGCCGAATTCGGTTTGCCGGAAATGCTCGAAGTTCCGAAAATCTTTGTCAAATCTCCGGTTTTTCCGTTCAAAAAATTCGCCGGGGTTGATCCGATTCTCGGACCGGAAATGCACTCGACGGGCGAAGTTATGGGCGTTGGCGACACATTCGGCGAAGCCTACGGCAAAGCGATGATTTCCGCCGGAACCGATCTGCCAATGTCCGGCACGGCGTTCATTTCCGTCAACGATTCCGACAAAGGTCAAGCCGTCGTACTCGCGCGAAGACTCGACAAACTCGGCTTCAAACTCATCGCAACTTACGGTACGACGCTTCGTTTGAAAGAAGTCGGCTTGGAATGCGAAACCGTTTTCAAAGTCAACGAAGGTCGCCCGAACATCGCCGATTACATCAAACGCGGTGAGATCGCTTTGACAATAAACACGCCACTCGGCAGAACTTCGCACTACGACGAAAAAGCCATCCGCAAAGCCGCGCTCCAATACAACGTCCCGTGCGTTACAACAATGACCGGCGCGGAAGCCTTGATCGAGGCGATTGCGACTAAAACATTACAGGCGAAAGTTGAAGTGAGAAGTTTGCAGGAGATTCATAAAGATATTAAATTATTTGCTAATACAAGTAATTGATTTCTCATTTGTTAGAATTTATTGGAAAATAATAAAAATGAATATTGAATTAAAAAATTTTGGTCCTATCGAATACTTAAAAATTGATCTTGAAAAGAATTTACACTTAATTTATGGAATGAATGCAATCGGAAAATCGTATGCAATTTATTGTATTTATTGCTTGTTAAAAAATATAAAGAGCCGGAACATAAATTCTCAAAATCGGTATTTTTTGAACACAGGCATCAAAGAAATTTACTCTGAAGCATTCTTTAAGAATATTGTGTCGAATGGAGATTCTGGCAAAAAGAGTGAAAAAATAAAAGATATTTCAGAGGTGGTATTTAAGATTATTGAAAAAGATTTTAGAAGTGGTCTAATTAAAGAATTCAAGAATTCTTTGCAAAATACCTTTTCTTCCATTGGCAATCTAAAGAATAGATTTACCAATAAAAATTTCCAAATCATAATTAATTTACCAAAGTCTGTCATCTGCAAGAAAATAACTATAAGTGCAAATAAAAATCAAGAACTTGATGTCGAATTGGATTTATCTCCTTGTAAGATTGAATTGGTTAGGAAAAACACCAAAACTACTAAATTTTCTGTTTATCAAGATGGTAAGAAAGTTTTAGGAGAACCTAACGAGGCAGAGTTGATAAATTCATTAACTTATTATCTTTTTAATCGAATTCAAAGAATTTATGAAGAGTTAGATGCAGGAATTCGGGACATTTACTTTTTGCCAGCGTCGAGATCGGGACTGTATCAAGCATTGAATTCATTTGCTCCTATGCTAGCGGAGTTTTCTCAAAAACGATTTTTTTTAGGAAACAGAAGTATCGAACTGCCAGCTTTATCTGAACCTGTGTCTGACTACTTTATTGATTTATCAACCTTGAATAAGGCTTATGTCAATAAGGAATACATACCAATCGTAAAAATTCTTGAAGAAAATATCCTAAAAGGCGAAGTGGATTTTGACGAAAAGTCAAAAAAAATAATTTACAAACCAAAAGGATTAAACCTAGAATTGAATTTGTCAGAGGCATCTTCAATGGTTGCAGAGTTAACACCTTTGGTTTTGTTTCTAAAACATATTTTGAACCACAAATTTAGTCCCGAACCAGAGTTTCCATTTATATTTCGTAGAAGACAACGAAAAGAAAAAGAATTTGATGTCCTCTTTATCGAAGAACCTGAGGCTCATTTGCATCCAGATGTTCAAGTTCAATTAATGAAAGTGTTTTCCAAACTGACTAAACATAATTTGAAAATATTTGTAACTTCTCATAGTAACTATATGTTTCATCAGATGAACAACATAATCTTAGACAAAGAAATTAACAATGAGAACATTGCAGTTTATCATCTCGTTCAAAGCAAAAATGGCACAACGAGAAATGTAGATATGACAGTAAGTTCCGAAGGAATTGATGACGAAAATTTTCAAGAAACATCGGAAAAATTATATGAAGAAAGGATGAGAATTCTTGAAGAAGCACAATGATAATTGAAAAGATAAAAGCTCACGAAACTCTGAAAAACTTTTTGGTAGATGAATGTTGCGAAAATGATGTAAGCGTTACTTTTCATCCTGACGTTCAGGAAGATTCTTATGTCATCATCAAATTGGATGATTTTTATAATTCGCTCAAATTAGGCAAAAACACTCCGCCTTCATTAGATTGCCTGATTATCCGAAGATGTGTTGATTCGGGTTTCGGCATTACGCTTGTTGAGTTAAAAGATATAAGTTCGTCAAAAGGATTTACTTTTGAAAATCTAAAAGGGAAATTTGAAACTTGTCTGGAAGACTTTATGCAAAATCGTTTCAAGGATTTATTAGACAAAGATTACAAAGCCGTAAAACTGTATTTTGTAACAAATATTGAAATTTATAATAAAAGGGATCTAGGCTTAAAATTGGATACGCTTATTAATGTGAGATTTAATTTCAGAGGTAAAAGATTAATGATTGAACCAAGAATGCCTCATCCAACGATTACGAATTGCCACTAAACAGTTATGGAAATAACTATAAATTTACCTGAGAAAATCTATCGAAACTTTAGCAAGTTGGCTGAAAAGAAGAATCGTCGTGTTGAAGATGTGATTGCCGATAAATTGCAGGATGATTTTTCTTCTGAAATGCTTGATTATGAAGAAACCGTAGCAAGTTGGACGGATGAAGCAGTTTTGGCGTTGGCAAACTTGAAATTGCCTAAAGAACAAGCAAATCGAATGAGCGAATTGTCCGAACTCCGGCAGAAAGGCTCGGCTTCACCAGTCGAGGACAGCGAGTTTGAAATGTATCTCGAAATCTATAACAACGCCAATCTGCGGAAGGCGCACGGAATCGCCGAAGCCGTGCGGCGCAAATTGATTTCTTCACCGAACGATTTGAAATGAGCGCGATTTCAAGCGAAATAAAACGGAAAATCCGGCAAGCGGCGCGAAATCGTTGCGGTTATTGCCTTACTCCGCAAGAAATTATTTCAATGCCGTTTGAAATTGAACATATTCGTCCAATTGCCGACGGCGGTTCGGATGATGAGGAAAATTTATGGCTTGCCTGCCGCAACTGCAACGGATTCAAACACGCCAAAACTAAAGCTATTGACCCAATCACAAAAGAGGAAATTTCACTTTTTAATCCGCGCACGCAAAGTTGGTTTGAACATTTTGAATTCAGCGAAGATAAAACCGAAATTATCGGCAAAACTTCTTGCGGACGCGCAACCGTCATTGCTTTGCGCCTAAATTTTGAGCAAGCCATTAATGCCAGAAAACTTTGGGCAAGTGTCGGTTGGTATCCGCCAAAGAATTAAGTATTCCAACAATGACCGGCGCAGAAGCCCTGATCGAAGCGATTGCGACAAAGAAATCACAATCTAAAATCACGGGCAGAAGTTTGCAGGAGATTCATTTCTCAAAAGCAATCAAAACTGTAAGTAAATAATCCAAAGATAAGAATAGGCGATAAAGCACAAAATAAAGAGCGGTAAATACGGGATAGTGTTTACCGCTCTTTATTTTGTGAAAATAGAAATGCAATTTTTGATTTGACTAAAATTATTTATTCAATTTAGAATAAATTTCTGAAAAAGAAATTGAAAGTCGTTTTCAATAAGAATTCAAAAAATCCTACTTTTGGAAGATCGAAAAAAAAGAAAATCAAGGAAGTGTAAAAAGATGAGAGAAATTTTATCCAATCGAAGCAGAACATTTATTATTTATAAACTTACAATTTTAACGGTAATCATTTTAACTTTGTCTCTTTCGGCATTTTCTCAAAGCCTTGAAAAATGTTTTCAAGGAAGTGTGAAAGATGCGAATAATGCCGTGATTATCGGGGCGAATATTTTGCTCAAAGATGCGGGCGGGAAAACAATTGAACGCACGCAGACTGACGTGAACGGAGAATTCAGGCTCGGTTGTTTTGAGAAAGGCGAATATGTTTTGACGATTTCTAATGAAGGAATGTCGCCTGTCGAGAAGAAAATAAATTTTACCAAAGAAAACTTGCAGGTTTCTGATATTGTTTTGGAAACGCAAGGAATTTCTGAAGTCGTTACGGTTGAGATCGAGCCGTCGTTTGTAACTTCGACGAGCCAAAGCGTGACAAAAACAGCGACACCTTTGCGCGATATTCCGCAATCGGTTGAAATCGTCAATCGTCAATTAATTGATTCGCAAGCGGTTCGCTCGATGCAGGACGCGCTTTATAATGTGACGGCGGTTTCGGTAGCGCAGGGCGAAGGTCGGCGCGACCAGTTTTTTATTCGAGGTTTTTCGGCAATCGGCGATCAGTTTGTTGACGGCGTTCGGGACGACGCACTTTATTACCGCGATTTAGCAAATATCGAACAGATCGAAGTCGTCAAAGGTCCGAGCGCGGCACTTTTCGGGCGCGGTTCTTCGGGCGGAATTATAAATCGCGTAACGAAAAAGCCCGACCTTTATCAAAGACTCGGAACTTTTGAAGGCATTTTCGGTTCTTATGGTTTGAAGCGCGGAAATTTTGATTTCGGTTCGCCGATAGCTAATGAGAAACTTGCCTTCAGGTTTGTCGGCGCGGTCGAAGAAACGGGAAGTTTCAGACATTTTTTCAAAGAGAACCGTTATAATATCGCGCCTTCTTTGGCTTGGAAACCGTCTGAAAAAACTGATATTACATTTCAATTTGAATATTTGAACGACAAACGAACTCCTGATCGCGGCATTCCTTCGTTTCGCGGTCGTGCCGTAAATGTTCCGATCGGCACTTATTACGGTTTTCCTGAAGAAGACGAAATTACCAGCAAAGTAAATTCTCAAGTCTTGAAAATCGAACATAAACTGACAAATTTCTGGACAATCCGCAACAATTTTCGCCGGATTGATTATGATACAAATTATTACAACACATATTCGAACGGCATCTGTTTGCTTTTGGCAAATAGTTCCTGCACAAGTTCGATTCCGAATGGTATTTCGGAAAATGATGAGCGTTTGCGCGTCATTCGGGGGCAATATTCGGGATATTTCAAGCAGAAAAATTATTTTAATCAAACTGAAATCGTCGGAATCGTTGAAACCGCCGGAATTCAGCATACGCTTTTAGGCGGAGTCGAATTCGGATTTCAAAATAAAGAAACACTTCGCACGAATAATACAACGCCCGTTCCGGTAAGGCTTATCAATCCCGATCTAAGTTTTCGGGTACCAGATGGTTCATTGCGGGATTTGAATGAATTTGACGGGAATACATTCGGAATCTATTTTCAAGATCAGATCACATTTAATAAAAATTGGAAGGCTCTGATCGGTGCGCGTTACGATAATTTCAAACAAGAACTCAATAATTTGCTTTCTGAAAATGCCGATTTGAACCGCACCGATAAACAATGGAGTCCGCGCCTCGGTTTGGTTTATCAGCCGAATGAAATGCTTTCATTTTACGGAAGTTATTCGCGTTCGTTTCAACCTTCGGGTGAAAATCTTTCACTTGCGGCAAATAATGAAGAACTCGAACCGGAAACAACGCAGAATTACGAAGCCGGAATTAAAGCGACAATTCAGCCGTTAAGATTAAATGCAACACTGGCGATATTCCGCCTCAACCGCGACAATATCAAAACAAATGATCCGCTTAATCCGGGACAATTGATTTTAGTCGGCGAACAGAGAACAAACGGTTTGGAACTGACTTTTTCGGGTTCGCCTTTTCAAAAATTCGATTTTGTTGCGGGATACGCTTTGCTTGATGCGCGAATTACAAAATCGAACAGCGTTTCCGGCGGCGTTCTGCTCGAAGGCAGATTTGCCCAACTTACGCCGCGAAATTCGGGAAATTTTTGGTTGACATACCAATTACCTAAACAATTCCGGCTCGGTTTCGGCGGAAATGTAAGAAGTAAAACATTTACTTCGACCAATAATCTCGTAACTTTGCCGGGATATGCGCGTTTCGATGCTTCGCTCTCGTGGCGCAGCGAAAAGCATTACGAAATCGCTTTTAACTTAAAAAATATTCTCAACCGTAAATATTTTGAAACGGCGCATAATGATCATCAAATTACGCCCGGCGCACCAATCAACGGTTCGATCAGTCTGCGTTATCGTTGGTAAAAACAAATACGACACTATGAAAAATCTTCGCAAAATATTTTTCTGGCTACATTTGGTTGCGGGTTTGATTGCCGGAATTTTTATTTTCATAATGTGCATCAGCGGGGCAATGCTTTCCTTTCAATCAAATATTCTCGATTATGCCGAAAGCGATATGCGTTATGTTCAAATTCCGTATGATGTAAAGAGAGTTTCCATTCGTGAAATAGCTGAAAGTGCGATTGCCGCAAGACCTGATGTAGCTCCTTCAAATATAACTCTGCAAAATAATCCGAATGCGGCGGCGGTCGTTTCGTTCAATCGCGAGGGACAGGTTTTTGTAAATCCGTATTCGGGCGAGATAACTGGCGAAGGAGCAAAAAACTGGCGCGGACTTTTTCGCACGGTCGAAGACGTGCATCGCTGGCTCGCGCTTTCCGGCGACGGGCGAAATGTCGGAAAAAGTTTGAACGACGCGGCAAATCTTTTGTTTCTTTTCCTTGCGGTTTCAGGTGTTTATATTTGGTTTCCGCGAAAACTGGCATGGAAACATTTCAAACCTGTAATTTGGATTCGCAGAGATTTAAGCGGAAAAGCACGGAATTATAACCGGCACAACGTCATCGGTTTTTGGACTTCGCTTGTCTTAATTATTTTAACTTCAACTGCGGTCGTTATTTCTTATCAATGGGCGGGAAACCTCGTTTATACTTTGACCGGAAATGAACCGCCGAAATCTCAGCAAAGATCGCAAAACCAAGAAAAAGAAACACTGCAAGTTTTGCCCGAAAATCTTGAAAATTTATGGGCGGAAGCTGAAAGTCAAACGATTTGGAAGACAATAAGTTTGAAACTTCCGATTGAAAAAGAAGCAAATTTCACAATTGAAGAAGGAATTTATTGGAATAAATTTGCGCGTTCGAGCCTGAAAGTTGATGTTGAAACAAACGAAGTCGCCAAATGGGAAGCATACGGCGAGCAAAATGCCGGACGGCAACTTCGTTCGTGGATTCGCTTCACACACACGGGCGAAACGGGCGGAATGATCGGGCAACTTATCGGCTTTATCGCCTGCATCGGTGGGGCTTTTCTAGTTTGGACGGGTTTTTCTTTGGCTTTAAGGCGTTGTCAAAATTGGCGAAAAAGAGAGATCAGAATAGAGCAGATTTGAAATCACATTAATTTTTGCTGATAATTTGCGTTGAAAATTCAGACAATTGAAATAATTTTTTGGACAATCTCACGCGAAGAATTCGGATGTGCAAATTTTGTAACATTAGTTTTCATTGTTTCAAATCGCTTTTTATCTGACATTAATTCATCAATTTTATAAGCTAAAACGGGAAGATTATTACATTTTATGGCGCAGCCTTTTTCCAAAAGATGATCGGAGTTGCGTTCTTCTTGTCCGGGAATTGGATTGACGACGACGAAAACCAAGCCTTTTGCCAACGCTTCCGAAGTCGTTAAACCGCCGGGTTTGCCGACGATTATATCGGATGCGGACATATATTCGTCCATTTCTTTGGTAAATCCGATTGGTTTAAAACTGACGGTTTTACTGTTTAATTTTTCAATCGCAAGTTTTTGGAGTTTGTTTTTTAATTCTTCATTACGTCCGCAAATGGCGATAATCTGCGAAGGCGTTTCAAGTTCGCTCAATGCTTCGAGTAATCTTTGAATATTACCGACTCCGAAACCACCCGCCGAAACCAAAATCGTTAATTTGTCTTTTGCCAGACCGAATCTTTCGCGCATTTCGATTTTGTCTTTCGTTTCAGCAAAAACAGGATCAATCGGAATTCCCGAAACTGTAATTTTATCGGTTGGAATTCCGAGTTTTGAAAGATGAACTTTCGTTTCGTCCAAAGCGACAAAATATTGTTCGTAATGATGCACCAGCCAAAGCGCGTGCGCGTCAAAATCCGTGACAACAATCGCTTGCGGACACGAGATTTTTTCCTTTGCTTTGAGCCACGAAATGATTTCGGCGGGTAAAAAATGTGTGCAGACGGCGATGTCCGGCTTTTCATTTTTGAGCAATTTGATAAACGGCTGTGTGTTTAATTTGCTCAAAGCAAGCCGTCTTTTTTCGTTTTGCCACGGTTTATCCATCGAATCATACATCCAACCGAGAACTTCCGGCATTGTGTTGACCATATCGAGGTAAGCCTTGCCGTAAAGTCTTCGGAAAAGCGGATTTGTATAATCCAAAACGTCAATATTTTTAATTTCTTCCGCCGCATTTTGCAGTTTGAATTCTTTTTCAAGCGCGTTTGCCGCGCTTAAGTGACCTGCGCCGACGGATGCCGACAATATTAGAACTTTTTTGAACATAATTTTTGAATTGTAGTTAGAGTTTTACTTTGCGTTTATAGTATTCTGACATTTATTTTTTTACAATCTATAAAAATTAATTTTGAATACAAACCAACCAAATTTCCTGAGTTCAGGCATTAGCCAGATGTTTTTTTCGACATTTGCTTTTGCGATGGCAAATGTTTTCGTCAAAAAAGTTTCATATTTGCCGGTAATGGAAATCGTATTTTTCCGCTGTTTGGTCGCCGCTGTTTTTTGCGTCGTCGGACTTTACAGAGCAAAGGCTTCTTTTGTCGGAGATAAAAAGTTTTTTTTATTTTTACGCGGATTTTTCGGAACTCTCGCACTCGCTTTTTTCTTTTTAACACTTCAGAAAATTCCGCTCGCAACGGCGATGACGGTTCAATATCTTTCACCGATTTTTACCGCAATTATCGGCATTTACTTTTTGAAAGAAGCCGTTAAGCCGATTCAATGGATTTTTTACGCCATCGCTTTTGCCGGAGTTGTTTTTATCGGACAAGTTGATGCGCGTGTTTCATTTATCTTTATTTTCTTGGGCATAATTTCCGCATTCGGTTCGGGCGCGGCGTATAATCTGGTCAGAAAATTAAAGGATACCGAGCATCCTTTAACGATAATTTTGTATTTTCAGGTTGTCGGAATTGTTTCGGGTTTAATTTCGCTTCCGTTTGCGTGGGAAACTCCGAAAGGTTGGGACTGGTTTTTTCTGCTTTTGATCGGAGTTTTTTCGCAACTCGGACAAGTTTTTTTAACCAATGCTTTCAGTCGCGAAAAAGCTGCCAGCGTTGCAATTATCGTCTATTCCGGTTTAGTTTACGGCATTACAATCGGCTGGATTTTCTTCGGCGAACCGCAGACATTTTTATCACTTTTGGGAATGTGTCTGGTTGTCATCGGTGTAATTTCAAGCATAATTTACGGAAAAAAAATAAACAAAATAGAGGAAGTTCAAATAACCGCCGGATAAAATTTGTTTTGCAAAAACCTGTCAACAAGTATATTATTTTCATATTCTTAACAAAACCCTATTCTTTATAAAAGGACTAATTTTTTATTTAATTAACAGGAGAATGTATGCACAGCAAAGGTAAGAGTTCAATTTCTATTATTTTCGTTCTTCTCGTAATGTCTGTTTCCGTTTTTGCGGAAACTTATTTTACGGGAAATTTGACTCCAGCGCAGGAAAACCCGCCGACTTCATCAACCGCGACCGGATTCGGGCGCGTAACTTTGAATACGGCGGAAACACAAATTACGGCTTCGGTTTATTATTCGGGTTTGAGCAGCGGCGTAACCGTCGGACATATTCATAGTCCGGCAGCCGTCGGCGCAAACGGTCCGGTTCTTTTCGATTTAGCTCCGACCGCCGGACAAACAGCAGGTTCGGTTGTCAATAAAACATTTGCTATTACGGCAACGCAGGTTGCCCAACTGAAAGCCGGATTGATGTATTTTAATATTCATACAACCAGCAACGGCGGCGGCGAAATTCGCGGTCAACTTGGGCTTGATGCGCCGTTTATCGCGTATATGGACAACAATCAGGAAAATCCGGCAACCGTTTCGACGGCGCGTGGAAGCGGCGCAATCAGTTTGAACGCCGCCGGAACGCAAGCTATCGTCACAATGCGCTGGTCGGGTTTGGGCGGCAATGCAACCATCGGACACGTTCATAACGGTCGGGTCGGCACAAACGGTCCGGTTATCTGCAATTTAAGTCCATCAACAACTCCGGCAGGTGCGGTAACTGATTTTCTTTGTAATTTTACTCCGGCGCAGGTAACTTCTTTGAAACAGGCGCAACTTTATTTGAACATTCATACGTCGGCAAATCCCGGCGGTGAGATTCGCGGTCAGATTCAACGCCGACGAAGCACAGTCGTAGATTTCGACGGTGATTCAAAAACGGATTATGCGATTGCCCGAAATAATACAACGACAGGTCAGATCGAATGGTGGATATTAAACAGCAGTGGAGGCGTTGCGGCTTTCCCGTTCGGCGTTTCGGCAGAATTTATCACAACACGCATCGTCGCTTGCGATTATGACGGCGACGGCAAAGATGATCCATCAATTTGGCGAAGTGCGGCAACTCCGAATGCCGGATTTTTGATTCTTCAAAGTGCCAACAACACGGTTCGTTTTGAACAATTCGGTACGACCGGTGACGATCCGCGTGTCGTCTATGATTATGACGGCGACGGACGTTGCGATCCGGCTGTTTTCCGAACATCGGATGATACCTGGTATTATCTCGGAAGTTCCAATAATCCGAACAGAAACATAACTTACACCAGATTCGGTACTACATTTGCCAATCCCGGCGATTATGACGGCGATGGCAAAGGTGATTTTCTCGATCAGCAAAGTGGAAATTGGTGGCTTTTAAAGAGTAGTGATTTTAGCACAACAATTACTCCTTTAGGAACGGGTTCGATGTTTGGCACACCGGGCGATTATGACGGCGACGGAAAAACAGATGTTGCCGGAACTTTAACGGAAGGTTCGCAAAATGCCTGGTATTACGTGGCAAGTTCTAATCCGACACAAGATGTTTACCTGACGCGAAGGGCTTGGGGTCCGAGTGCGAGCAGAACCCGCGCACAGGGCGATTACGACGGCGACGGAAAAACCGATGTCGCAGTCTTTTTGACCACGCCGCGTGAGTTTTGGGTTTTGCCTTCAAACGGAAGTGCGTCGTTTATTCAACAATGGGGAAATACGGGTGATTTCCCGATTACAGGTTATAACAATCGTTAAATCCGATAAATAACTGATTTTAAGGCGTTCTTTTCAATATGTTGAATTTGAAAAGAACGCCTTAATTTTTTTAAGCCACAAAGTCGTTTGAACTGTGATTTCAATTTGATGCAACGATTGTTGTTTAATCAACGTAAAAAGTTTAGCTGTCAGAATAATAAGTAGCATCACAGTCAGCGGCTTTTTTAAGAATATGGAAAACAACGAAAAAATTCACGCGATTGTCGTAACCGTTAGTGATACGCGGCACAAGGACGACGATATTTCCGGTGTTTCGTTGGTCGGATTACTGCTCGGAATGGGTGCGGAGGTTATTGATAAAATTATTGTTTCGGATGATCTGGAAAAACTTCACAATGTGCTTCTCGGATTGACCGGGCGCGACGACGTAAATTTGATCTTAACAACCGGCGGAACAGGTTTTGCCGAGCGCGATAATACGCCTGAAGCAACCCGCAGCGTGATCGAACGCGAAGCTCCCGGACTTGCGGAGGCAATGCGTTTTGAAACTTTGAAAAAAACTCCGACGGCGATGCTTTCGCGCGGCGTGTGCGGAATTCGCAACAAAACTCTAATTGTAAATCTACCGGGATCGCCGAAAGGTGCGGTCGAATGTTTTGAAGTCATCAAACCCGTTTTGCCTCACGCCATTAATCTTTTAACGGGAAATACAAAACATTAAACAAGTCAGAACCACCTGCGTTAGCGGGTGGTTAAAGGTTGACAGCACACATTTCAAATCATCTCTCAAGATTATTAAGTTTGCCCGTCCGCTTACGCAAGCGGTTCTGACACGGAATTAACAGGAAATAAAAAAATATGGAAAATCTCTGGAAAAAAATAATTGTTACCGCAATTCTAATTTTTGCGCTCAGCCTGACCGCTTTTTTTCAGCAAGCGCAGAAAACAAAAGTTTCAACCGTAGAGGAAATTAAAACCGACCTCGAACTCGTTCCGTGCAAAGACAAAGAAAGACTCGAAGCCGTTAAAAAACTCTTTATCAAGATGGGTGCGGACGAAACAGATTTAGTCGTCGAAGATTTCAAAAAGGTCGAAAATCTGGTTGTAACTAAAAAAGGGAAATCAAACGAAACGGTAATTATCGGCGCACATTACGACAAATCTGATGAGGGTTGCGGCGCGATTGATAATTGGACGGGAATTGTCATAATCTCTAATCTTTACCGCACGATGAAGGATTTAAATACTGAAAAAACTTACAAATTCGTCGCTTTCGGCAAGGAAGAAAAAGGTTTGCTCGGTTCAAATGCGATGGCAAAAGCGATTCCGCAGGAAGAAAAATCGAATTATTGTGCAATGGTCAATCTCGACAGTTTCGGATTTGCCTATCCGCAGGTTTTGGAAAATGTTTCGAGTCCGAAAATGATCGTTTTGGCAAAAGATTTGGCAAAGGAATTTGAAATGCCTCTTTCGACCGCTTCGATAAACTCGGCTCTGGCGGATTCGGCTTCATTTAAGAGCAACGAAATTCCCGCGATTACCTTTCACGGATTATCGAATGATTGGCAAAAATATCTTCACACCTCAAACGACAAACTGAAAAACGTCAATATAAACAGCGTTTTCATCGGCTATCAATTTATTTTGAGGTTTCTCATAAAAATAGATAAATCCGCTTGTGGTTCTTTTCAAAATTAACGCGTTTTTACTTCTCTAAAACTCACGCGTTTTGATGTTAATCGTATTATTCGTGCTATCGCACTCAGCACGCAGGGATGCGTGCGCTCCCAGCCAAAGTTGACTCTTTTAGATGTTACTGTGAACAATTTATTTTGGCAAAGAATTGCCTATAAATGCTGAAACGTCCTGTTTTAGCTTTTGCAGGGAATTTTTCTCGATATACATCATATGTCCGGCTTCGTAATATTTTTGCGTGATGTTTTGCCGCAAAACGGGTTCGAGATTCATATTTGAAAGCGTGTATTCCGTGGCAAAATACGGCGTTGCCATATCGTAATAGCCAGATGCGATGAAGACTTTCATAAAAGGATTTTTCCGCATTGCACTCGATAACGGAATGCTCGTGTTGGCGTAGCCGTTATTGACATTCCAATTCCACGGCGAAGTAATTCCGCCGCCTAAAATGTAATATTCCATATCGGTTTTAAAGCCGAGCGAACGACGCACGTAATCGTTAAATGTCGCCGTGTAAGGCGTGCGAATCGCCGACATACTCGGATCGAAATCGGGATTGTCGCCCGCCGCATTTGTATCAATTCCGGTAAAACGGCTGTCTAAACGACCTGCCATCAAACGTCGGTCGCGCAACAATTCTTTCATAAATTCGCTCAAATCAATGCGGAAATTATTTTGTTCGATATAGGTTTTGCTCAAGCCGGAATATTTGCTGAACTTGTCGAGCAAATCCTGTTTTTCTTGCGCGGATAGTTTATCAATTCGCATCAATGCCGGAGCAAATTCATTCATTGCAAAATTTTCGGCTTCGCGCAAAATCGTTTCCAGCGGTTTTGACTGCATTTCGGATGAAAGTTTTTTGTGATACCAAGCCGTTGCCGCGTAAGACGGAAAAATAAAAACAAGCGGCTGATCATTTCCGTCGGCGAAGCGGATAGTTTGAAAATTCATTACATTTGAAACGAGCAGAACTCCATTGAAGGCAATTCCTTTTTCGAAAAGATAGCCCGCAAGTCCGGCGGCGCGTGTCGTGCCGTAGCTTTCGCCGACGAGGAAAAGCGGCGAACTCCAGCGTTCGTGGCGTGTCAGATACATTCTGATAAATTCGCCGACCGATTGAACGTCGCCGTTCACACTAAAAAATTTCTCGGCTTTTTTCGGATCAACGGCGCGGCTGAAACCTGTTCCGACCGGATCAATAAAAACCAGATCGGTTTCCGTCAGCCACGTTTGATCGTTATCAACCAATTGATACGGCGGCGGTGGCATAAACCCGTTGTCAAGCATTTTTACGCGCTTCGGTCCGAGTGCGCCGAGATGAAGCCAAACCGAAGCCGAACCCGGACCGCCGTTAAACGAAAACATCAGCGGACGTTTTTCGGGCGAAACGGCGTTGTCGAGTTTGTATGCCATAAAAAAAAGTTTCGCTTCAGTTTCACCCGTTCGCTCATCGCGGATCGGCATAAATCCGGTAGTTACTGTGTAATTTAAGGTTTTTCCGCCGACGCGAATAGAATGTTTTGTAACTGATGTCGGCTCATCGAGCGCGAGTTTTTTGTCTTCCTGCGGTTCGCCGACTTTGACCGTAACCTGCGGATTCGGTGTTGGAGTCGGAGTCGGTTGATTTGGAATATTCGGCGTTTGAAACAGAAAAATAGCCGAAAGAAAAAAAGTAGCGATCATTTATGTTTATCCTTTAATTTTAGTTTGGTTTAAAAATTACTTTGCAAGATTAACATATTATAAAATTAGTTACTGTAAATAATTCGTGCTTTTGCTTTTTTAAATTGCCGCTAGATTATGGTCTTTGAAAATTTAATATCGTAAAAAAGAATGTTTTAGCTGGGAGCGCACGCATCTTGCGTGCCACGTCGCTTGCAAAGCGGCGTGAAAAATTTCTGTATTAAATAAATTTTATTGGTGACAGAAATTTATTCGCGCTCACGCGCTCAGCACGCAAGATGCGTGCGTTCCCAGCAAATAGCTTTTTATTTACAGAATCTAAAATTACAGACATTTAAAATTAAAAACGGCGGAAATTTTTTGATAAATCCGCCGAATTTCCAAAAGATTAATCTTAAAAATTACATTCCTTGACCGAAGCCGTAATCTGTCGGCGGCGGCGGCGCATTATATCCCGGTTGATTGGTCTGCGGAAATACTTGCCTATAAGCAAAAGCATTTGCCGCGTAGATTATCGGGATTACAAAGAAAATTCCGACGCAGAAAACAAGGATTCCGGCAATTGCCATTAATCCTTCAAGTATTGACAAAAGAAAGATTCCGCCGAAATTTGCCCAACCTGCGCTGGCACTGAGTTTGATTGCGTCGCCGACACCCATGTTTTTTTCGACGATCAAAGGCAAAGCAAAAAACAAGGAGATTCTAATAACAAATCCCACGACTATAACAAGAAGACCGACAATAACGGCAAGAATAGCGAGTCCGGCGGAAAGTCCGGCGTATCTTCCATCTCCCTGGCTTTGAATTCCGATGTCAGCAACATTTATCGAAATTCTTATGCCTTGCCCGATTATTTCGGGAATTGCCATAATCAAACCGATGACCATTGCCGGCACAAAAACCTCAAATCCCTTGAACATCATTCCGAAATCAACCTGCTCACCATTCATTTGACGGAGAAAAACATAATAAACTCCGGCAATGATCGGACCTGAAATAAAAAGACTAACGCAGGGAATACAGCCTGCCAGAATCATTCCTAAAATTGAAACTCCCAAAAATAAACCGAAGTTTTGACTGACTAAATTCCACCCGTTGCTGACACAATCGCCCGGGCTTATCGCTCCTCTGTAAAATTCTGTTTGACTCATAATTTTTTCCTGTAAGTTAAGAACTAAAATTTTTTGTTGAAAGAACATTGCCATAAATTGAAAAAAAACTCAATGAAATTTATGACAAATGTAAATATTAGTTCACTTGAATATAATTTAAGATTGTTATATCAAAATTTGTATAATTGATTTTTGCCTTCTCTAGAAACAAACCGGAAAAAGTGATAGAAAGTTAATCAATTAAATTAAACAAAATTTGAACACTTTCGACCTGCATTTGACTCTCACAATTTTAAAAACCATTCTATTAATTCCGAAGATTTTCATTGACATATTTTATAGAATGATGGGCTTGAAACATTTAATAAAAAAAATTAAAAAGTTTAAAGATGAATTTGGCAAGATCGGATTCTGGGCGGGATTTTCACTTTTGATGCCGATTTTCGGTCTGACGGCTTTTATCGGCGTTATTTACAACGTCAGCCCTTGGTTGCAAGCGAATAAGACCGAAGGGATTCTCGCTTTTATCATCAGCGTTTCGGTGCTGGCGGGATTGGCGATTTTGCCGACGAATGTTGTCGGCATAGTCAGCGGTTGGGCGTTTAATTTTCAACTCGGATTGCTGGCGATGCTCGGCGCAATCGGCGGTGCGCTTGCCATAAATTTTTTTGTTTCAAAACGTCTGGCGGGCGAAAATTTCCAAAACATCATTGCAGAAAAACCGAAACTAAATGCGATTCATAAGGCTTTATTGAAAGAAAGTTTTTCCAAAACACTTTTAATTATCGTTCTTTTACGGCTTTCTCCGGCAGTTCCGTTTGCCGCAACAAATTTTATGATCTCGGCTTCCGGTGTTTCGATAAAAACCTTTTTATTGGGAACTGTGATCGGTTATTTGCCGCGAACTTCGGCAACAGTTTTCGTCGGTTCGAGCCTGACAACTCTCAATTTTGATCAGCCGCAGGAATCTTGGATGATAATTTTAGGAATTATTGCGACGATAGTCGCCACGATCGTCATCGGAATTTTCAGCAAACGTGCGCTCAACCAAATGACAATGGAACACGCTTAATATAAAAAAACAGGAAAGTTATTAAACCTTCCTGTTTTTTTATGGATCAAATTAACACCAACTTATCGAACAACTTCGCTAACGATTTTGCCGTTAATCATTGTGCCGACGCAGTGCGTCGTGTATTCAAACGGATCGCCGTCATACATTGCGAGATCGGCATCTTTGCCTTTTTCGATTGAACCGATGCGGCTGTCCAAACCGATAATTTTTGCTGCGTCAATTGTGATCGAAGCGAGCGCATCGCGTCTGGAAAGTCCGTTTGCCGCTGCAATTCCGGCTTCGTATAAAACTATTCGCGTTTTCGGAACATAAGTTTCGTAACCGCTCTGAAGTGCGAAGGGAATTCCGGCGTTTTTCAACTTTGATGCCGTTTCCATCGAAAGATTTTCCATTTCACCGCCAGCGCGATACATCGTCGGATGAATGATTACCGGAAAACCCGAAGCCTTAATTTCGTCTAAAACCATAAACGCTTCTGCCGCGCCGTCGAGAACGATTTTGATGTTAAATTCCTTGGCGATCCGCAAAGCGGTCATAATATCCTGAGCGCGATGTGCCGTAACGAGAAGCGGAATTTTGCGGTCAATGACCATTTTCATCATTTCCATCGTCAAATCACGCGAAGCATCTTCTTTTTTGCCGTAATTCTGCGCTTTGATCAGAGCGGCGCGAAGCATCGAGGCTTGTTTAGAGCGTGTGCCGGGAGATTTCCCGCCGCTTTCAAGTGAATTTTCGCCTAATGTTACAGCGATCATCGCCGTCGGAATGATGACTGCATCTTCAACATTCTCACCAAAAGTTTTGGTAATCATTGTTTGTCCCGAAACAAGTGCCGCCGGAGCGTGTCCGGTATGAATTGTCGTCACGCCAAATTGACGAAGCCATTCGACCAATTTTTCACGCGGATTGTATGAATCAATCGCTCGAAGTTCGGGCTGCATCGGCGAAGATCCGTCAACCTGCATTTGATCGTGCGGCTGATTCATATAACCTGCCAGTCCGACAACTGTGTGCGCGTCAATCAAACCCGGAGTGACGACTTTTGCCGTAACGATTTTGTAGTTTGCCGGAATCTGAACTTGCGCCGCCGTTCCGACCGCTTCGATCTTGCCGTTATTGACCAAAACAACGCCGTTCTGAATCGGTTCGCCCGCCATCGTCCAAACCGTTTCACCTTTTATTGCGATTTGCGCTTGAGTGCCGATTGCAAAAAGAAAAATTATAACCACAGATAAACACAGATTCACACAGATTTTCTTATAATTTTCAATTTTCAATTTTCCATTTTCCATTATTCTTGTCCTCCTTCCACATCTCCATCGAAACAATCCAGATGAACTAATTTGTCGTTTGTCGCACCGAATCCGCCGACGGCAATTAAATAATCTTTTGGATCGCTTCTGTCAAAAACTTTTTTGCCTTCAATCCAAGTTTGCAAAACGTGGGTATAAACACTTAACGGATCGCCGGAAAGAACTATAAAATCGGCATCTTTTCCGGTTTCAAGCGAACCGATTCGTTTGTCCAAATCGAGCATAATTGCGCCCGCCATCGTCATTCCGTAGAGTGCCTTGTCGCGCGACATTCCGGCGCGAACCGCCAAACCTGCCGAACGCAGAAAATGGCGCGAATCGGTAATATAATCATCTGTGTGAAAACCGACAAATGCTCCGGCTTTTTCGAGCGCGACTCCGTTAGAAATTGAAACGTCCAAAGTTTCGAGTTTTCCGCCCGGTGCCTCGATCATAATAATTGAAGAGGGAACTCCGGCTTTAGCAATCTCATCGGCAACCTTCCATGCTTCGGAAACGTGCTGAAGAACGACTTTAAAGCCGAATTCTTTTTTCAAACGCAAAACAGTCATAATATCGTCGTGGCGGTGCGTGTGAAAATGAACGGTGCGTTTGCCGTCGAGAACTTCGACCAATGCTTCCATCGCCAGATCGCGCGGCGGCATTTTTTCTTTATCATTTCCGGCTTTTTTCACTTTATCGCGGTATTCCTGCGCTTTGATAAATTGTTCGCGGACGAGCGCGGCGGATTTGGCGCGTGTTCCCGGAAACTTTCCGCCGCCGGCACGAATCGGATTCGTGCCGTTCGCAAATTTAATTCCGCCCATATAAATACCTTTTTCATCGTAAATCAACAGATCATCAATCGTATTTGCATCATCGCGCAACTTTAAATAAAGCGTCTGTCCGCTGTCGAGATGTCCCGAACCGGGCATTACATTAACGGTCGTAATCCCGCCGGTTTGCGCTCTTTGCAGACTTGAAGAATACGGATTTACCGAATCAAGAATACGTATGTCGGGTTGAATCGGCGCGGAACCGTCCGCTCCGGCGGGTTCCCCGACATGACTGTGCGTATCAACCAAACCGGGCATAATAACTTTGCCTTTGACATTAATAATTTCAACATCGGAAGAAAGCCGAACAGTTCGGGCATCTCCAACTGCGGTTATTTTTCCGTTTTGAACGAGTAAAATTCCGTCTTCTATCGGATTTCCGACGATCGGAATTATTCTTGCTCCGACAAATGCTGTTGTCTTCGTCTGTCCGTAGGCAGGACAGAGAAATAGAAATAAAGCTATAAAGCTAAGAAACAGTTTTTTCATTAAATTTTTCCTCTTGTTGGATTAGAAGTGTATCAATAACTTGCAACGAAATCGTGTGCCTGTCAAGAATTACAACACTAAATCGTCTAAAGTCCTTTTGTGAAATTTTCGCACAAATCGCCTAATTTTGTAAACGATATGAAAACAAAAGACTTAACCCGTAAAATACTGATCAATAGATTCTTGGCATAGAGTTTGATTGTCTTTACAGTATTAAAATTGGGCAAACATATAAATTTCAGTCCAAAAGGGGAGATACAAAGATGAAAAAGATATTTACTTTAGTTATAACATTTGCATTTTTATTTACAGCGTTTGCGAACGATTCTTCGGCGCAAACACGCAAAAAGAAAAAAAATAGAGGTTTGGCAACCAACATTGCGATTGTTGCCGGAAGCACAGCTGCCGGAGCGTTGATCGGGCGTGGCAGAAACGGCGCGATGGTCGGCGCAGGCGCAGGTTTGCTTTATGCTTCGAGCCGAAAGGGAACGAAACGCCGTTACGCGAATTCGAACACGCGGCGGTTGGCAAAAGTTGCCGGCGGCGGGTTGCTCGGTGCAGGAACAGGCGCGGCAATCGGCGGTAAAACCGGATTGTTAGTAGGAGCGGCGGCAGGAACAGGTGCAACTTATTTATACACCCGAAATAGTAGAAAATACTACCGAGCTAAAAATGGTAAGAGTTTCTATGTGAAAAATGGCAAACGATATTATTTATAAAGATTTTTTATTCTATATAGAAATTTGAAAAACTTGATCAGTTTTTATTCACGGCGGCAGACTTTTTATTGGTCTGCTGCTTTTTTTTCGTTTTTCGGCAAGATAATCAGGAAAGTTGTCCCGTTTGATTTATTTAATGCCGCTTCTATTTTTCCGCCGTGTGCAGTAACTATTCCGTAGCAAACCGCCAAACCCAAACCCGTTCCGTTTCCGGCAGATTTCGTTGTAAAAAATGGGTCAAAAATTTTTTTCAAATCTTTTGAGTTAATTCCGATTCCACTGTCGGAGATTTTAATAAAGATTTCTCTTTCGTTTTGAGCCGTTATGATTGATAATTCGCCACCACTCGGCATTGCATCGCGAGCGTTCAAGAATAAGTTTAAGAAAACCTGTTGCAATTGGTCTGAATCTGCCAAGATTTCCGGCATATTCTCCTCAAAATCTGTCTCTAGTTCTAACTTTTGAAACGATTTATCAAAACTTGCCAATCGCAAGCTCATTTCGATAATTTCATTTACATTAATCAGACTCTTCGCCGCCGGACGCGCTCGCGCGAAATCCATCATATCTTTTGTAACTTGCGTGATTCGTGTTATTTGCGTCGAGATCAACCTCAATTTTTCCTTTGTATCTTCGTCCAGATCCTTTCTCTGCATCATTTGAATTAATGAAGAAATCGAAGCCAACGGATTGTTGACTTCGTGTGCGACTCCGGCGGAAAGCGTTCCCATCGCGGCTAGTTTTTCGGTTCGCGTCAATTGTTCGTTGAGCTTTTTTAATTGTTCGATATCGTCCGCCATTTTGCGACTCATTTCGTTGAACGAATTTGCCAGAAGTCCGATTTCGTCATTGCTTTTTCGCAAATCAACTTCAGTTCCATATTCTCCATCGGTAACTTGAACTGCCGCCAGAGTAATACGTTGAAGCGGACGCGAAAAAATTCGGACGATTATTAAAACGAGCAAAAGATTCGGCACGAGCGCAGAGATTATGCTGAAAACTAAGTATTTGCGCCACGCTTCAAATGTCATTCCGTCGTGAAACGCCCAATAAACGATGGGAATTTGAAAAATAATAAAACTGATTATTGCAACGGTTGCGATGGAAAGCGCGATTTTGTAAGCAATCGGAAAAAGGCGAAATTGATCGAGTGCGGTTTGCAGGGAAAACAGTTTAAAATTTGAAATTGCGTAAGCGTAAATCAAAACCCCCGGCAGAACAAAAATCGTGCTGTAAGGCAGAAATTCATAAATTCCGAAAAATGGTAAAACAATATTTGCCAGAGTTTTCAAAACGCACGTTATTCCAACTGCCCAAAGAATCGCGCCGATTTGCTGACCTTTTTGCGTGTTCTTATATTCCCAATATTTTTTTAATAAATTTACCGCGCCGAAAGTGAAAACGAAATAAACGTAAACGACAAAAGCATAAGCCAGCGGTGCGAGATCAATGATAAATCTCCCGTTTTCGAATCCGATCTTGTGCCAGAGCAGTCCGAAAAGCGCGGCAGGAATTAAAACTAAACTCGGCGCAAAAAGAATTGCGGCTCGTTTTTTCGGCGTTCTGGAATTTTCCGGGAAAACCCAAGCGAAAATCGCCAGCGAACATTGCATCAAAAGCGCAATGATAAAACTTGCCGAAGCCCACCAACCGGCGGGAAGATTTTTATCGTGAAAATTCCAGAAAATTAGATCTTTGACAGTCCAAAGCGCGAGAAATGCAATAAATGCAGCAAAAGTCTGATGGGCGCGGTTTCGCGGATTTGCGACAAACACATAAAAACCTAGCGTCACAAGCAAAAAAAGCGCGAAAAGATGAAGCAATACAAGCATTGTATTTTGTTTTAGCTTTAATTTTGGTGAAAAGCAAAGAGCTTTAATATTAACTCAACAGTTTAGCAAGCGGTCTTCGACTGCGATTAGATGAAGATTATCGAATTTATCGCGGTCAAAGACCGCTTGCTAAACCATCAATAATAATTTATAAATTTTAATCAATTTTGAATTTTAAATTAACCCCGATGATGTCGAGTTTCTTCAATGTCGTTACATTTCTGTTATTTTGAAGCATATAAAAAAGTTCAACAGTTGTGCTTTTAGTTACTTTTTTGCTAATTCCCGCTGAAAGTTCATTCCTAAACCACCTGTGTTGTTTGAAATCGTAATATGGTTCGTCGGCGACAAAAGGAGTGAAAAGTTCTTTACCATCACTATATTTAACCGGAACTTTTAATTGGATTTTATTGCGGTAGCGCGTTGTGTCGTCTTTTGAATTACGAATTCGGTGTTCAATACGATTTCTGTCTTTTAGAGAAAAATACTTCCATTTTTTTTCAACATTTAGATCAAATCGTAAGCGGTGTTCGTATTCTTTTTTGTTTTTTGTCGGCTGTGCGGCGCGGTAAAGATAACTCGGCGAAAAACTGAAATAGTTGTTGATTTTGTATTCAATTCCGAAACCTATTCTTTCATCAATAAAGTGCTTTGCATTTTGCCCTAATCGTAGTGCTCCATTGACAAAACCGGATAGTTTCTCGGTTTCCTTACCGCTTTTATCCTTTACTTTGAGAAGGGGAAAAGAAACGGTTGTTTCATTCCAAAATTGTGTGTCGTGTTCGTTTGGACTCGTCTGTGAAAAGACGTTTACAGTGAATACAAAAATAATTGCGCCGAAAATTATTAACTTTTTGTTCATAAGAAATTAATTTATATTACTATTTTGTTACTAAAATGTTACAAGTTAATGAATTTCTTGTTACAAAACAGATTAATTTCTCAAATGATCATAAACCAAGGATAAATCCGCAAATTACGAAAGTGATGCCAAAAGCAATCGGTATAAACTGATTTCGCTCGATCAAATCTCCTTTTTTCATTAAACGATGAAGAATTGTGAATAACGGAAGTGCAATGCTGCCAACCATCGCGCCGAAGTATGCGCCGAAAAACGCGCCGATTATAAAAATAATGATTCCGCCCGCGCCACCGGACATTATGCCCCAAAGCATTCCGATAAACGGTAGCAAAAGTAGCATTTTTAACCATGAAATCTTTTCAACTTCACGTACCATTTTTCCGATCAATTTACCGGAAAAGAAACCGACGACGGCGGAAATTAAATTGACAATTGCCAAAACGCCGAGAATCCAAATCTCATCACCGCGAAACGCGCCGTTTTCGATGAAAAACTTAGTGAAAATTGCGGCGGGCGGAAACGCTCCTAAAAGCAAACCGAAGTAAGCAAAGGCTTTTTCGCTCGTCAAAGGATTTTTTATCAACTCCGATTCAAATTTTTCGCGTTCCGATAAAAATGAATTTTTTTCTTTAGCTATTTCAGAATTTATGGCAAGAATTGCGTCTAATCTTTTTTGCGTAAGTTCGCTGTCGCGCTCAAAGTTTGAAATTGAATTGATAACTGGCTGGCGGGTAATGGTTTGTGTTGTTCGGTTTTCCATAATTCGATCTCCGGTTTTTTGACGATTAATTTCTTAGTGATTTGCTGATAATCGCCAAACATTTTTGAAAGCATATTTTTCGCTTCGCTGTCATTTAAAAGTTTAACAAATTCATAAACTAAAAAGCCAAGATTTTTTTTATCGGAATCAGCCGACAAAATTTTCTTCAAAATATCAATAAAATCTCGTCTTGCATTTTTTTGATGAAAGGAAAGACGGTTGCGGTTGCGTCGGTTAAAACATACTGAAGAAAGATTTAAGTTCGGATTTTCGGAGATTTTGAAAAACTCGCTTGTCATATTTTCAAAATCTGTGATACTCTCAGCGTTTTGTTTCGCAAATGTCAAACCGATATATCTTTCCGCAACTTCTCTGAATTCATATATCGAAAGTTCCACATTACTTTTCAGTATTATTTTTTCAATCTCTTTTTGAACCGAGAAAATATATTTGTCAGGTTCTGAATCCAATTTCGGATTTTCATCGAAATAATTAACAAAGTTTTTAAAATTTTTCTTACTTTTAAGTAAGAAATTGCAACTAAAAGGTATCCAGAAAAAGAATACCAAAATACTTTCAAGCCAAAGACGTTTTGACGAAAGAGAATTTTTTTTATCGAAAAAATAATAAACTCCGAAAGGTGCGCCGCAGGCAAGATAAATAATTATAAAGTCGTTAAGATTCATCAATTAGCTGAGGTGCAATGTTTATGCCATTTTATTTGCAAACTTTATATATCTGCTCGTTCATTAATTAAATGCACATAACATCGGTAGTTAAGCAAAATATTTTGGAACAAAACGAGCGATGAAAGCGTTTAAATAAATTGCAAAGCGCAAAAACTAAATAAATTATTTGCAGTTTGCAAACAAAAATAAATTGTAAGAAAAGCGCAAAAACTTATGTCTTCAATCGTCTTTGAAAATATGGCATTCAAATTGCTTATAGATAATTGAAGGAATAAAGAAACACTATCTTTGCATTACATAAATATACAATTCATACATAGAAGGAAATTATACCAATGACAGCAAAAGCTAAAATAAAAGTAATAAAGAAAATGGAACTCAAAAACACGGAAAAGACCGTAAAAGTTGAGAAGGCATCGAAACAGGTTGTTGCTCGCGAAATGGTCTCAACAGTCTCAAACTGGGTTAGCGATTTTCAAAATCGCAAACGCGAAGAAACAAAAAAGGCGATTGAAAAATTCTTTTCAAATCAGCCGCAAACGAGTGGAGTGTAGCTTTTTAATGCAAAGAATGATTCAATTTGTATAATTTTGAAACAGTCTTTAAACTCCTGACATCATAAACAGATAGCTGACTTTAGCTGTCTGTTTTTTATTTTTAAATTATTTTATTAAAAATTATTTCTTCATTCATCTGCCTAGACTTTTCACCTGACTTTTGTGCTAAACTGCATAAAAAGTTTGGTCATACAAACAAAAAATATGGAAGATAAAGTCGTCATAATTACCGGAGGAAGCAGTGGAATCGGTCGGGCTTCCGCATTATTATTTGCCAAAAACGGAGCAAAAGTCGTTGCCGTCGGCAGAAACGAAAAAGAACTCAGCACTTTGCGTGACGAAGCGAACAAAGTCGGCGGAAAGATAAAATCACAACTGGCAGATATTCGTGAAAACACCCAAGTAGAAAGAATCGTCAACGATACGTTCGAACATTTCGGTCAAATTGATGTGCTGATTAATGCCGCCGGAATCATTTTGAACGGTTCAATTGAAAACACGACCCTTGATGATTGGGATAAAATGATGAATATCAATCTGCGTTCATTGTTTTATTTAATGAACCGCTGTGTGCCTTATTTAGAAAAAACGGAGGGAAATATCGTCAATGTTTCGAGTGTTGCCGGAAGTCGCGCGTTTCCGAATGTTCTGGCATATTGTGTTTCAAAAGCCGCCGTTGACCAATTGACGAGATGTGCGGCTTTGGAACTCGCAGAAAAAAAAGTTCGGGTAAATGCAGTAAATCCGGGCGTTGTTGAAACAAAACTGCACAAACGCAGCGGAATGAACGATGAAGATTACGAAAATTTTCTCGAACATTCAAAAACAACGCATCCAATCGGTCGCGTCGGTGAACCGGAAGAAATTGCCGAATTAATTTATTTTCTCGCTTCCGAAAAAGCCGCTTGGATTACCGGCGCAACTTATGAAATTGACGGCGGACGCGCACAAACCTGCGCCAGATAATCCGGCAAAAGTTTGTTCATAATGTTAAGTTTGTTAGTGATTAATTGATTTATATTGTAAAATCCGAATTATTACTTTGGTCTTGGTAAATTATTTTATAAATAATGAAATTCCAACTTCTGCCAAGCACATTCGAGGAAAATGGCTGCGCTTCGGCGCGGCAGCATTTAGCGTGTTTTGTGATTGATGATTGCCTTGCAATTGATGCAGGAAGTTTGGCAATGGCAACTTCCGCTGAACAAAAAAAACAAATCAGGGATATAGTTTTAACTCACGCGCATCTCGATCATATTGCCGGATTGCCGCTTTTTATTGATGATCTATTTGCAAGTTTGACACAACCGATTCGCATTTACGCCTCAGTCGAAGTAATCGATATTTTACAAAAACATATTTTCAATTGGGATATTTATCCGAGATTTTCGGAATTAAACAATGAAAACGGCGCGGTTATGCAATATTGTCCGTTTGAAGTCGGCAAAACTTTTTCCGTCAAACATTTGAAAATGAGGGCGATAAAGGTCAATCATAAAGTTCCGACCGTTGGATTCATTATTTCAGATGAAAAGTCTTCGATTGCTTTGAGTAGTGATACTGCAAAAATGAAAAGTTTTTGGGAAAAAATAAACAAGGAAGAAAAAATTGATGCAGTATTGGTTGAATGTGCTTTCCCCAATGATCTAAAAGGCTTGGCAAAAGTTTCCCATCATTTGACACCTGATACTTTAAGAAAAGAATTAGAAAAACTCGAAAAAGATTGTCCTGTTTATGTTATAAATCTTAAGCCGATGTATCGCGATGAGATCATTCAAGAATTAGAAGCATTAGAAATTGAAAATTTAAGGGTTTTAGAAGTAGGAAAAATTTATGAATGGTAAATGAAAGTAAAAAGTGAAAGATGAAAAGTGAAATTTGGCTTTTTTAATTCTATTTTTATCCAATAAGCTAAAGTCAAAAAGAATTCAACTTATATTTCTTTTGCGTTACCTTTCGCTTCTTACTTTTCACCTTTCATCTTTTAAAATTTATCGGCTCAAAAGCACTTTCTTTATGTTCTCCGACAAAATCTTTCAGAATTACGCGACCATTGGCTAAAACTTTTTCGATTTGAAAAGTTCGTTCTTCACGGCTTTTCCCCGGCATTATCTCAGCGCGAAAAGTAACCTGCATTTGCGGTCTTGCCCAAACGCTCGGACGCAGTATTTTTTGGTAAAAACTTTTGAAAATGTTCATATTATTTGTCGGAATCTTCCGTTTTTTTATGTTTGATTTTACGGCGCGAGGGATAAACTTTTTCGTCCGGTTTTGATTTTCCGATTGTTTTGCTCGGCGGCGCAGTCGGTTTGCGAATCGAATCGAAAATAGGACGCTCCGTAGTTTTTTTCTTTTTGCCGCTCATATAAATAAATTATAACAAAACAGTTAAATTTAGGAAAAATTTCTTTTTAATTGACAATTACGACAGAAAATTTAACTATTTATTAATATTGTGGCATTTAGTTCTTATCGGCTAAAATTGGTATAAGTTGAGAAATTGGAGTTAAATATTGACCAGCAAACAGTTCCGAAATCATCAACCACAAAGAATTATCAAAAAAAACAGCGGACGAGTTTCACGAAGCTACAACCGTCCGTTTTGGCTTCCTGCGTCCGGTTTTTATATTTTGGCAATTGCGATAACGATTGCAGTATTTTTTCTGGTCTGGGCGATTCTGCAAGAAGGCGGAGAAGATTCTCCGTGGATAATTTCGGGCATAAGTGCCAGTTTTGTCTTGGCTAGTGCCGTTTTTGTGCGTGAGATTGTTTTAAGAAAAGCGCGTCAACGCTATCTTATGACGGAAAAACAGCTTGATTATAATTTGAATAATATCGTTTTACATTCAAGCGTAAATCGGGATATTTATAAAGTCAGTTTGAAAAGAAATGCGGCATTAATCGAACATATAAAACGAAAATCCGATGCCGCCAAAGTTTTGGGACATTTGCCCGACGGTCATTGGGATGTTTTTGAATTATGTGTCGAATATCTCTCGATTAATAAAGAACAGCTCGAAACGGTCGGAGTCGGTTCGCCTCGCCTCGCAGCATTGCGGCGCGGAAAAGAAATCGTTGAAGATTTACATAAATTTCATTTGTTGAGTTGGGTTGAGATCGAATCGCGTTTGCTTACACAAGAAGCGAGTAATCAAGTTGAATTGTCCGATAAGATCGAATTGACGCAACGGGCTTTGATTGCAATAGATTCTGCACTGCAATTTTATCCCGATGAAAAAAAATTGTCGGAATCGAAAGATGCGCTGAATGAATTTATCGCTTCGATAAAAATTTCTCATTGGATTGAACAAGCGGAACGCGAAACTTTTAAGGAAAATTATCGTGAAGCAATAAGTCATTACCGCGATGCGCTTTTTTATCTGGCACGCGAAAATGTTCGATATGAAGAAATGAAAACAATTGCCGACAAAATTAATAAGGAAATTGAAAAGGTTAGAAGATTAGAAAATAAAATCTCAAAAGTGAAACAAAAATCACAAAAATTTAAATATATAACCGATAAAGAAAATGATTAGCCAAAGATGCCCACGATGTTACAGCAAACGAATCAGACGCGGATACCTTTCAACTCCCATCTGGTCAAAGATACTTTTTCGCTATAATTTGCTGTGCGACTCGTGTAATTGGGAGTTTAGGGGGTTTGCCGTTCCGGGAACGGTTTCTTCAAAGCCGACAAAAATGCGAAAAAAAGAGATGAAGGTTGAATAATAATTTGTCGAAGAAAATGCTGTTGAATTTGAAAAAATTAAAATCAAATTTAGGCAAAATGAATTAATGAATAAAGGAAAGCTGTATCACTTCTCAATTTTTTTTCTTTGCCTGATTTTGTTGCAAAGCTCTATTTTATCTCAAGATACAAACACGACTCCGACAAATAATACCGCCATTAGTGAAATAATCAAGTCGCAGATTTCCGAAGAAAGTTTGATTCATTTCGGCGATTTAATCGAAATAGATGTGATTGGCAGTTTTGAATATGATTGGCGCGGAAGGCTCACGCCGGAAGGCTTTTTGACCGGCGTTCAGTTTGTAGATTCGCCTGTTTACGGACTTTGCCGAAGCGAAACCGATATTGCCGATAAAATAACGGGTTATTACAGTAAGTTTTTGAGAGATCCCAAAATTGCCGTAAAAATTCTTGACCGCTCGAATCGTCCTGTTTCAATCCTTTCCGGTGCAGTAAAAACGCCGCAAAGATTTCAGATCAAACGTCCGATCCATCTAAATGAACTGCTGATTATTTCAGGCGGTTTGACCGATAAAGCCAGCGGCGAAATACAGATTTTTCGCCCGCAACAATTAAATTGTCTGGCGGAAGTCGGGAAATTTCTTGATTCTCAGAGTCCGAAAATAGACAATCCCGAAAGATTTGTTGCTGCCAGAGAAGACAACGGTTCGCAATTTATCAACATCAAAATCAATGATTTATTAACCGGAAAGGAAGAAGCAAATCCGCAGATTTTAAGCGGTGATATTGTTAGTGTTCTGGAAGCGCAGCCAATCTATGTCATCGGCGGTGTCGAAAATCCGAAGCAAATTTCATCCCGTTTACAAATTTCTTTGACCCGGGCAATTTCCAGCGCGGGCGGTTTGTCAAAAGACGCGGATGAAACGAAAATTACGATTTTCCGGCGCGAGGCAAATGAAACTAAGATAATCGAGGCTGATCTGCAAAAGATTAAAGCGCAACAATCAGAGGATATAATTCTGCAACCCTTCGATATTATCGAAGTTGCGCGACGCGGAAAGCAAGAAAGAAAAACTCCACCGATTTTAGAAAATTTTGATTCGTCAAATAAAGATAAGTTAAAATTACCTTTACGAATAATTGATTGAAAATCGTTTTTGTGAAAGAATCAAAATTTTTATTGTTCAATAATTAAAAATCTGTTATCAATAATATATCTCAAGCAAGTTTGAGAATTAATTTAAATCAAATATGTCAGAAAAACAAAATAAATTCAGCCGTCGAACTATTGCCCTTTTTTGGGTTTTAATCGTTGGTGTTGTCATCGGAGTTCTAATCTATTTAGAGCTGATTTCTGTTCTCTACGTTTTGGCGACGGTTGCCTTAGTCGCATTACTTGTAATCGTCGGTTTTGCCGATTTGGAAAGTGTCGGTCGGGAAAACATCGAAGGATTTGCCGTGAAAGAGGAATAAGTTTGATTTTTAAACAAAAGAGTTTTAGATGTTTCTGGGTTTTGCTGGCGTTGCTGAATTTAACATTTATCGCGGCGGCTTATACTCCGCAGTATTCGGATGAAGCGAAAACGGTTCGACTTCGTTGGAAAAGCGGAACTATTCCAATATCCGTTTCAACCTCTTTCTTAAAACAAAATTTAAATATCAGACCTGAAAGTGACGTGTCCGGCGCGATCAGCAGAAGTCTGCAAACTTGGGAAAATATCGCAAATATCAAATTTGTCCAAATTTCTTCAGATAAGTTATCAGTCAGCCCATCGGGAAAATTCGGCGATGGCGTAAGTTTAATAACCATCGCTCAGACACCCGAAAATCTTCTTTCTTTCGGAAGTGATTCCGAAGAAATTTCTGCCCGCACCAGAGTTTTTTACAATAGTAAAGGTTATATTACCGAAGCCGACATCGTGTTGAATCCATATCAGCAATTTTCGACCGACGGTTCAATCGGCACCTTTGATTTAGAAGCAATTTTGACGCACGAAATCGGGCATCTGCTCGGTCTGGATCATTCATCGGTGATTGGAGCTACGATGCATGCAAGTCAGGGCAAAAACGGCGTATATAATCTGCCGGGTTTTACCTCCAGAACTTTGGCGGAAGACGACATTGCCGGAATCCGTGCGATCTACGGAGCAACTATTTCAGATGAAAATTGTTGCGGTTCGGTGAGCGGAAAACTCTCGTTGAGCAATCATAAATCTGCCGTCGGGTTTCAAGTCTGGATTGAAGATATTTATGACGGTCGTGTCATTTCCGGGGTTTTGACCGATGCGGAAGGCAATTTTATTATCGAAGGCTTGCCGGTCGGAGAATATAAAATCTATGCCAAAGATGTTTTAAATAGAAATACGAAAAATTCTTATTCGGCAGAAGAACTCGGCGAGATTGAAATTGATAAAGGCAAAAAAACGAATCTGTCGGAAAAATTATTACAAAATACCAAAAATTTTGAACTGCAATATGTCGGATTCAACGGACAACTTTCCGAATTGCCCGTCCCGGTCAATGCCGGAAAATCTTATATGATTTATCTCGGCGGAAAAAATCTCGATGCGGATGATTTGATCATCGGTTTCAACTCTCCATATATTAAGGTGACACCAAACAGTATTACCAAACATAACTATGGAAAAGAGGTTTCTGTCACTAGTTTTGAGATAAAATTAAGCCCTCAAACACCGCTTGGCGAATATAGTTTTTTTGTAAAAAAACAAAATGCGGCAAAAGATATTTCAATCGGCAGTTTGACCGTCGAGAGTTTCGTAAATAACTGGAATAGTTACTTAATTGACGACAATTAACAAAAAAAAATTACAAGCAATGCTTGCATTTTCTCTTTTCGTGTGCATAATCTATAAGTGTTCACCTCCCCGGTGAACATTTGGTCACGAGGGGTGAGGACTTGTGACCTAGAGGCGACGGTGTGGGAGACGTCGCCTTTTTATATTTTAAAAAACTGGTAGTGAATTAAATATAAGTAACAAATCCAATTTATAAATATCCGGCTTTTATGTTGGCTTGACCTGAAATAAAATAAGGGTAAAATTTTCACGGAAGAAATAAAAAGAGGAGAGCATAAAATCCGATTTTGTGTCGGTTAAAAAAGATAATTTACTTTCACCAAGACCTCAGATGTCAAAAGCATCTGGCGGTCTTTAATTATTTAAAGGGAATCAAATAATGAAAAAACGCAGTCGTTTGGGAAATTGGTTGTTGAAGGGCGTAAAAGAGGTTGAAGGACCTCATGAACCGGAAGGCAGACACGAGCAGCATCCGTGGTGGAAAGTGATGTGTTTGACGGGCGTTGATTATTTTTCAACACTCGGTTATCAACCCGGAATCGCTTTTCTGGCTGCCGGAGCATTATCACCTTTTGCCACATTTGTTCTGGTAATTCTAACCCTTTTCGGTGCTTTGCCGATGTATAAGCGTGTTGCGGAAGAAAGTCCTCACGGCGACGGTTCGATTTCGATGTTGGAAAATCTGTTATCGCGCTGGAAAGGCAAAATGTTCGTCTTGGCTTTACTCGGTTTCGTGGCAACGAGTTTTATTATCACGATTACACTTTCGGCGGCGGACGCGACGGCTCATATTATCGAAAATCCCTTTGTCGAACATAATCTTCATTTCTTAAACCATAAAATAATTGTGACGCTCGTTTTAATCGGATTTTTGGGAGCGGTTTTTTTAAAGGGATTTAATGAAGCAATCGGAATTGCCGTAGTTATTGTCGTTGTTTATTTATTTCTAAACATTATAGTTATCGGAATCGGTTTTTATAACATATTTGTAATCCAACCCGAAACTTTAAGTAATTGGACAAGTTTAGTCTGGACGCATCCTGACGTGAACGGCAGCATTTTGGCAATTGTTTTAGCTTCTGCGCTTTTATTTCCAAAACTTGCGCTCGGTTTATCGGGTTTTGAAACGGGTGTTGTCGTGATGCCTTTGATTAACAGCGACATAGAATTAACCGATGCCGACAAAACTTCGATTCACACCTCGAAATTGCCTGAAACGACACTTACGCCAACTGCGGAAAGACATCTCGAAGGAAGAATTGCCAACGGTAAAAAACTTTTGAGCGGCGCGGCTTTGATAATGAGCGTGATGCTGATCGGAAGCAGTATCGTAACGACTATGCTGATTCCGGCGGAACAATTTAAGGTTGGCGGAGAAGCAAACGGGCGTGCTCTTTCATATCTCGCCCATCAATTTCTGGGCGACGGACTCGGAACGATCTATGACATCAGCACGATAGCGATTTTGTGGTTTGCCGGCGCGTCGGCGATGGCGGGACTTTTGAACATTGTACCGCGCTACTTGCCGCGCTACGGAATGGCTCCCGATTGGGCGAAGGCAACGCGTCCGCTAGTTCTCGTTTTCACGGGAATTGCGGCTTTGGTTACGATACTTTTTGAAGCCGATGTTGATGCTCAGGGTGGTGCTTATGCGACCGGCGTTTTGTTTTTGATGGCTTCGGCGGCGGTTGCCGTTACAATTTCAGCTTGGAAAAACGGCGAAAAAAAATGGATCGGCTTTTTAATAATTACGCTGGTTTTCTTCTATACGACTTTAGTTAATATCATCGAACAGCCGAGTGGTTTGCAAATTGCTTCATTGTTTATTTTAGGGATTGTCGTAACTTCATTTGTTTCCAGAGCAATGCGGACGACCGAAGTTCGGGTTGATGGAATCGAGTTGGATGAAAAAGCCACACAATTTATAAATGATTTGTCGCAAGGCGCGATACGGATTGTGACTAACCGCCGCGAAACAGGCGATGTCGCTGAATATCGGTTCAAGGAACACGAAAAACGAACTGATAATCATATTCCTTCAAGTGATCCGATTCTTTTTTACGAAATTGATTTAGGCGATGCTTCCGATTTTAAAGGTAAATTAAAAATTCGCGGAGTTGATGTCGAAGGTTATAAGATTCTGCGAACCGAAGCTCCGGCTGTTCCAAATGCAATCGCTGCACTATTACTGCATTTGCGCGATAAAACGGGAAAAATCCCGCACGTTTATTTCGGTTGGAGCGAGGGTAATCCGATTGCGTATTTGATTAGATATATGTTATTCGGCGAAGGCGACACTGCGCCGGTTACACGCGAGATTCTGCGGCAGGCGGAAACAGATCCCGAACTTCGTCCAAGTGTCCATGTTGGTGGATAATCCGATCTTTCGGAAATCTATTTGGGATCACTGCCGTTTAAAAGTGTCGGATTCATTTCCAGATAACACGAACGACAATAAACTGGACGACCTTGCGAAGGATAAAAAGGAACTGTGGTGTGTGCGCTGCATTTAGCGCAATAGACGGCGACTTCAATGCGTTGTTTGATTCCGGCGGCTTGTGCGGAATTGATCGCGGCAAGCCTCTCATTTTTCGCTTGTTTGCAGTGTTTACATCTTTTGGGCGGGTTTTTTAATCCTTTATCGCGGAAAAAAATCTGTTCGCCCCCTGTCCAGACAAAGTTGTTGTTGCAATCAACACATAAAATTTCTTTATCATCTAACTCGGACTCTTCGTTTTCCCGGAATGTTTCTTTATTAAATTCAACCAGATTTTTTGTTTCAACCATTGATAGTGCTTGCTCCTTCCCTTTATTTATCCAAACAAAACTCGAAATCATTAAGTAAAATTCCGAATTTTGATTTATAGGGTCAATCATACCTGAGTCTTTCGGTAATTTGCGACTATCTTTTGGGGCAATTCGGTAAATAAAATTTTTTGTAGTAAATTTTATAGTGATAGTGGGAGTCAATAGTCTTTAAAATTACAATAAAAATTGACACAAATTACAAAAATCATTGATACAAGTCCATTTTTTGAAATTATAACTAACGGCTTTGTGTGTCAAGTTTTACAAAAAAATTATACTCTATAATCATTAATTATGAAAATTCTGGTAATAGGTTCAGGCGGACGGGAACACGCGCTTTGCTACGCATTTAATCGAAGTAAACGGGTCAGCAAAGTTTTTTGTGCTAACGGAAATGCGGGAATCGGCGAAATTGCCGAACTCGTGAACATTCAACCGGACGCGATCAATGACTTAGCCGATTTTGCCGAAAAAAATGAAATTGATTTAACATTTGTCGGCGGCGAAACGACGCTCGCGCTCGGCGTTGTTGACGAATTTGAGAAACGTGGTTTGAAAATAATCGGTGCAAGCCAAAAAGCCGCACAACTTGAAGCGAGTAAATCTTTTGCCAAAGATTTTATGGCGCGGCACGACATTCCAACGGCGAAATATCAAACCGCAAACTCGACCGAAGAAGCGCAAAATATTTTACAGAGCGGATTTTTCGGTGATGAAAATTCGGCTGTCGTTGTCAAAGCCGATGGGCTTGCCGCCGGAAAAGGTGTTGTCGTCGCGGTAAATAGAGATAAAGCATTGAACGCGATTGATGAATTAAAAAATATTGTCGGCGCGGAAGCAACGCAAAAGATCGTTTTAGAAGAATGTCTTTTCGGCAGAGAAGTTTCGTTGATAATGTTTGCTGACGGAAAACATTTCACTCTGATGCC
>JBBSAX010000009.1:0-50221 GCA_038251885.1 Pyrinomonadales bacterium | reverse complement strand
GTTTGCAAGAAAAGAAAAATCCGTGCAGTATTATCAGAGATTACGTTGAAATTTTTCTTAAAATAATAAAAATCTAATGCTGAATTTTGCAATTGAAACGACGCGTGAAGCCGGACAAATCTTGCTCGAAAAGTTCGGGCGAAAAATCAAAATATCAAAAAAAGCCGACATTGATCTTGTCACCGAAGCCGATCTCGCTTCGGAGAAATTCATTGTCGAAAAAATTCGTTCATATTATCCGAAACATTCGATTCTAGCGGAAGAATCTGGCGAAACGAATATTGCTGTTGTCGAAGGCGAAAGCCGTTGGAAATGGATAATTGATCCACTCGACGGCACGACGAATTACGCGCACGGTTATCCGTGTTTTTGCGTTACATTGGCAATCGAACACAACGGCGAAATCGTTGTCGGCGTGACGTTTGACCCGACGCGCAACGAGATGTTTGCGGCGGAAAAAGGAAAAGGCGCGACTTTGAATAATCGAGAAATTCACGTTTCGGAAACTGAAAAACTGAGCGAATCTCTAGTCGTTACAGGATTTCCTTACAATTTTAAAGAAAAAGAAAATTTTGCCAAACATTTAACCGACTTTCTTCTAAAATCGCGCGGATTACGGCGCGATGGCTCGGCGGCGATTGATTTGGCGTATGTTGCTTGCGGACGTTTTGATGGATTTTGGGAAGAAGGTTTAAATCCTTGGGACATTGCCGCCGGAACTCTTTTGATCGAAGAAGCGGGCGGAAAAGTTACGGATTATAAAGGCGCGAAATTCAGCATTTATACTCAGCCATTTTGTGCAAGTAACGGATTGATTCATTCGGAAATGCTCCAAATTTTGCAATAAAAATCTTCATTTTTCCAGAGAAATACCTTACCTGAATCTACATTTTTACAAAAGTCAGGTGCTTTGCTCCTTTTACCTTGATAATCCTTGTGCTAACCTTTTCAGGTATTGGAAGGCAATCAATATCAAACTTTTTACAATAAAATTATATGTCTTGGTTTCGTCGAAAAGACCCAAAAATCGAAGGACAAACGAACGAAGTAGAACGCAAAGTCAAAACTGAGGGTATTTTTGTTAAATGTCCCGAATGTTCAGAACCGCTTTATAAAGCCGACTTGAAGGAATCATTACAGGTTTGCACCAACTGTGATCATCATTTCCGTTTTTCAGCCAGAGATCGGCTGGCGACTCTGTTCGATGAAGGCAACTACGAAAAGCTCGATGAAGAAATAACGTCGGCTGATCCATTGAATTTTGTTGACACAAAACCTTATAAAGAGCGCATCGAAGCCGCGAAAAAATTGTCCGGCTTGCCCGAAGCGATTGTTTCCGGTACAGGAAAAGTCGGCGGATATTTGGTTTACGCAGGCGCGATGGATATGTCTTTTATTGGCGGTTCGATGGGTTCGGCGGTCGGCGAAAAGATCACGCGCTTGATCGAACGCGCACTTAAAAATCGCGGTGCGGTCGTTATTTTCTCGGCTTCCGGCGGCGCACGTATGCAGGAAGGCACGCTTTCGCTGATGCAAATGGCAAAAATTTCCGCCGCGCTTGCCAGACTTCACGACGCACAACTTCCTTATATTTCAATTTTGACTGATCCGACAACGGGCGGCGTAACGGCGAGTTTTGCGATGCTCGGCGATGTGAATATCGGTGAACCGAAGGCTTTGATCGGATTTGCCGGACCAAGAGTTATCGAACAAACAATTCGTCAAAAACTACCGAAAGGCTTTCAAAGAAGCGAATTTCTACTTGAACACGGAATGCTCGATATGGTCGTTGACCGCCGCGAAATGCGCCAGACAATTATCCGGTTGCTGAATTTTATGATGAATGAGGAGATCGGAAAGTAATGCTGAAAGAAACCCTGATTCAAATCTATGAAATGGATTTGCGGAAAGTGATCGAAGAAATCAAAAAGTATGAAAACGAAGAAGATTTATGGCTTCTCGATAAAGAAATCACGAATTCCGGCGGAAATCTGGCACTTCATCTGATTGGCAATATCAATCATTTTTTCGGCGCGGTTCTCGGCGGAACTGACTACAAGCGCGAACGCGAATTGGAGTTTTCAGATAAAAACGCTTCGCGTTCCGCAATAATCGAAGGTTTGGAAAACGCGATTTCAGTCTTAAAAAGTGCTTTGAATAATCTATCAGACGAAGATTTTCAAAAGGATTATCCGGTAGAATTCGGTGGCGGGAAACAGAAAACTGTCGCTGTAATTATCTATATGCTTTCACATCTAAATTATCATCTCGGACAGATCAATTATCACAGACGTTTATTGTCTAAATAAAAAACAGGCGCGGCGCAGTAATGAATTTGCGTCGCGCCTTTTCTTTTTAATTATTACAATTTAATTGCTTTAACTTTATAACCTTTTTCCTTTAGTAAATTAAGAACACCTTTTTTGCCTCCAAGATGTGCTGCGCCGACAGCGATAAACGAAGATTTTTCCTTGACCGCTTTTTCTATTTTCGGAATCCAATCGGTGTTTCTGTCATCCAATAAACTGACTTGAAAAGTCGGGTCTTGGGCAAAGTATTTTTGCATCAATTCGTATAATTTATCGGAATCTTGAGATTTGTAAGTTTCGATAAGTGCTTTAAATTCATCAACCGAAACATTCGGGTTCAAAGCCATTTTATATAAACTTTCCGCCTGTTTATCCAGCGGATTTGAATTTATTGCTTTGATCTGCATTTCAACAGATTCCAGACCTTCAATCGGAATTTTTTTCGCGGCGGCGGTCTGCATAAATGATAATTCATACGATCCCGGCGAATTGCAACCGAGAGATTTCGGGCTGGTCGTAATCATCGTTTGCAAAATCATCGGGTGAAAATTTTTCACGTTTTCAATCGGAATTCCCAGATAGTTTTTGACCAATTCGCCGACTTTTGCGTATTGTTCGGCGGTCAAATAATCAGTAAGCAATTTCCCCTCCGGCAAATATGCGGCTTTCCCGAGTGATTGCAATTCCGCTTGGTTGTCGAAATCGAGTTCCAGAATAATTTGGTCGGTTCTGCCGATATATTCTTTCAGTTTTTCCGCCGGAATCATATCGTTCGGACAAATAATATGGATCGTTCCGAACAGATAAGAAGGCGTTTTCAAACCGTTTCCGCTGATCTCATATAACAGCGCAGAAGTTTCTTGCAGTTTTGCCGTTTGCGCGAAAATATTTGAAAAACCCGTGAACAAAAACAGAATCATAACGATTAATAAATTATAACTTTTTTTCATTGTAAATCTCCTATGTAAAATTATTCGGATTTTTTTTATCCGCTATATTAGTTTATGGATTTCAGAAAAAATCACACTTTTTTCTGAAATGTGATTTTTTCTGAAATATTTTTACTAACAAATTGATGAATTCGGAATTTGAGAAAACAATCCGGGAAAACGCCGCGATTCTGCATAAATTTTGCCGTATTTATACCGACAATGCCGCAGAATATGAAGAATTATTTCAAGAAATGATGATTCAAATCTGGCGTTCGCTCGAAAAATTTCGCGGTGATGCAAAAGTTTCGACGTTTGTTTATCGAATCTGCATCAATACGGCGTTGAGTTTTCGGGCGAAACTTAACCTTTCAAAAAAGAAGTTTGAACCGTTAGACGGAAAAATCTTTATTCACCTGGAAAAAGATAAACAGCAAGATGAGCGAGTGGAGAAACTTTATAGCGCAATTCGGGAACTAAAACCGATTGATAGAGCATTAATCGGTTTATACTTGGACGAAAAATCCTATGAAGAAATCGCCGAAATTTTGGGAATTTCCAAAACAAATGTGGCGACTCGCCTGATGCGTTTGAAGAAAAAAATTATCGGGAAATTTAACAATGAATGAGCAAGAACTTAAAGAACTCTGGAAAAGCGATGAGCCGATAGATTTACGGAACGTGAATTTTGAAAAAATCCAAGAAAATGTGACGGCTTGGCAGGGAAAACTGCGTCGAAAAATCAAATTGGATATTTTTATTAATATACTTGGGTATGTTTTGTTAATTCCGGTTTTTTATATTCTTCCGAAACTCCTATATTTATCGCCGATCTTTGCGGTTATTTGGATTTGGTATTTGTGGGAACTTTGGCGGATTTATAAATTAGAAACCAAATCTTTCGGGTTTGAAGACACCAGACTACATTTAGAAGAAAAGAAAACTTATTTAGAAAATTACATTTTAAGAACTCGTTTAATTTTATATGTTTCCACACCATTCATTATTTTCGTAACGGTTTGGATTTTCTCAGGTTTAAAGACAATCTTTGAAAATCCGACCAATTTGATAATCGGAATAATTTTGCTCGGAATAGTGAGTGTCATTATTGGCGAAATTTATGTAAGATTGATTTATTCGCCGTCAGTAAAAAAACTTAAAGGATTATTGGCACAACTGACATCCGAAGAATAATTTAAATGAATTTCGCTGAATCTCTAGATTATCTTTACGGTCTTGGCTACGAACTTTCAGTCAAGAAATTCGGGCTTGAAAATACGTTTAAACTTCTCAAAGCCTTAGAAAATCCCGAAAAAAATTACTTAAAAATCCAGATCGCCGGAACGAACGGCAAAGGTTCAACGTGTGCTTTTCTTGAATCAATCTGCGGTTCGGCGGAAATAAAGACGGGAAAATATACTTCGCCGCATCTCGTTTCAATCACGGAAAGAATACAGATTGACGGCGCGGAGATCAGCGAAGAAAAATTTGCGGAATATGCGACTCTCGTTAGAAAAGTGTCCGAAAACTTGGTTGAATCCGGTGAACTTGAAGCGTTGCCGACATTTTTTGAACAGGTTACGGCGATTGCTTTGAGAATTTTCGCTGATGAAAAAGTCGAACTCTCAATCTTGGAAACAGGTCTTGGCGGACGATTTGATGCGACGACCGCAACAAATGCGGAAATTGTGGCGATCACGCCGATTGATCTCGATCACCAGAATATTTTGGGAAATACTCTGATGGAAATTGCGTCGGAAAAAGCGGCGATAATTCGTGAAGATACAAAAGTTTTTGTTGCGCTACAGAAAAAAGAAGCGGAAAGCGTTATTCTCAGAAAATGCGAGGAAAAAGGGATTGAACCGACTTTCGTCTTTTCACAATTTCAGATTACTGAAGTTTTTGATGATTGGGGAGTTTTTCCTTGTCCGGTTGAAATTGACCTGAAAATAAATTCAAAATATTACCGAAAAATTCGATTAAAAATGTTGGGAAAACATCAATACGAAAATGCGGCTTTGGCTGTGGTTATTGCGGAATCTCTCAATGAATGCGGCTTCAAAATAAATGAAACGAGTATAAAAAACGGTTTGGAAGACACAACGCACAAAGGTCGGCTCGAATTTTACAAAGGAATTTTATTTGACGGAGCGCATAATATTTCAGGCGCAGAGGCTTTGCGCGAATATTTGGATGAATCAATAAAAATGCCGATCACGATGATCTTCGGTGCGATGAAAGAAAAAGATTTAACTGAAATCGCCGAAATTCTTTTTCCGAAAGCTGAAACTTTGATTCTGACAAAACCAGATAATCCGCGTTCGATGGAAGTTTCGGAATTGTTAAAATTCGTGCCGAAAGATCTTAACGCAGAAAATATCAAAATCACTGAAACCGTTGAAGAATCATTAAAAATCGCTCCATATTATGCTACAAAAGGTTTAATTTTGGTTACAGGTTCGCTTTATTTAGTTGGCGAAGCGCAGAAAATCTTGCAAAATCAATCTGAAATTTGAATTTTGAAAATTTGTATCTAAAATAAAAGTATGCACAAATTAGTTTTGATCAGACACGGCGAAAGCGTTTGGAACAAGGAAAACCGCTTTACGGGCTGGAAAGATGTTGACTTGAGCGAAAAAGGACGCGTTGAAGCGCGAAGTGCGGGCGAACTTTTAAAGGCGGAAGGTTTTGAATTCGATCTTGCTTACACTTCAGTTTTGAAACGCGCGATTCGCACATTGAATATAATTCTGGACGAAATGGACACAATATGGCTTCCGGTTATCAAAAATTGGCGGCTTAACGAACGTCATTACGGCAATCTGCAAGGCTTGAATAAAGCGGAAATGGCGGAAAAATTCGGCGAAGAACAGGTTCATATCTGGCGCAGAAGTTACGACATTCCGCCGCCGCCGATGGCAGAAAGCGATGAGCGAAATCCGCGCAACGACCGCCGTTACAACGATCTGAGCGACGAAGAAATTCCTCTGACCGAATGTTTGAAAGATACGGTCGCGCGTTTTGTGCCGTATTGGGAAAACGAAATTGCACCGAAACTCAAAGAAGGAAAACGCTTAATTATCGCCGCTCACGGAAATTCACTTCGCTCTCTTGTAAAATATCTCGATAATATTGCTGATGACGAAATCGTTAAATTAAATATTCCGACCGGAATTCCACTCGTTTATGAACTCGGCGACGATTTGAAACCGATAAAAAGTTATTATCTCGGCAATCAAGAAGCCATTAAAGCTGCTCAGGATGCTGTCGCCAATCAAGGAAAAGCAAAGTAATTTTTGGGAATCTGAATTCTAAATTTATGATCGGGTTTCTGTTAATTTAAATTTATTTTCACTAAAAGTTTTTTGATGGTATATTCTTTCTATTCAAATTTTTCGTTTTCATACTTTTTCGAAAGTTTTTTGTATTATGAAATCTTTAAACAGCAAAATTTTTGTTTCCTTAAATTTAATTATTCTGTTAATTATTTTTTCGCAGGTTTCACTTTCCCAAACCAAGATTGTCGGTGAATTGACTTTAGCCGCAAATTCTCCATCCAATAGTGAAATATTTATTACGGTAAACGGTGAACGGGCTGAAAATGGACGTTCAATAATTTCGCCTTCTGAAATTTCAACACCTCAGAATATCAATGCTAAAATTTCTTTTACAAATACCGGTTCAATAACAGTTGCACCAAATTCAACACTAAATCTTTCTTTTGACAGCACAAGTATTTCCGGTAGTTTGCAATCCGGTGAATTTATTATTTATTCCAATCCAAATGTTGCCGTCAGATTTTCTACGCCGGATGGAAGCGTAACAATCCCTGTTTCTAATAACTTACATAGTTTTGAGGTCAAAATTGCTAATGGTAAATCTACGGTTTATTCTATTCTTGGTGCAACCCAGTTTAATGGAACATCAATTCCCGCCGGAGATTATTTTCCAAAACAAGCGAATAATAAACCTTCCGGAAAAAGTTCCGCCGGTAACAGCGGATTACTTATTTTAGGAATTTTAGGCGCAGTTGGTGCAGGAATTCTTCTAGCTGTTTCTGCTGCTTCAGGTAATGACAGCGGAACAGTAAGTCCTGTCAGATAAAGGTATTTTGAGTTAGTTTTAAATTTATAATGTAATAATTTACCTTCTTTTGATTTTCATTCTTTCAGTTGTTTTACAGAGTATAATATTTGTTTTAATCTCATAACGTGAATTAAATAAGTAGCTTACAGTTTTTGAGATATTTTTCTAAGCAAATTTTATTTTGAAAATAGTCTTAACTTTGAATTTACATCTTTAACTAATTATATTTGTTTTTATTCAAATATTTGAGGAGGATTTTACCAAATGTTTCCGTCAGATACCGATCTTGAAACCCTATTCACTTTTGAAACATCATCGCAGCCTTTGCCCGAAGAACCGCCTTTTAATTTACTTTTACTTGGCGATTGGAGTGGGAAAAGCGGATCTTTACTTTCCGATTTGGGTTTGAAACGACCAATTTCGATTGATAAAGATAGTTTTGATAAAGTTATGTCCAAATTAAACGTCAGTTTGGATTTGGATTTAAATAGCGACGGCGAAAACATTTTATCTCTTCAATTCAAGGAACTTGATGATTTTCATCCAGATAAACTTTTTCAGCGAGTTCCTTTATTTGAAGATTTGCGAGATGTCCGGCGACGTTTGTTGAACGAGAATTCCTTTAATAAAGCCGCAGGGGAAATTCGCTCTTGGTTTTCTGAAAGCCATTTCTCCGAAGAGACTCAAAAAGATAAAGAAGTTTCTTCACAAACTGAAACTAAAATTTCGGCGGAAAATTCCGATAATTTACTTGATAATATTTTAAGCCAGTCTGAAGGAAGCACTTCAGCTAAATCCGCACAAACTACCCATTATTCAGAACTTAGCAGGTTCTTGAACAAAATTGTCACACCTCATATTGTTCAAACCGATGAAAACGAACAAGCTAAATTATTACAAATTGTTGATGATGCAACCGGAAACTTAATGCGCTCGATTTTGCATCACCCGAAATTTCAAGCCTTGGAATCTGCGTGGCGCGGGATTTATCTCATTATCAGGAAAGTCGAAACTGATGTTGATCTAAAGATTTTTTTGCTTGATTTGAGTAAGGATGAGTTACTTTCTAACTTAAAATCTTCAGATAATTTAGCCGACACCGATATTTATAAATGGCTCATTAAAGAAACTATCGAAACTCCCGGCGGCGAACCCTGGGCGGCGGTTTGTGGTAATTATAGCTTTAGCTTAAATATTGATGATGTTGCTGCCTTAATTCGTCTAGCCAAACTTTCGCAAACAGCTAATTCACCCTTTATTGCACATAGTTTGCCAGAGATGTTTGGCTTTTCTTCCTTTACGGAAACTCCGAATCTTTCAGCCTGGAAAATTTCCCAAGATTCAAGTGAAAGCAAGTTGTGGTCAACACTGAGAACTTTACCTGAATCGGGATTTCTCGGTTTGGCGATGCCCCGATTTTTGGCTCGGCTTCCGTATGGAAAAGCTACTGATCCAACGGAAACTTTTTATTTTGAGGAGTTTAAAGAGATTTCAGAAAATAACAATTATCTTTGGGCAAACTCTTCTTTTGTCTGCGGTTTGCTCCTTGCTCAAACCTTCAGAAAATATAGTTGGGAAATGAGCCAAAATTTTCAATTAAGTTTGTCCGATTTACCCACCCATATTTATCAGGAAGACGGCGAAACCAAAACCAAACCTTGTGCAGAGATTTTAATGACTGATGATGTTTGTCAAAGACTTTTTGAAGAAGGACTTATGCCTTTAATTTCATTTAAGAATACCGATCGCGTTCAACTTGGTCGTTTTCAATCAATTTCTTATCCTTTAAAGAGTTTGTGTGGACGATGGAAGTAATACCAAGTTGCGGAAATATAATGAATTTATTTTTGCCGCCGATATACGCTGATAAACGCTGATTTTTCGATGATTTATCTGCCCCATCCGCGTAAATCTGCCTGAAAAAGATTCTCCTCTTTTTCAGGCAACTCGGTATAAGTTCTGCCAATTGTTTTATTCAAAAGGCTTGTCGGGTATTTCGAAGTTTCTTGTCGGTAGGTTAAATTTCGATAAACTACAATTATTTTCTATTTTTTGAGTGATCTTGATAAATGCCAGAAAAAAGATAAATCATTCAATTATGGAAATCGTTTGAGCATCAAATGGTGCTAAACAAAATTTGCAAACGGTCATAGAATCCTTAGCAAATTGTTGACAGTTTGGGCATTGAAAAGTCTTTATATCCAACATTGATTTTTTTTCCTCACCTTCAGATTTTATAAAGTTGAGTAATAACTAAATCTAGTTTTTTACATTTTTACGCGAGTTTTAATTCGCGCCACGTTTTTGGCGTAAAATTTGTGTATTTGCGGAAAAGCGTCGTGAAATGACTTTGATTTTTAAAACCCGTCTGCAAACCGACTTCGACAATCGGTAATTCGTCTTTGGCAAGAAGAACTTTGGCGCGTTCGATGCGCTGTTTCATCAAATATTGTTGCGGCGTAAGTCCGGTGGATTTTCTGAAAGCGCGGGAAAAGTGAAATTGACTTAAATCCGCGACCGCTGCGATGTCTGACAAACTCAATTCTTCATCAAGGCTCTCGTTGATAAATTCTTTAACGCGATTTAGTTTATAACCGGAAAGTCCGCCGTTCGTGTTTTCGGGGATTGATTTTGCATTGCTGTAATTTTTTAGAAGATGCAATGTCAGCGTTTGAATCAACGATTCGGCATAAAGATTTCCTGCCGTCGTTTCTGATTTCGCTTCGGCGAGCAAGGCTAAACCGATGTGTTGAATAAGTCTGTCTTGTTCGCGCACACTTTCGCTAAAAGTGAAATTATTCGAGAAACGATTTTCGAGTGCGGTTTGCGCGACGAATTGGGGTTCGAGCAAGATTCCGAGATTATCGAGCGGTTTTTCCCAAAATGCGCCGACGGTTTGACCGGCAGGCGTAATACACAAACCGCCGTCGCCGCCTTTAACACAGATTTTTTTTCCGGTTTGCGAAACGCTTTCTCTTGTCAGATTACCTGAAATTGAAATATTAACTTCGTGAAATTCGACTTCGTGTGCAAGCATTCTGCCCGGCATTACGCGAGCGCGATGAACTGTTACGCCGTTCCATTCGGCGCGTTGGCGAAAAGCATACTGCGATTCTAATTTTTCGTTTTGCCAGATAATTTCCACAAAGTTATTTGTAATCTTAAAAATTACAAATTGCAAGTTTTCGTTTGAAAATGTTGTCTGCAAGACAATTAATAAGCCGTTTGTTATACTATTTTTATATTTAGAAACAGCAATTTTTTGTAAAATGGAGAATATAAAATTATGAAATTACCCGGTGGATTCGATATGAATTCGATGATGAAACAAGCCCAGAAAATGCAGGAAGAAATGGGCAAGCAAATGAAGGAAATGGTCGTTGATGCTTCGGCGGGCGGCGGCGCGGTGACGGTCAAAATGCGCGGCGATTTTGAAGTTTTAGAACTTAATATTTCGCCCGATCTAGTTAAAGACGGCGACGTAGAAATGATTCAGGATTTAGCGGTTGCCGCGCTCAATGAAGGCAAACGCAAGGTCGAAGAATCGCTCAAAGGAAAACTCGGCGGAATGCTCCCGCCCGGACTTATGTAATTGTGAATGGTGAATTTTGATTGATGAATTTAAGATTTTGTCATTCACCATTTACCATTCATCAATCACAATTAAAATATGCTTGAATATTCAGAACCCGTCGCCAAACTGATTGACGAATTCAAACGCCTTCCCGGAGTCGGACATAAAAGCGCACAACGTCTGGCGTTTTTTATTTTGCGTCTGCCGAAGGAAAAGGTTGAAAGTTTTGTCGAGGCTTTGCGCGAAGTTAAAGAAAAAATCGTTTTCTGCTCAATTTGTAATAACTTGACGGACGTAAATCCTTGTATGTATTGCAGTTCGACCGTAAGAGATCGTTCAATGATCTGCGTTATCGAAGAACCTTACAATTTGGTCGCCATCGAAAAAACGCGTTCTTATAAAGGTTTGTATCACATCTTGCACGGAAGTTTGTCGCCGATTCGCGGCATCGGTCCCGACGAATTGATGATCGCCAACATCTTCCCGCGTCTTTCGCCCGAAAACAACGAAGATATTGAAGTTAAAGAAGTTATTATCGCCACAAATCCGACGACCGAAGGCGAAGCGACTGCAAATTATATGGCTCGGCTTTTAAAACCTCTTGGCGTGAGAACAACAAGAATTGCAATGGGAATGCCCGTCGGTTCCGATCTGGAATTCGTTGACGAAGTTACAATGGACAAGGCGATGACAAACCGCCACGAAATTTAATATAGAATTGAAAATAGGAATTTACAGGGATAACAAGATGAAGAGGATATATTGATGGTAATTGATTGAAGAGAAATTTATCTCATTTATCTTGTTATCCCTGTAAATTATTTATTGAAGATGGAAGAAATAAAACATTTGACTTTCACCGAACTTGAAGTCGGATTAGAAGAAATCAGGCAATCGCCGAAAGAAGAAGGCGTTTTAGAATTAATTGTCAGACGACCGAAAGTTAATAAACGAGAAGTTATAGAAGAAGGCGAACTTGATTTAAACTTGGGACTCGTCGGCGATAATTGGAAAATTCGCGGAAGTTCGCGGACGACGGACGGTTTCGGACATCCCGAAATGCAGCTTAACATTATGAATTCCCGCATCGCCGCGCTTGTCGCAGTAGATAAAGAGCGTTGGCAACTTGCGGGCGATCAGCTTTTTGTTGATTTTGATCTGAGCGACGAAAATCTACCGCCGAAAAGTAGAATTTCCATCGGTTCTGCCATCATTGAAGTTACGGAAATTCCGCACACGGGTTGCAAAAAATTCGTTGCACGATTTGGCTTGGACGCGATGAAATTCGTTAATTCGACAATTGGAAAACAACTTCATCTGCGCGGAATAAACGCAAAAGTCATTCAACCCGGCACAATTCGCGTCGGCGATTCGGTTAGAAAAATTGATTAAAATTAAAAAAAGTGTGTAGAAAATTAGATTCTCCACACACTTTTTTTGTAAAACTCAAGTTCCTCTTTAATGAACAAAAGCGGATGGTGTCGGAATATCACCATTTAATCCGAATTGCGGGATACTCACATTTCCATTTGAACTATTCAACACATACCAAGCACCGTTGCGGTAAACGGCAATATCGGTTTTACCGTCGCCGTCGTAATCGCCCGGAGTCGGAATATCGCCGTTTAAGCCGAATTGCAACGCGCTGAAACTTCCGTTACGGCTTTGCAAAATATACCAAACGCTTGTGCTGGGTCTAAAAACCGCAAGATCATTTTTGCCGTCGCCGTCATAATCTCCGGTTACGGGTTTATCTTCGCTGATTCCAAAGTTTTCTGTTCTGACTAAATCGTTAGAACTTTGGCGAATATACCAAACTCCGTTTGAAGGACGAAAAACGGCGATGTCGGTTATTCCGTCGCCGTCGTAATCGCCGAATGCCGGTTTATCTTCCGCGATGCCAAATTGTTGCGCCGAAATATTTCCGCTAATACTCGAAATTGTCCACCAAGTTCCGGTTGACGGGCGATAAACGGTTAAGTCCGCTTTTCCATCACCGTCGTAATCGGCGGGAACGGGAATATCACCCGCTATTCCGAATTGAACCGCATTGAAAACTCCGTCAGAGCTATTCAGCCGATACCAAACGCCGTCGCGGAATACGGAAATATCGGTTTTATTATCGCCGTCATAATCAGCAGGTGTAATGCGGTCAGTGCTGAGTCCGAATTGTTCGGCGCGGAAAGAATTATTTGAGCTGTTTGTAATATACCAAACCCGATTGCTTGGGCGAAAAACGGAAATATCGGATTTACCGTCGCCGTCAAAATCGAAATTGGCGCGATTAACGCGAGTGATAACCACATCGTTGCCGTCGCCGCCTTGATAAGTGATGCGGAAAGCGGTGTTGAGCGCACCTGCGAAAACTGCGCCTTCGGGTGCATTCAGAAATCTTCCGTTAATCGGGTCTGTGCCGTCATTGCGTAAAATAACGAATTGATCGCCGATTGCCGAACTTAAAGCATTAAGCGGAAGCGGTACGAGCCGTGCGTTGTTAAGTGAAACCGTTCCCGTGACATTTAACTGGTCGTGTCCGTTAGTTCCGGCAGTTGTTCCGCCGATTTTGCAGACGTAATTTCCGTTTGCCGTGAACGTCAAACTGTTGCTGATGTTCAGAATTCCGGTCGGTGAAGTAAGCGTTCCCGCGCTGATAACGCCAGCCGTAACAGTAGTCGCGCCGACAGTTCCCGTTCCGCCGAAACCGCTTAGACCAAAGAAATCAGTTCCGCCGATTGTTCCCGAATTAATCGTTACCGTGCTTTGCGGAATATTCGCATCAACGACGAGAACGCCTTCGTTCAGCGTTATCGCACCGTTATAATTACCCGCCGCCGCAACCAGAGATGCACCCGCACCTGTTTTTATTAAACTTCCTGACCCCGAAATTACGCCGATAATGAAACTGCCTGCCCCGTCTAGTGTAAGAACAAATGGATTTGAAAATCCGCTGGCAATAAATATTAAACCGATGGTTACGGTCGAGCCTTGCGCCGCATTAAAGGTCTGTGAATTCGTCAGTTGGATAAATGTATTGAATGCCTGATTTCCGCCATTGACCGTTAAACCTCCTGATATTCGTAAGGCTGATCCGGCAATCGTGTAGTTTCCACCTTCAATTGTCAGAGAAGAAAAAGTAAAAGAGGATAAATTATTCGTGGTAGAAAACTGCGCCGCCGTTGCCGGAAACACTAAACTGTCCCCGACGACGGGCGCGACATCGCCAACCCAATTTGCCGCCGTTGACCAATTTGCATCCGCGCCGCCGCCATCCCACGTTCTCACGGCGGAAAATGAATTGGTAACGAAAAGTAAAAATACGAATAAGAATAAAAATGTTTTCATATAAATCTAAACCTAAAGTGACTATTAGAGTTTTGTATTTGATCTGTTGGGGGTTGAGTCGGGAATTTCAACTCTAAAGTACTAAAATTATTGATATTTAACAAAGTCTTGTTTAACATTTTTTTTCTGAATTTACAATCGAATTGAAGACTTTAACTGAATTACTGAAATTTATTGACAAAAACAAAAACAAACTGTTAACTGGAAAACAAGTTTATCTATGAAAACCGATATAAAAATTTTGAGTCTTGGCGATATGATTTTTAATCGGCAAGGTGCTTTTATTCGCCGCTTAATTCACGCAATTGTCAGTGTTGCTCTAAGGCTTTTTTTTCGGCGAATCGAAACGGTCAACGCTTCGGAAGTTCCATACAAAGGCGCGTTGATTTTCGTGATGAATCATCCGAACGGCTTGATTGATCCCGCGCTCGTTTTTGTCGCTTTGCCGCGAAAAGTTTCCTTTCTTGCCAAATCAACTCTTTTTAAAATGCCCGTGATTTCTTACGTTTTGCGTGTCATCGAGGCTTTGCCGGTTTATCGCAAAATTGATTCGGCAGACGTTACGCAGAACACGAAAACTTTTGAAGCGTCGCACGAACTTTTGCGAAAAGGCGGCGCGATTGCAATTTTTCCCGAAGGCATTTCGCACAATTCGCCAAAACTTTTGCCGATCAAAACCGGCGCGGCGCGAATCGCGTTCGGTGCGCTTTCGGTTAATCAAACCGACGAAGAAATTAATCTGAAAATCGTTCCTGTCGGGTTATTTTACACCAGCAAAACGACTTTTCGGAGTGAAGCACTTCTTCATTTCGGCGAGCCTTTTGCGGTCGAATCGGTTGAACTCGAAAACGGAGATTTGCCGCGCGAAGCGGTCAAAGAATTGACTGAAAAGATCGAAAATTCTCTGCGTGAAGTTACGCTGAATGCCGAAACCGTTTCAGCACTTGAAACCGCCGACGAAGCCGCAAATCTTTTTCTGTCGGTGTCGGAAACATTCGATCTGGAAGAATCGCTCGCGGCGAGATTTGAATTTGTCAGAAAATATTTAGCCGAAAAGAACGAAAATAAAATTAGAAATTCGGAAGCCGAAAAAGTTGCGCGGCGCATTTCACAATACAAGAAAAAGTTGCGCCTGATTGGATTAGAACCCGAAAATCTATCGGTTTCGAGTCAGCCTTTCTGGTATGTTTTTCAAAATTTTCTCGTGCGCGTCGGGTTACTTTTGCTTTTTTCTCCATTCGCTGTTGTCGGAACAATCTTGCATTTTCCGGCTTATCAACTCAGTAAAGTTCTTGCGGCGCATTATACGAATCATGGCGTTGATGACATTATTTCAACTGTCAAAATTTTGTCGGGTATTCTTTTTATGCCATTGACCTGGTTGATTTTAGCGGGAATTTTGTATTTTTATTGGGAGTGGAAATTCGCACTTATTTCGATTCCGGTTTCATTTTTTTGCGGTTATGCCGCGCTTCGTTCTCTGGAAGAAATTGAAGATTTACGTGGCTGGTTTCGAGCGGTTTGGTTGTTTTACAGAAAGCGTGATTTATTTCGGCAATTATTGCGTGAAAGACGCGCCTTGCATAGAGAATTGGAAAACGTAGAAACAAGTTCAGAGTAATTTCAGAGAAAAGGCTTTTAGATATAAAATACTACGATTTTCACATCTGAAAGCCTTTTTAATTTTTCCTTAAACACATTTAAAACCTGACGGTTTCTTCCGTTGCGTTGTTGCCTTCTTTAGCTTGCCATTCTTCGTAAGTTTTATAAAAATTACAGTCGAAGGTTGATAAAGATTGAACTTTTATGCCTTCAAACTCGCTCGGAGCATCTTCAAATCTGACGATTGCGCCGCAGGCGATAACTTCCGAACCGAGTTCTTTGACCAGTTCAAAAGTTTCAGCCATTGCCTTGCCTGAGCGAACCAAGTCATCAACAATAATGCACGGATGAATTTCGACATCCTTTAAATATTGGCGAAATTGACGCTTGCCGTTTTCGATTTCCGCCCAGTAAATTTGTTCGGCATTCAGGGCTTCGCGGACGGCGAACGCAACCGGAATTCCGCCTGGACTCGGACTGATGATCGAAATTTTCGGCAAACGGCTGGAAACGGCTTTGTCCATCCGAAATTTACGGCTCAAACCAACCGATAAAACACGGGAATTATCGTAATACCGAAATGCTAAAGGCATCTGAAAATAATGCGAGGCGTGATTGCCGTTCGGAAATACGAAATGTCCTTGCCGATAGGCACCTGTTTCCTTCAAAATCTGCATTACCGAATCCGATGACGGAATTAAATCTACCATTGTAATCTCCTTTTATTAAATAAATTTGGCTCATTAAACTAACAAATTATACGACAAACCTGAAAAAAATTGAATTTGCCAATTAATCAAAGTTCAGATTTTCCATCCAAAACATCTTTGATAATTGCTTTTTGTGCCAAACTCACCTTTTCCGGCATTTTATCAAGCAGAAACCAGCCCAAACCGTTTATCTCACGGCTTTTTACTTTGGCAATTCCTTTTGCTTTAGCCGCGAAAAGAATTTCAATATGGCGACCGAGATTTCGGATGCGAAACATTTTAACATTTTCTAATTCTAAACCTGTTTCTTCATAAATTTCGCGTTTGATCGCATCTTTCGGCTGTTCGCCTATTTCGATAAAACCGCCCGGCAATCCCCAATTTGAAAAAGGACGGAAAAAGTGATCGAGCAGCAAAACTTCTTGTTGTTCATTAGTAATTACAGCCGCAACCGAAGCCGTAAATTTTTTCTGCGTCAGGCGAATTATCTTTAAACGCATTTTTCCGGGAGTTTTACTCCAGATTTTTCCGATTATTTTTTTTAACATTAAGGTAAATTATTTTGTGAAAATAATATCAAAAACTTTAAAAAGTTCTGGACATTAAACATTGTTAAAACTATACTAACAATACGTCCGAGATTTTCTCAAAGTCTCTCGACAAATTCTATCAAATAAATGACAATTTTATCGGAGGCTTGCAGGTGAAGATTTTTTCCCATACTAAAAATGCGTTAATAATTTTATTTTGTGTTGCAACATTTTCTATATTTTCGTTCGGACAAAATAGTTTACAAGAAGATTTAAATAAATCATTTAAAGATGTCGAAGTAGTTAGTTTTGATCAAAATATTTTGAAACAGACAGAAAATTCTAAAAATCTTTCAATTACAATCAAAGGTAAAATTTATGAATTGAACCTGATTCCGAGAGATTTGCGTTCGCCGATTTATAAAGCCGAACAATCAACGGCGACCGGACTAAAATCTTTGCCAAAAAGTGATGTGAAAACATTTAAGGGCAAAATTGTCGGCGAAGATAATTCGGATGTTCGACTTTCGATTGATGGCGCGAAAATTGAAGGTTACTTTGATGCGAACGGCGAGAAATATTATATTGAACCTGCAAAAAAATATTCAAAATTTGCTAATGCTGAAAATTTTGTCGTTTATCAATCCGGCGATTTAGGCGAAAATGTAGATTTATACTGTGAAGATAATTTAATCGGTAAAATCGAGCAAGGAAAAAGTTTTGTCGAAAATCAAGACATACAAAGTCCGCAAACACTGAGAGTCATCGAAATTGCAACCGAGGCGGATTTTGAACTTGTCAATGCAATGGGTAATTCGGTTCAGGCAAACAATGAAATTCTGAGTCTTCTAAATTTGATCGAAGGCGTTTATGAAAGTGAATTAAATCTTACATTTACAGTTGTTTATCAACATACTTGGACAACCCCAACCGGATTTGCCGGAGCTGACAGAACTACTTATTTAAATGGATTTAAGAATTATTGGAATACGAATTTTCCAACGACGCAAACACCGCGCGATGTGGCTTTTCTTTTTTCCGGAAAATCAAATTTTAGCGGGCAAGGACAAGCATTTCTTGGGACGGTCTGTTTCAGTCCTGTATCTGCCTACGCCTTTACCGGATATATCAACTCGGTCGAAGCCAACAGAATTTTGATGGCGCACGAAATTGCTCATACGGTCGGTGCAACCCACGCTGATGCGGTGCAAAACTGTGGAAATACGACGATGAATGTAAATTTGAGTAATGTTACGCCGTTCACATTTTGTGCTTTATCACGCGGCGAAGTAGGAAATCACATTGCCGCAAACGGTGGTTGTTTAGCACAGCAAGTAAGTTCATCAATTAAATTCGATTTTGACGGCGACCGCCGCGCCGATGTCGGTGTTTTCAGACCTTCAAATGGTGTTTGGTATATCAATAACAGCGGCGGCGGGTTTAACATTTTTCAGTTCGGACAAAATGGCGACAAGCCTGTTTCCGCTGATTACGATGGTGACGGAAAATCAGATGGAGCAGTTTACAGAAATGGTGTATGGTATCGTTTGAAAAGTTCGACAAACACTTTTGACGCAATCAGTTTCGGATTTGCTGACGATATTCCCGCACCGGCAGATTTCGACGGGGACGGCAAATCTGACATTACCGTATTTCGCCCGTCAAACGGAACTTGGTATAGTTTGAGAAGTAGCGATGGTGCATATTCGGCAGTTCAATTCGGTCTTATTGGCGATGTTCCCGTTCCTTCCGATTATGACGGCGACGGAAAAGCCGACATCAATGTTTTCCGCCCGTCAAACGGTGTTTGGTATCGGACAAATAGTTCAAATAATGCGTTTTACGCCGCACAATTCGGACAAAACGGCGATAAAGCAATAATCGGTGATTTTGACGGCGATACTAAAGCGGATTTGGCTGTCTTCCGCCCGTCAAACGGTGCTTGGTATAGTTTAAATAGTTCAAATGGAAATTTTACTGCAATTGGTTTCGGACTTTCGACTGATATTCCCGTTGCAGGTGATTATGACGGCGACGGCAAAACCGATATTTCTGTTTTCAGACCTACGGACGGCGTTTGGCATCGTTTGAGCAGCGGAAGTAATAATGCTTATTCGACAATTCAATTTGGAGTCGGCAGTGATGCGACAGTTTCATCGTTTTATATTCTGCCGTAATTTTATGTTTGAAATAGTCACTAAAAAAGGAACAGCTAAAGTTGCTGTTCCTTTTTTAGTGACTATTTTTCTTCCGAATTATTGAAGTGAAACATCATCAACGCGGAAAGTCGTTGTTACCGAACTGTCCATAGTCGAACGGAATTGAATCCGAACCGTTTGCCCTTTGTAAGCCGAAACATTAAACGATTTCTGCGAATAAACTCCGGCTGTGCCTTTGTTCAAGTTGCTGTATGTCGCTAATGTCGTTAGAAGCGTTCCCGAGCTGTTTCGGACTTCAACGAATAATTTATCGTATTGTGTCGAAGTCGTCGTTTCGCTCGAAGTTACGTTCAGCCAGAAACTCAAATTTCCTGTGGCATTACTCGGAATCGAAACAGTTTGATAGCTTTGTCCTGAAACGCTGTTGTTTACACCAAAATAAGGATAACCAGTTCCACCATGCGGATAATTTCCGTTTGCCGTATAAAAATAACCTGTTCCCGAACCAACCCACGGCGAAGCACTTACTTCAAATCCGCCATTGGTTAGAAGTTCGCCGCCGCCCGGAGTTGGAGTCGGCGTGGCTGTCGGAGTTGGGGTTGCCGTCGGAGTCGGGGTCGGAGCAGTCGGACATGAACCGACTCCAACCGCACACCATGTTGTCGCAATCGTATTATATTGTGCGCTCGAACTTCCGTAAAGATCGGTTGCGGCATTGAGCATAGCTGTTCTCGCCGCCGAAAAATTCGTCCCCGAAGTCATATAAACGCTTAATGAGCGATACCAAATTCTTTCGGCAGCCGTAGTGCCGATACCTGTTACCGTCACTCCGCTGACGCGGTTTGTTCCGCCTGCCGCTGCTAAATAAAAAGCGTGATTGGCAATGCCGGAGTTTGTATGAACGCCGCCGCTATCAGCAGTTCCGGTGTAGCGAATGCTGTAATGATCGGGATCACCGGCTGATTGCGGAGTATCCATATATCGAAGCGCGTCGCCAGCCGTATTCGGTGTATAAGATTGTTCGCCGATTTTCCATGTGTCGCTCGTAACTGTTCCGCCGCGTGCATAAAGTTCGACCATCGCACCGAAAACATCGGACATTGATTCATTCAATGCGCCCGATTCATTGGCGTAGGTCAAATTTGCCGTAAACTCGGTAACGCCGTGCGTCATTTCGTGTCCGGCGATGTCGAGCGTCGTCAAAGGCGAAAACGTCGAACCGTTGCCGTCGCCGTAAGTCATTTTATTTTGATACCAGAAAGCATTGTTATAACCGCTTCCGAAATGAACTCGCGAAGTTACAAGGCTGATTCCGCTGTTGGCGGCGGCGGCGGTTGTTCCCGGACCGCTACTGCCGTTGATGCCGTTGCGACCGTGAACATTTTTGTAATAATCATAAGTGTTCGCTGCGCCGTAATGTGCGTCAACGCCTGCACGTTCTGTCGTTGCGCTCCAAATATCGTCCGTGCCGGAATAGCGCGATTGGGTGCCGCCTGTTCCGGTCGTCGTATTGCCGGTGTTGTTCATATTAAAAGTTCCCATCCGGCGCGTTAAATCTTCCATGTAAAACGTCGAACCGGAGGAACTCGTATCAACAGTTACCGTTCCGCTATAGAGTGAATTTCCCGAACCTGTTTGCAAGTTATTGTATTCAAGAACCTTTTCGCCCGTCTGTGCATCAATAAAAATGACCGGAACTGAAGTCGCTTCCGAACCGTCAATGCGCGGTGTTTCGACGCGATAAACTAAATGATCGCGGTCTTCTGCCCGATAAATATATAATTTGATTTGCGGTTCATCGGTTAATTCCGCTTTTCCGCGATACATTTCGACTGCCATATCATAGGCATCTTTTTCGGAAAAATTCGGTTGCGTATTAACCGCAATATTTTCTTTCAAATTGTCCGTAATAACAGCAAGTTCGCCGTCCGATTTCAGATGAACAATCGCTTCGCCTTCCCAAACCGGAATGTTATCTACAGTCTGACGCACTTTCGTATGCGCCATTTTCAACTCATCTATTTCAACTTTTTGAACCTCGAATTGACTAACATTACCAATGGCACGCTGTGCCGATTGAATACGCAAAATTTCAAGACTGATTTGTTTCGCTCTTTCGAGTTCATCTTGCGTTCCCTTAACAAAAATGGGATTGCTTGCTCCGGCTCTGTTTGAAATTAAGCCGAAGATAATTAAACCAATGCTGAAAACCACTAGCAAACTAAGAATTTTTTTCACGCCTTTTATCTCCTGGGATGTTTTAAATTTAGTAAATATGCTGACATAAATATCAAGCCAAATAAATAATAATCAAAAACTAAGAACGTAAAACACGCCCGAGTTTGATAATAAAAGTAATTCTGAGTTGTAGGGAAATTCCGAAAATAAAAGCTAAAAATTAAAAGCCCATATTTGGGGGGTGAGAAAAATTCTAGCATTAACCTGTTTAATGTCAAGCTAAATGTTTCAAAATCATATAAATTTTTCAAAAAGTTTTAAAATCAGTTGAAAGATTAAATCTTATAATTTTTAACTTATTCTTTAACCAACACTTACGTAGCAACACCTAAAAATTTGCCATAACAAAAATTTAACAGTAGTTCGCACTTTTATAGTAATATTCCACTACTTAATTCAACATAAATTTTGAAAAAGCGTCACATAGATTGATGAAAAATATGCGGATAAATAAAATATATTTGAAAGAAAAAGCAAAAATCGGTAGTATTTTTTCGTGGAATGAAGTTAGTGAAATTCATAAAGTCCGCAACGGAATTTATCAAAAAAGAGAGAAATTAATTTCCCTTTTGACCGATTTCGGCAAGATAAATCCGTGTTATCCCGATTCTGAAGGCGAAACTCCCGACACGATCTTTTACACAGGCGCAGGCAGACACGGCGATCAGCAACTTAATGCACCGAATCGCGCCTTGTTCGTGGCAATTAAAAGCGGACACATCGTTCCGCTTTTCAATAAATTAGCCGTCGGACGTTGGGAATTTCTCGGATTTTGGAAAATTGTCGAAGGAAAATATATTTTTGAAGAAAAAGCCGAAAGAATGGTCTGGAAATTCAAATTGCAAAGAGCTACAAAATAAAAATATCAAACCTTCTCTTAAAGCAAAATTTGTTCACCGGTTCGCGGTGGGAATTGTTTGACGATTGCTTCGCGCTGTTCGGTTCGCAAAACCACTTGATTAAAGGAATTAAGCGACGCATAAAGTCCCAAAAATCTTTCCAAAACGCAGGCAAAAAGAAACCAACCGCTGCCGACAAACTCATCTTCATCAAAGGTTAGTGTTGTTTCCAGACCGCGCACGAAGCCTGCGCCAATGTGTCCGCCGATTTGTTTGACGACCTTGCGGCTTGCAATATTTGTAATTCCTAAAATTTGCTTGCGCGTAACTTCGGAATCCTGAAAATTATAAAGTTGCAAGATTTCTTGAAGAGCTTCGGGTGTTCCGTTTTCACTGTTGACGATTGATAAATAATTTAAGTTAAGATGCGAAATCAAACGCCATTGCAACGCTTTGCGTTGCGGCGGACGAATCGTTTCCGTCGGTTTTGTCAGACAATGAACACGCGAAAGAAGCGCGGCTTCTTCGATTTCAAAATCTCCCGTTCGACCGCCGAAGGGAAGTTTTGCGGGCAAATCACGATTAGTGCAAGTCGTTCTGATGCTGATAACTTCGGCGGATGGAACGCTCGGATTAAAATCCATATCAACAAGAGCTAAATACATTTCCGTGCCATCGTCATTTTGCCGTTGCGATGCGCGGCGCATTGCATACCAGAATGTTTTTTCCATCTGTTCGCCGTAAGCGTGTCTGAGCGAATAAAACGGCGAAAATTCGCGTGTCGTATTCGTTCGCGGATCAGTTGTGAAGACTTCGTTTATCGAATAAATTTCCGTTGTTCTTTGGCGATGGACATCCGGGACTACGTGATATTCATATTTTTGATTAGACAAATAAATCGGATCAGCCGTTCGATTAAAAAGATTTACAATCGGCGCACAGCCTAGACGAAACGTGTTTTCGTTGATCGGTGCTTGCGGCGGCGTGATGTCTTTCAGATGAATTAAAATATCAAAATGACTGCCGAATTTTTGAGTAACGGCTTGATCGAGTCCGTAAACGTCAAAAAATAAAAACTTATATGGAAAGGCAAAATATTCGGTAAGAAGTCTGTAACCGGCAAAAGACCGATTTGTGTATGGCAAAATAGCTTCGTTTTCGGCAAATCCGACTTGTCTAATATAATCCGGCGGCAAAATTACTGGCTCGGGCAATTTAGCATTCATATTCATCAGCGTCGAAATTGTTTTCATACTGATCGGAGCTTCCTTCGGACGAAATTCCAACGCGCTGGAATTGTTAAAAATCAATTCGTAAAGCGGATAGATAAGTTGCGGATCGCCGTTAATATAGAAACGCAAGAATTCCGGCGGTTTTTCAGTATCGCCAACCTTGAATTCGTGCAGATTTGAATCGCCGTAACAGCGCATACTAAGGCGAATATAACTTTCGGCAAACTTTCCGCGTCCGTCTTTTGGCGCAGGTGATTCGAGCGCGGCGGATTCAAGAATAATCGGCACGAGTTGAACGTCATACGCGGTACGAAAACGGCAAGGCGTTCCGTCAACCGGACGCGAATTAAGTTTTGCTCCGCGTTCGAGATTTTGGACGGCGGTTAATTTATCTTTGGGATTGCCGAAAGACATTTCGACAATTGCCATCGAAGGAATCGGCGAAAGATAATGTGGGTAAAGGACATTTAAGAAAGATTCTGTAATTTCCGGCAGTTCGTCATCGAGCTTCAAACCGATGCGTCCGCTTAAAAGTGCAAAGGCTTCGATAATTCGTTCGACGTGCGGGTCTTCGATCTTTTCTTCATCAAGCAGAAGCCGAGCCGCAATTTTCGGGTATTTTTTCGCAAACTCCGCACCCATTCGGCGCAGAAAAATTAATTCCCGTTCGTAATATCCTAAAAGTTCATCGCGCATTGGCTGGTATTATAACTTGTTTTGGTCAAATATCGCTAAGACTCAAATGCTGTCCAAACTATTTTGTTCCTATTTTTCTATGACTTTAAAGTCGCCGGTTCCCATTTCTAAAACCGTATCAAATGTGACTGGTTCAGGTGTCGGCTCCATATTAAGATTAGCTTCGATTCTGAATCTTAGAGATTTATCGGTGGTACTAATCGGTTCAAGAGACACTCGCAAATCCAAAAATCTCGGCTCAAAATTTTTAATCGCAGTTTCAATAGCTTTGGTCATACGAGTTTGCTCGATATGACTTTTCGCGCTAACGCCTGTAAAATCGGGCAATCCATAAACCGCAACCGATTTTAGAACTTCTTCAAGGCGGTCATCAATATTTCCGAAATAAGCACGAGTATTCAAAAGCCACTCCAAATCTCTCTGCACAGATTGTTTTAATTCACGCAATGAATTTGAGCGCGATCTCGGAGCTTCTTGCGAAGATTTCGGTTCAAAATCAATTAAACGGTCGAGCAATGAAGGGGTAACGCGGATTTCATTATCTATTCGTGACATTTTATTAGATTAACAAAGAAATAATAACCCGCCGATTCTGAAAGATTCGCTGGGTTATTATAAAGGGGGTTTGATAACGAAAGGTTTGCTGAGGGATAAGTTCAGCAAACCTTGATTTTTCACCGAAAAGACTTACGCACCTTGAACTTTCTTGATGTCGTAGCTGACAGTATTGGTCAATGAAACCGAACCGTCTTTCTTTTGTTGGAAGTATTCGTGTGTAATCTTCGTAAAGTTGAACGAACATTGTTCAATCGGAAGACCGCCGCCGGCGTGTCCGCCTGTTTGGAATGATGAAATTACAAGGTCATTAAATGTAACTTTGTAATAGGTATAAGGTTCGCCTGAACCACCTGTTTTGCGGCAACTCAAAATTGCCGACGGAATGTGATTACCTTTACAAGTTGCTAAGAAAAGCTGAACACTCGCTTTACCGTTTTCAATTGTGAAATGAAAATCTTGTAATGAAACTTTTCCGGTACCCATACCTGTTCCGAGTTTGGATGAACCTGCGTTGTTTGCTCCAAATGACCACGATTGGATTTGCATTTGGGTTTCAAAACCTACTGCTTCGGATTCGCCTTGGATTCCTTCAATTTTTAAGTAAAAATCTTCTGATGCCATTTTGTTTATTTGCTCCTTAATTCAAATTTTATTTATTTAGATAGTTTTGCTGTTACAGCAAAAACTACTATTACTATTTATTTTGCTCTTTTAGCGAGTTATTTCATCTCGTCTATGTTTCTAAGACGGGATGAAATAACTCTTTTGCGGAATTTGCAAAAAATTTGTGAAATATTTTGCAAATAAACTAAATTATTTTGCCGGCTTCGGTAAATCAGCCACCAAACGCAATGAAACTGAGAGTTCATCAAGTTGAAAATGCGGACGTAAAAACGCGACTGCGCGGTATGCACCCGGTTTGCCCGGAATTTCCGAAACATCAACTCTGGCTTCGCGCAGAGGATATTTTGCTTTCTGAGCCGCCGGAGCTACGTCATTTTCCAAAACGTAGTTGGTAATCCAACGATTCAAGAACAAACTGCATTCCTCACGCGACATAAATGAACCGATTTTATCACGTACCATTGATTTCAAATAATGGGCGAAACGCGAAACGGCGAAAATATATTGTAATTGTGTTGAAAGTCGGGCATTCGCATTTGCTTCATCCGTATCATATTTTTTCTGCTTTTGACACGATTGTGTCGCAAAAAATGCGGCATAGTCGGTATTTTTGCAGTGAACCAGCGGAATAAAGCCGTTATCGGAAAATTCCTTTTCACGACGATCTGTAATCGCCACTTCAGTCGGACATTTCATTGCGACTTCACCTTCATCGGTTTCAAAAGTATGGGTCGGTAAACCGTCAACCAAGCCTCCGCCTTCGACACCGCGAATCGCAACGCACCAGCCGTGCATCGAAAAAGCTTCGGTCAAACGTGTGCCGAGCGCGTATGCAGCATTCGTCCACAAATATTTCTTGTGATCCGTGCCGTCAACATCTTCTTCAAAGGCAAATGTTTCGGTCGGTCTGGTCGCCGCGCCGTAAGGTTGACGACCTAAAACGTGGGGCAATGTCAGTCCGACGTAACGTGAATCTTCCGATTCGCGGAAACTTCGCCATTTCATATATTCCATCCGGTCGAAAATCTTGGAAACATCCCGAACATCTGTCATTTCCGAGAAGGTGTCCCATCCGAACATATCGGATGAAGCCGCGCTCAGAAACGGTGCGTGTGCAGCAGCGGCGACACCGGCAATATTTTCGAGCAGAGCCATATCCTGCGGATGATTACCGAATTCATAATCACCGAGAATCGCACCATAAGGCGCACCGCCGAATGTGCCGTATTCTTCTTCATACATTTTTTTGAACATTGTGGATTGATCAAATTCGAGCGCACGTTCAAAATCTTTAAGAAGGTCTTTCTTAGTCGCGCTCATAACGCGAATCTTCAGTTGCGGTCCGGTCAGGCTGTTTTTGACGAGATGATGCAGACCGCGCCACGAACCTTCGAGTTTTTGAAACTCTTCGTGGTGGAGAATTTGATTCATCTGCGATGTTACAAGGCGATCAATTTCAGCAATTCGGGCGTTAATAGCCGCGTCCATATTTTTAGATACGGTTAGTTCACCACTCATTACCTGAGTGACAAATTCGCCGATCATATCTTTGGCGCGTGCCGTTTGAAATTCATCGCGTGCCATTTTTCCTTCAGTTAAAATTTGGTCAAGCAGACCAATTTCCTGAGTTTGTTCTTCGACTTGAACTTCTTTTTCTTGTTGTTTAGCCATTAGTTTATTCCTCCTTTGCTCCGCCGCTTTCCAAGCCAAGCGCATCGCTTAATTCCTTTTGTTTGCCGGCATCGGCGATAATATCGGTCAGCATATTTTCCAATTTTTCATTACCATCCATCTTTGAACGTAAATCGGCAAGTTTTTGACGCGCTTCGACGAGTTTTCGAAGCGGTTCGACTTGCTTGACGATATTATCCGGTTCGAAGTCTTCAATATCACTGAATGTTATGTCAACGCCCAACTTGCTTCCGTCATCTTGTAATTTATTTTCGACCGAATAAGCAAGACGCGGCTTCATACCTGCTAAAACCTGATTGAAATTATCAGCATCAATTTCAACGAATTTACGATTCTTAAGCGCGGGTAACGCTTCTTCCGGCTTCCCGACGAAATCGCCCATTACGCCGATGACAAAGGGTAATTCCTTTAATTCGAGCGCACCACCGACTTCCACATCGTATGTGATTTGAACGCGCGGCGGACGAACACGATCTAATTTGTGTTGCAGACTTTCTTTACTTGGCATATAACTTATCTCCTTTTTTTTATTTTTGAATAATAATTGGTTTTCTTCCCTTTTACGTTGTAAACAGATAAACTGCTGAAATTCAATAAATGTAAAAGATTTAATAACATACATCAGTCTTATTTGTATATATTTTTCTTTTAACTGCTTTATCTACCAATTTTCCTGACTGGAAGCATCCGTTTCGGATGCTTCAGATAATCCCGTATTAAATCCGAGAGTCTGGCGAATTTGAGAGAGAACGACATCATCTTTAATTACATCCTGAAGCCACGTTTCAAGCGGCATATTTCCCCATTTAACAGCGCGACCCACCAGATATGAAATCGGACTGTGCGGCTCGGTCTTGCGAAAAAAATCGGCAAGTTGAGTCAACCTTTTCAGCGCGTCGGCACGACCTTGAATTGCACCGCTTGTTCCTGCGATGCCGCTCGTTCCCGCGATAATCGTGCCGTCTTCACTTACAATCTGTTCTTCTTCCGAGTCGGCTTCATCCGCTTCGTCGGGTTCTTCTTCTCGTTTTAAGGTGAGAAGAATATTTACTTGAGTTTGAACTTCTTCGAGTGCCTTTTTCAGATTGCTTAATCCGGGCATTTGGCGGACATCGAATCTTTCTTCGATAATTCGGTTAATTTCCTTATATTCCGTCCAACATTCCGCAATAATCAAAATTAAATCTTCATAAAAAGCGCGTCGTGATAGGCTGATTGCTTTTTTCCACAATTCATCCGTAACCCGTTTTTCCTTTTCGGCTTGCGCTCTCAGAGCTTGGTATCGCTGTTGGTCAACTGTATCAAGCACATCTATATTATCTGGAAAAACAAACTTTTTTGAATCTTCCCAATCTAAAAAATCATAGCCGTCGCCCTGTGTTATCTTAGCTTCTTTGATCGCAAAAGAAGTTTGAGTATCCATAAAAGAAATTGCATTGGCGCGGGCTTCCATATCGCCTTCGTCAACTTCGGGAAACATCGTTTCCCAAAAATTTTCCTGCAAACCGCTCATTAACTTCAAACTGTCGCGCAAGCCGGCAAACTGATGTTGATTAACCAAGGCTTCGGTCAGATATGCCGCAATTTGTAAATCTTTTGTTTGCGAAGTCAGCGCGGGAACTGCCAGTTGAATTACTTTACGAAAATCGGCAATCTTTAAATCGGTTTGCCATTCACCTTGTGCGACATCCATATCAGCCCGACGTGCTTCTGTAATTTCGTCGTAAAGCCCGGAATAACGCATACTTTCGCCTGCCGGATTTTCTTCGGAAATCGGCTGCATTATTGCTTCCAGGTCAATCACGGGAGGAAATTTTAGCTCTTCGTTTTCTTCGCTCATCAAATAAATTTTCCCTTTTCCTTATTTATTCTTCTTCGGCAGATTCTTCTTTAATTAGTTGGTTATTAAATTCAATTGTTTCGATCTCGGAAATCGGCTTATAACCGCCGTCAAACTGAAAAACTCTCGAACCTTCGCCGACGAAAATATCTTCGCCGAGATCGCGCCAGTCAGTAATTTTTCCCAATCGAATCTGGTCGTCATCGCTTTTCCACGAATTTACATATAAAGCAGGTAAAAACATTTCGCCGGTTGTGCCGTTGACCATTTCGACCTCAGCTTGAATCCAGTAAAAATCGCGTAAACTTTTGGATTCCGTAAATTTGATTCTCAAAATCTGTTCAAACGGCAACCAAGTATAGCTTCCTTTGACTATTGCCTCGAAAACACACGATGTCAGATCATTACAATCACGAAAATCGCTAAATTCTTCTCCGTTTATTTTACCGGAAAAAGCCGGACGTTCTGTTTCTACTTCATCTAAAATCTGACGTGCTTCGGCTAATCTGCCTTCCCGAATATGATTGCTGACAAGCAACAGTTGATCAACATATTTCGGCGGAGTCAATAAACATTCCGGCAACATTCCGTCTTCAAAATGACGCAGACGGTCGCGTTCGGCACTAATGTTTTGTTTATAAATCTGTGCGCCGATCATTGCATTTACGTCTTGGTGACCAATGACTTCAAGTTGTTTTTCGGCGCGATCCCAGTTGCCCGCAAAACACGAGAGCTCAAAAAGAAAAGTTCGTGCGGTTGTATCGGTCGGAGTTGATTTTACGGCATTAAGAGCGTGTTCCATCGCTCCCGTCAGATTTCCCGCATCAAGCATTATTTTGGCTTCACTTACACGCTGTGTTTTTGCTTCATTCATATATGATTTTCCTTTATGCTTGCCGTTTTGTTAAAAGCCGGAATAAAAATGCTTCTAATAAAACAGCGGTATTTAAGATTTCAAATTTTACGCGCTGAAAATTACTTGAAAATATTTTCCGGCGCACGCATTGCTGTAAATATTTTCCGGTCAAAAAGATCACCGCCGGTCGGTTTAACTTTTGCCGTTACAGATTTGCCGGTGAAATTATATGTCAAGTTATATTCACCACTCTCTTGTTTTTGCGGACTTCCGGCATCAAAGAACTTAAATAAGCCCCAAGCTCCCGGGAATTTGAGTGGTTCGTTTGAACTGCTCGTGGTTGAACTATTAGCGGACGGAGCAGCGGCTGTATTTGTATTAGTGTTGGACGGCGGCGGCGGCGGCGGCGGCGGACTCGATGTTGTAGTCGTTCCCGATGTCGAAGCAAAATTTACAAATACGCCCGTTTCGCCCGAACTTGCCGGGAAGCTCAATTTATTCGAACCTGTCCCTTCTGACGTTACTTTTTGTCCGTCAATTGTTACTTCGACAATTGCGTCTTTAACTTGTCCCAAAGTAAATTCGTAATCGAATTTCGGCGTTGTTCCGTCATTGCCATAGAGAGCCTTTTGCAGGCGCAACACATTATTCAGATAAACGACAAACTCATCGGTAAATTTAACCTGACTATCTTCTTTCGGTTTGACTCCGTCATTGGTTTCGTCAAAATACTGTGCCAGACTCGATTTGTAGAATGTGGATAGCGTTCCGCTCTTCGGATTCAGAAAATCGGAAAGTTTCTTCAAGTCAATATCACTTCCGCCATTGGCAAATGGATAACTTTTCTCGATTTCACCGGACTCGGCAAGTATTTTTTCTTTCCAGTTTTTCTCGATCTGTTGTCTTCCGCTGGCTCCTAATAATTCCTTCAGATTATCAATCGGTTGTTGGAAAAGTATGGCAAGTGTTTGTCCGGCATTGGTATCAAAGCCTTTGAGCATTCCTTTGATTTTGTCGCTGGAATCTTTAAGTTCGCCGAAACTTTTATCATCATCTTTAGCTAATTCCTGTGAAACCTGATTGATTTTAGTCGTATTAAATCCGTCAAATTTTGTAGCGACTTTTGCCAGGGTGCTTTCATAACTTTCAATCGGCGGTTTGGCTTTATCATCATCAGAACCGACGAATGTAAAGAGCGGCAGAAATTGACGTTCGACTTCCGTGTTTCCGCCCGTGCTTATATCTTCTTTGGTTTGGAATAAACCCTTTATCCAATCTATCCAACCGGCAGCAACCGGCTTGCCCGAAAAATTAGTATTGCGGGCAATTTCTTTTGCCAAAACCTTCAGAGGTGAATTCGGTGATGAAAGTGAATTTAATGATTCCTTTGCAAAATCGGGTTTATCTTTTGAATACGTTTTGACCTTTGTGTCTTTGACTAATTCGATCCAACGCGTGGCATATTCGGCAAAATAAAGTTCTTCGACCTTTTTAACATCGGCAGTTTGCGATGTCGCATCTTTGCTCGTTTCACCCATTACCCAATCCGGTTCACTCAATTTATCGCCCGATTCGGATAATTCTTTTTTCAGCATTTTATAGCCTTCAATCGTGAACGCGCTCGGAACGGTATAACTTCCTTCGAGATAGACCGAATCCGCGCTGTTGCGATTCAGAATATCCTGAACAGTCATTTTTCCGATTTCTTTATCGAGTTTTTCGGTTATTTCCGTCACCTTTTGCTTGTAAAAGCGGTTAGGTGCGGGAAATGATTTAAGTTTTGCACGAGCTTGAGTTACTAAATCTTCATTGACGCTGATGCGTGGAAATCCTTCGCGGGTAACTTGAGATGCCCAGAAGGTCAGTTGTTTTTCGGCTTTATCTTCCAAGCCTTTTGGAAGTTTCGATGAACTAAACCAATAATCTTTTAGTGCGTTGGAAATTTGTGTCGGATTTGCTTTGTCTTTATATTGTTCGGAAAGCATCAGATAAGCCTTCAGCAAATCATAATTTTTGTTAAGTTCTTCCGTTTCCTTATCAGTAATATTTTTCGGATTTGAAACAGGATTGCTCTTGGCAAATTTTTGCAGATCTTCCTCGACACGCCTGATTGTCGGAACTTTAAATCTCTGTTCGACAACATTGAAATAAATCGGCAGAAGATTTTCCTTAAAAATCCGGTTGCCGGAATAAAATCCTAAACGCATATACAGCGGCGGACTTTTGCGGTCGTATTCATCAAGTTGAGATAAACTATCGTAAAGGGCGTAGGTCGCATCAATTTCGTTCTGAGCGGCTTGCGGCGTTTTATCGAGCGGATTTTTGCCTTTATCTTCCTGAACAATTTTCAAAACCGCTCCGCCTCTGTCGGCTGCGTTATCCACTAATTGTTTATTGTTATACAGCGAAACACCGGCTAAGATCAGCACTAAAAGTGTGAAAAGTGTTCCGAGAACGGTTAAAATCCAGCCGAAAATCGGAGCGCGTTGTTTTTGCTGTTGGAAAGTTGCTACTAAGTCTTTATCACGAAGCAGAACATCGCGGAAAAATCTTTCTGTAAAATGTGTATCTCCGACTGTTTGTGCCGCTTGTCCGCCGCGAGCGTTAGTTCGCGCACTCGGCGTTGCCGTAAAATAAAATCCGCGCAAAAACGGGCTTTCGCTAAACGGATTCGGACGAAACAGAGTTGAAACAAACGCGCCGATCTTACGCCGTGCCGAACCGAAATGAAGCGGAAAATTAAAAATCCGTAATTGCCGAACAGGTGTAAAAGGCGCACTCAAACGCATCAGACGGCGTTTCATTACGGCATCTTGCAAAAGCCCGTATTCGCTGTCGAAAAGTGCTTGCGCGTTGTCGCTTTTATCAAGTGGAATCGTCGAACCCCAAACAAGATTTTTGCCTTCTTGTTTTGAAGTCGAAAATGAATCGCTGAAACCTTCGATTGAATCGGCGTTGGTGAAAACCATATAAACCGGAAAACGAATTTTTGTGCGTTCAATGGCTTCATCGAGTCTTGTTCGCAAAACCTTTGCCATTTGTTCGATTTCAGATTCTCTTGCCTCTAAAATCTGTTCGGTATTAATCACCAGCAAACAACCGTCGAGCGGACGTTTTGTTCGCTGTTTCTTGATCGTTTCAAGAAGTCCAGCCCATTCGTCCTGATCTACGCCTTCGGTTTGATAACGTCCGGCAGTGTCCACAAAAACCGCGTCGCTGGTTACGCGCCAGTCAATAGCTCGCGTCGGGCGAACGAATTTTTGCTCTGACTCCCGTTGGCTGGGGAGAGTTTGAAAATTTAATTTCGAGCCGATAATAAGAGAAGATTTTCCGCTTTTCGGTGTTCCTAAAACGAGATACCACGGCAGAGAGTAAACGGCATCATTGCTTATGTCACCAAGGTTTGAACTTCTTAGGAATTGAACTACTTCTTCTGCGCTTTTGTCTATATCATCATAATTTCCGGTCGGTTTCGAGAGTTTTTGCTGAGAATCCTCACCTGTTTTCTCATCGGCTTTTTCATCTTTAGCTTCGGCTTCGGCGGCGGCAGCGGCTTCTTTTTTCTTAGAGCGACGCGACGCGACAAATGCGATAATCAGAGCAAAAGGCATTGTCAATAAAATAAACGCGATGACAACAACTCGATATTCTACCGGATAACCGAGTTGTGTTCCGAGAATCCAAACCGCCATATTGACGAGTCCGTAGAACGTCATTAAACCTCCGATTCCCAATGCCCAGCTAAGTTGTGAAAACTGCCATGTATTCATAGTTATTATGGATATTCTTTTTTAAAAGTTAATTTTTTAAGTTGAACTATCTATTATACACAAATTTTTGCAACTAATATAAATTATTTATTTGGCGAAAAAAGACGCTGAAACTACAAGTTTTTTGATCACATCCGCCGCGAAATTTGACGACACTAATTTTATTTGGCAAATGTTTAACTGCCAAGTAGTAATTTTTGAATCGCATCATCTACGAATTTTGACGATAGCAAAAACATTACCAAATAAATAATAACTGCAAGACCTAGACCGCTGATCGCGCTGATTTTTGCCCAAATCGGCATTCCTTTTTTCTCGATCGGCTTTGGCTGATCGTTAGCAAGCCAGTTCGGTGAAAGATCAACAGGTTTGATTTTTCCGATCTTAACGAGTTCATTCGCCGTTTTTTGCATAATTGCCAAAAGTTTTTCTTGCTCATAAACTCCGTATCTGCCTTTGAAACCTAAAAGCATACAAACATAATAAACCTCGATTGCATCCGCTGTGGCATTGATCTGTTTGAGCATCGCTTTGAGTTTATCGAAAAACTTATTCCCTGCGAGTTGTTCACCGAAATATTCGAGCTGTAGCGGATATTTTTCCCACTCATCACGCAACGGGAAGTTATTTGTCAAAACCGTTTCATCAACAAACGACGCAAGTGCAAATTTTGAAACTTGAATGATTTTATGATTAAAACGATAACGCTCGGCGCGTTTTTCAAACTCGGTCAACATCTTGGCGATCTGCGGACGCAATTCGTTTGACGGGGCAACAATTCCGGATTTCAAACGCAAAATTAAATCGAAAACCGGACCGGCAAATGCTATTAAATCGTTTTTAGCTGTTCTTTCATCACTCATAATTCTTTAAGTTCCAAGTTCAAGGTTTATAAGTTGTTAGTTACTAAATTGAAACCTTTATCCTTAAACTGATCTATGGCTTAACCGCATACATTTCTAGTTTTTCATCCGGTATTTCATCCGGCACATAAACGGCGATAACTTTTGAACCTTTTATTCCATTCCAGTATGGTCCGATGGAGTCGAGCATAAAATATCTGAATCCGACACGCGCCGGAATCGGTGCCGGCGGCGGATTTGCGTGCGTTAAAACAACGCCCGGAAGTGCCGAACCGATGACCGAATCAATTACGTCGCGCGAAGCGATCTTGACGACGCGCGGAACTCCTTCGATAAGTTTCGATTCCGGCATCGGCGAACTAACCGCCAGATAAAATCCGGCTTCTTTCAAGAGTCTTTCGTCATCAACGCGCCCGACATAAAGCGTTTCGCGTGTTTTTTCAAGCGGAATCGGAACGCAACGGCTCGGAATAACCGTTTCAAGCAAATCTTTAAGCATTGCCGAAAGATTGTTAAATGTTTCGTAAAGATCGTCGTGGTCATATTTAACAATGTCTTTCGGATGATGTTCGACCGAAAAAGTCATCAGTTGCCCGACGAGTCGCGCCATTTCCAGATAAAGCGGTTCGGGATGTAAGAGCGGCGAACGAAAATAATGTGCCATCGGCGGAATCGAATTATTGATCGTGTGAAGCAGCCAAAAAATTGCGACTTCCGAAGTCGTAAAATCAGCTAACGAAGCGTTTCTCTGCCGTCTTTGTTCGCCCAAGCTTCCGCTTTTCGTAATTAAAATTTCAACCAATTGGCGAAGCATATTGACAAGCCACGTCGAAGCCGAAACCGTTAAGATCGGTGGAATATATTCTTCCGAAATCTGCAATTGTCCGGTCGGTGTCCGTTCGAGTTCGGCAATTTTCAAAGATGTAAAACCATCGCGCAATTCATCGTCAAAGATTATGCGGAAATTACTTTTAGCAAAGGCAAGCGGCTGCTCATTCGTGCCGCTCGTTTCGTCTTTGACCATCGTACCTTCCTGCAGAAAACGCAGATTTGCATTGGCTTTCGCACCATTTGCCTGATAATTTGCCTCGCCCATTTTCTTTGCCGGAATCGCCAGATGAACGCCGAGCCTTTCCTGTTCCGGATGAAAATGTTCACCGACCGGGCGCAGATCGGGAACGGCTTCAGCGTCAGGCACATTAACCATCCAGCCGTCCGGTAAAACAGCGCGGCAATTCGTGATTTGGAAGTTTCCGTTAGCAACAGCTTCGCGGTTGACCTGCAAGTCCAATACGCCGTATTCAAACGGCATCATTGAACGAAGTCGCGTGTTCAGAAGTTCTTCGTAATAGTTATCCCATTGCTGGAAATGATGCGGAGTCAGAAGCATCCCTTCATTCCAGACAATTTTTCTGTATTTGCTCATAATTTGTAGAGGTAAATAGTAAATCTAAAATCGTAATTAGTAAATAGCAGAACATTTATCTAATCAACTCTACGCCTAAAATATTTATTACAAACTTTGACCGAACTTTGTTTTATTAAACTTTTGCTTCCTTCGGAATTTCGCTTTTCGTTAAATTCTGGAAAAAATCTGCCATCCACTGTTCACCGGTTTTTTCCTCAAAATTTTCTTCATTCATTTCAGCCCATTTGAGTGACATCACCAAAGGTATAAAGTTTACGCCGGTAATTTGCCGCGTTTGTCCGACTTTCATTAAAGTCTTTGAAGGCTTGACCGGAATTCTTATTAACTTCACCGTTTTCGCCGATGGATTTGAACAATTTTCCGCCGGAGAAGTTACGAGATATTCGCGGCAAGCAAGCGGTCTGTCCTGATGGATCGAACACGATTGATCTATTAAAAAAGGACAAGAAACACCTTCGTAAAAATATTCCAAAACTACTTTTTCCTGCTCTTTGTGTGTCTGCGCGGCGCATTCCGACAATCTTTCAAACCAGCCGATTTCTGCAAAATGGGCGAATGCTTTATCGAACCGTTCTTTTACTTCACTGCGGCGCGGTTCAGGCAGATTTTCAACCAATTCGGTAATTTGATATGCTTCGATTTCCGCAACCGGAACGGGTTGACTGCAACACGCGCCACAGCCTTTTTTACAGGAAATCTCTTCGCCGACGGCTTCAACCGAACTGACTCCTATTTCGACAAAGGAATTTGTCATCTGTTGGAAAATCGGCAGCATTCTCTGCGGTTTAACGGGATTTGCCGGAACGGTCATCTTCAGATCAAGCGGACTTCCGTCAATAGCCAGCGTTATTTGTCCCGTAACCCATTCTTCTTCAGCGGATTCTTTCATTGCTTGTTTGCTTTTACCTTCTTACTTTATAAATACGTTTTTTTTACTCAAAAAAGGTCAAAAAATTATAAAAAAACAAATTTCTCTGTTTTATGAGAAATTATTTTAGAAATTTAGTGCTTCGGCATTGACGCTAAAATCCGAAGGCTTTTGCGTAATTGTTCCAATTGCCAGAAATCGCAGGGCAAACTCAAACTCGGCATCGGTCAGTTTTCCTTGATCTTTCAAAAACCAGATCGTGCGGACTTGGCGGGCAGTTACGCCTTGTGAGTTTTTGCTCAAGGCTTCGGCTTGATTTCTAAGCTGTAAATATTTATCCGCCACACCTTGATCGTAAGCGGCGATGACCAATAAGGCTTCATCGGCACTTTCGACACCGATACTTCGATTGAGTTTATCCAAAACTTCAACCATAGATTTTGCCGTATCAATGACGTTGCCGCGTTGATTTCCGAGCTTTGCTAAAGCGGCAGTCGCTAGAAATTGCGGTGTCAGATTTGTCTGACTTGCCAGAGTCGTAATTTGTGCCGAATTCGTTTTTGCGTCTTTTATATTTGCTGCCAGCGTGGACGAAGATTTAAATTGATTGACTTTCGGTGTGAGAACTGCAACTTGTTTGCTATTCAGGAAAGCGGTTTGATCGTTTTTGACGATGCGGCGCATAAACGATGCGGAAATTTGTTCGACGTTTCCGGCTTCAGCCGTAATTTTCGGTGTCGGCGGGAGTTCTATGTTTTGCGGCGTTCCGGTTGTCGGAGTGTTATTTCCCGGAGAACTTTCCGGCGTAGTCGAAGAATCGGGTTTCGGCGTGTCCTTTTTTGTATCTTCTTTTTTTTTCGAATCTTCATCTTCCTCCTCGTCATCTCTCGGTGATGAAACTTTATAATCATCGTTTTTTACGCGATCATTTCCGCTTTTTCCGCTAAAAGCGATAAACAAACCGCCGCCGCCGCAAAGCAAAATAAGCAATGCGAAAATCGGTGCAATGATAAAAAAACTGGTTGGAATCGAACTTCCGCCGGATGCTGCCGAAGTTGTCGGTGCGCTGACATTTGCCGAACCCGCCGCCGAATCTTCTTTTGCCTCTTCTTCACGATCAGAAATTATTTCGACCTTTATTTCGATTTCACCGCCCAAGATAAGCGTATCGCCGTTTTTCAAGCCGACCGGCTCGCTTAATTCCGCGCCGTTTAGCGTTGTTCCATAGCTCGAACCGGAATCGGAAACGACAAAAACTTCACCGAATCTGTCAATGCTGATGTGTTGGCGCGAAATAACCGAATTCGGAATGCTCAAATCGCTTTCCGAATGTCTGCCGATGATAAACTTTTCCCCTTTAACCTGAATTCGTTCGGGTTCACCGTTTTCATCTTTAAGTTCGAGCCAGAATTCCGTCATAAAATTACTTAATTCGTATAAGTCGAAAGCGGTTGCAGATTCAAACTGAAATCCTGCGGGTTTTCACCAATGATCGCCGCTGCAAAAAACTTCGGCACGTATTTGATATTTTCCACCTGAAATTGGTTAGAAAGTTTTTCGGCATTCGCAACTAACGTCCAAAAACTTCTTTCCTGATTTCCTTCCGCTTTCAGCGCAGTTTCCAAGTTTTTACTCAACGCGCCCTGACCGCTGTTATAACTGCCGATGGCGAGCGGCATACTCAAAGGTCCCGTGCCGAATCTGCCCGATAAAGTTTTCATATATTTCGCTGCCGCTTTTGATGAAAGTTCCATATTGCAACGGTCGCCCGCAGCTAAACCGAAATCCGGCGCGGTCGAAGCGAGAAATTGAAAAAGACCGAGCGCGTGCGTCCGGCTTTCTAGGCACGGACAATGTTCAGATTCGATCATTGCAAGATAAAGTCCGATTTGCGGATCAACGCCCTGCCCGTAAAAATCTCTGATAATAAATGGCGCATTTTTGCTTGCTCTTTCGTAAGTTGATTGAAGATTATCGCCGAAACCGCATGTTGTTCTCGTTTTCGCTTTTACTCTCGTAGCATATCCGTCAACCGAAATTTTGATGGTCGTGATCGCTTCCGGCGGAATTGCGCCGCCGCTTTTGTTGCCGATCATTCGCGCCACTTTTTGTGTTTTTACCTCGACATACTGCCGTTTTTCGCTGTCGCTCATCTGCATATAGGTCTTACCGCTCGGCAGATTTACAACTGTCGTATCTTTTTTCGTTTCAATCGGATCGGTGAAATCCGTGTTTGTCGTGCCGCCGCCGGAATTATCGGGTATGACAGACTTTCCCGTCGGTTTCGGAGTCGGCGATTTGTCGTCTGATTTTTTATCTTCATCGTCGGTCGGTTCATCTTCATCTTCATAATCAACGGTTTTTTTCGTGATTTGCGGTTGATTGCTTCCGAGAACATTTATTCCGATAAAAACGCCCGTAACTCCGATGATAAGAACCGCAAAAGCAATTACGGCAATCGGCAGAATATAATTTGCCGATTCACCCGTTGATGAAACGGCAATCGGATTCGCACTTTTTTGAGCGGAAGGTTTTTCGCTTGAAACCGAACTTTTCGCGGCGGAAATTCTGACATTGAGCGTCGTATTATTTCCGATTTTTATCGAATCGCCGTTTCGCAAAGGCGTTCCGCTCGGAGAAACTTTTTCGCCGTTGACGGAGGTTCCGTTGGTCGAATTTTCATCAACGATCCAAACTCTGTCGCCGTCACGATAAACGGTTGCGTGAAGGCGCGAAAGCGAATCGTCGCCAAAATTATAAGCGGCATCGCTGCCGCGTCCAAAAGACGTTCTTTCATTTTCAATCGCAATTTCCTGCGATCCTTCGGGAGTCGGATATGTTAAAATAACTTCTATCATTTCAACTTATTTCTGCAAAATAAAACCATAAAGTTCCGAAATCGGACGATCATTTTTCAAACCGAATTTCTGCGGATTTTGCGCTACGACCGCCGCCGCGAAAAAGCGAACTACCTGTTCACGCTCGCGCGGCGTTTTTATCGCATTCCAAAAATCCGTGCGGTCTGCCGGAAGCGTTGATTTCCAAGTAATCGCCGCTTGCTGCGTTTTTCCAAAAGCCGCCACGCTGTAAATTATATCACCGTCAAATACGCCGATGACCAACCCTTTCAGATAAAGCGAAGACGCTTTTGCCGCGCAGATTTGCGATGGGTCGGACAAAGATTTATTGTCGCCGCAAGATGCGTTGTAATTATTTGTCTGAACAAAATCGTTCGGCATTCGCCACAAACCTTCGCCCGCCGCATCTGCTTGCAATTTAAATTGTGTGCGGCTCATTGCCAGAATATAACCGAGTGCCGGGTCGAGATTTTGTTCTTTTATAAATGCTTCATTAATTACGTCTTTATAAGCGGAAGCCTTTGCAAAATATCCTTCCGATGCGTATTCGGAAGTTTTCTTTTGAACTTCTTTTAGGAATTCTGGATCAAATTTATAAGTTGCGCCGGTTGAAAATTGTTTGAGAGTATTTTCCGACATTGTTTTCGTGTCAATCGCGGAAACATCTTTTCCACCTCCCGTTTTCGGAGTCGGAGTCGGATTTTGTTGTGCGATATTTCCATCGTCCGGCGTTTCGTCCGGTTCGGGCGATTCGATTTCCTGTGTTTCAAAAACAAGTGCAACTTTGCCCGGTTGAATGATTTGATTTCCTTCTTCATCAAATAAGACAACCGAAAGATTATGCTCGAATCCGTCGGACTTATCGGCAAATTTTGCCGGATCAATTTGGACTTTGAATGGTTTTTCTTCTGCTTTGGCAAACTCTTTCCCGTCAATATTAAATACTGCACTGACAACGCAATCGTCATTTTCGGTTTCGATTTCAACATCAACCGTTTTTGCAATCGTGTCGCCGGTTTCAGGACTTGTGATAACTGCTTTAGCTTCGCACGCACTTGCCGAAGTAGTTCCGGATCCGCCTTGCGATGAGAACAAAACCGCACCGACTACAACTACAATTGCCAGACCGAAAGTCAAACCGGCGAGTCCGAATAATAAAGGTAGTTTAGAAGATTTTCCGGCTTCATCGGCGGCTTTGGCTTGGGCAGTAGAATCCGCCGCAACAACCGCTTCGGGCGTGTCAACATCGGCGGCAGGTGTTTCGGCTTCATCGTCCGATTCTTTCTCTTCCGCTTCATTTTCCTTAAACGTAAATAGAAGTTCACTCGAACCGCCGAGCAAAATTTGATCGCCTTCCTTCAAAAGAACTTCGCCCGTTAAACTGTTTCCATTGACGGTCGTGCCGTTGCTGCTTCGCAAATCAATCAACCAGAAATCATCGAACCGATCTTCAATTTCCGCGTGATAGCGCGAAATATTCGAGTCTTCGGAAAAAGAAACATCGTTATCCGTAGCGCGTCCTAACGTCGTTACATTCTTATTTAACGCAAGTTCCTGTTCATTAAATTTTAATCTGGCAGTCGGCATTTTAAGAAAAAAAGAAAAGGGAAGTTTGAAGATAATACCAAGTCGGTCTTCATACCCTTTTCCTTAAATTTTACACGATAATTTTTTCTCTAAAAAACTTAAAATCTTACAATTCAAATATTTCTACTTGATTAAATTCTTTACTGTTTTGCGCTGTAAAAATATAAACCGGCACCGACAGCTAATAAGACAATAACAAGCAGACCACCCAAAAGAAGTATCCAAATTAAGAAAGACCATTTTTTGCTTTTTGCCGGAGTTTCGGATTGATCCGGCATTTGTTGGGGAATATTATTTTCAGCCGGAATCGAATTACTGAAACTAACTTCCTCAGAGATTTGTTCTTGCGTATCGGGTAAATCAAAATCTTCCGTAATAGATTCAACTGATTCTTCGGTATCAGGCGGAGCATAAATGTCCGGTAAATTTTCTTGAGTTTGATCAGATTCTACGGATTCCGCAGGGTTTGACTTTGGCGAAGATTTACGAATTTTCGTCAAAATCTCCCCTTCAGTGGCGCGAAAAGTCGGTTCGGGCATTTTCCAACCGTCATTTTTAGAATTTGCCTTATCCATTTCCCAATCATCGCCTTTCGATTTTGGCGGTGTGACCGGCTTTAAAACTTCAAAAGACTGCGGCGGCGGCGTAAAAGCCGTCGGTTCGGTAAATTCTTGCGGCGGCGGCGGCGTAGGCTCTTCGGGCGCACTGACATCTTCTACACCAATGTCCCATTCTGCCAAATCGCCGGTTTCGGGCGGCGCGTATAAACTTGCCGCCTGTTCATCAATCGGCTTTGCCTGAATTTCTTTTTTTACCGGAATCTCAGGTTCGGACATTGCCCAATCTTCATCAGGCATATCGTTAGGATTGTTTTGTCCATTTGTCATCACTTTTAATTTTATATTCTAAACGCTTTGTCAAGTATTTAAAATCCAAATTTATCATCGCGGAAGATCAATCACGTCGGCTCTTGTAATAATACCCGTAATCCGTTTGAAATCTTCAATTAAAATCGCCGGTGATTTGTGCAAATGCTCTTTAACAACTTCAAAGTTTGCATCTACGTCCAATACCGGAAAACTTTCATCCATAACTTCACTTACTTTAGCATTTAAAAGATCGCGGTTTTCGAGAAGTTTTGCCAAAATCCGGCTTTCTTTGAGCGAACCGACTGATCTGTTTTCTTCTAAAACGGGAATTTGCGTTACGCCGTGTTCATTCATTTTGGCAAAAGCGTCGCTCAAAATCTCATCGGGGGCAACAAAAATAAGCGATTGCGGAGAACTCGAATTTTTTGTTTCGGAAATCAAACCTGCCGTAATTTTCTGCGGTTCGAGCAGAAGTTTTTCTTTCATCCACTCATCCGAGTAAAATTTTGAAAGATAATGCTCGCCCGTGTCACAGATTATAACAACAACTAGACCGGTTTCGTCCAGTTCTTTTGCAACTTTCAGCGCGGCGGCGACATTTGTTCCGGTCGAACCACCTGCAAAAATTCCCTCGACGCGGGAAAGTTGACGCGCCGTTTCAAAAGAATCGCGGTCTGTAATATTAATAATGGTGTCAATCGTTTTCATATCGGCATTGCCGACCGGCAAACTCTGTCCGACACCTTCAACTAAATACGGCGTGGCTTCGGGAACTTGTCCGGTTTCTTTATAAGTTTTAAAGATCGAACCGAAGGGGTCTGCACCGATGATTTGAATTTTCGGGTTTTTTTCCTTCAAATATCGCCCCGTTCCGCTGATCGTTCCGCCCGTACCGACACCGGCAACAAAATGCGTAACCTTTCCGTCCGTGTCATTCCAGATTTCGGGTCCGGTAGAACGATAATGCGCTCCCGGATTTGCCGGATGATTATATTGATCGGGATAAAAAGAATTCGGCGTTTCGGATGCAATGCGCCGCGCGGTTTCAACATAATGATCGGGTGTTCCGTGTTTTGCCGCCGCCGGACAGACGACGATATCCGAACCCAAACCCTTCAAATAACGCAATTTTTCGGTCGAAGCTTTTTCCGTCAAAACAAAAATAGTTTTATATCCTTTGACTGCGGCGGCAATTGCCAGACCGATTCCCGTATTTCCCGAAGTCGCTTCGATAATCGTTCCGCCCGGCTTTAGTTCGCCCGATCTCTCGGCGTGTTCGATCATCGAAACACCGATTCTATCCTTGACCGAATAACCCGGATTGAGGCTTTCCATCTTGGCGAAAACCTGTGCTTTAATTCCTTGTTGCGCGGTTAATTTATTGATTTTGACGAGCGGCGTATTGCCGATAAGTCCTAATATATCGCTGTAAAATTTCATTGTCTCTCCAAATAAAGTTGTAAAAAAGTTGATTATTATTTCAAACAGAGTTTAAGCATTATAGGCGATTGTGGCAAGAGTGAGTGCTTGGAAAATTGTTAAGCAATCAATCGGTATAACGAACGATATTGAGTAAGTTTAGGTTAAAACCTCGTTATTTTGTAACGAAAACCTTCACTACTAATAGTTTTATTAATAGTTGTCTTTTCAGAAAATTTGACTCACTACCGTTGGTTTTACTCAACAGAAAATTAACTAAAAATAGAGTTCCCGTGCAAAATGATTTCGCGTTCGGCTAAAAGACGCGCCGGATTGTTTGTAATAATCGCATTAATATTGAGATTTAAAGCGCGTTGCACCCAACGCGGGTTATCGGCTGTCCAAATTGTTGTCAGTAATCCTTGATTTGTGGCTTTTCTAATGAGTTTCTTGGTGGCAAGCGAATAATGAAGTGAAATTTCATCCGCCAGACAATCTTCGGCTTTCTTCAGAAGATGTCGTTTTTTATTAAGCACATTCAAGATTTTCGGCGCAAAAAGCGATGCTGTATAAATTTCCGGCAAAACGACTTTTGCCAGTGCAATCGCTCGGAGTTTAAAACTTTTCAGGACGATTTGAGGAAGAAGATTCGTTTCTTTAATAATTTTGCAAACGGCTTCGACGAGTTGCGAAATTTCTTCTTGTTTGCATTTCAATTCAACATATATCAAGCCTTTATAATTCTTCAAAAATTCAAGTAAATCGGCAAAAGCAGGGATTTTTTCCTCAGAAAACTTAGAATCAGCAAGCGTCGGGTTTTTTTGATTAAACCACGAACCAACGTCAAATTTTTGCAGTTCGGTGAAAGAATGTTTAATGACTTTGCCTTCTCTCTGTGCAAGGCGGTTTAGTGTCGAGTCGTGAAATACGACCGGAACGCCATCTTTTGAGAGCCTGACATCTAATTCGATGCCGTCTGCGCCGTCTTCAATCGCTTTTTGAAATGCGGCAAAAGTATTTTCCGGTGCAAGCGCGGATGCGCCCCGATGCGCGATTATCAAAGGTTTTTGATTTTTTTCCATTGAAAAATTTAATCATTCAAGGAAGAGTTTGAACCGCTAAATTATAAGATAATTCAGCCAATTTAGGTCTGTCTAATCGGTTCATTTCTTTTGCAGCAAAAACAACATTTTCGACCAACCGATCGGTTCGGTGATAGAAAATTGATGATCGCCTTCGATCTCGAAATATTTTTCGGCAATTGTTTTGACTTCTTCAATCGGATGAAGTTTGAAGTTATAGAGAAGCTCTAAAACCGCACCGACAAAAGACGGTTTAATCGGAATTAAAATCAATTTCGCGCCCTTTTTCATCACACGGGCAAATTCTTGCAAACCTTCTTCGACCGGAACATATTCTAAAACACCGCACGTCAAAATAAGATCAAATGTTTCATCGGCAAACGGCAGATTCAAAATATTTCCCTGAACCGCAGAAATATTGGTTTCCTTTGTGAATTTATCTTTTTCAAATTGTTCGCGCGAAACTTTGAGAGAGTTTAAGGAAAGATCGAGAGCGATTGTTTTTTTGGGATGAAATCCGGCTTTGTAAAAGCCTTTAGTGACAATGCCCGTGCCGCTTCCGGCATCCAACATGAGCGATTCGGAATCGATCTTTAGATCAAGCGACCGCAGATATTTTGCGACCGAATCCCGATAACCGTTGATTTTCATCATCAGGTCGTGAACATCGGCGATGCGGTCATAAAAATTCTGCGTTTTATTTTTCGAGTTAGCGAACTTTTGCCCCATTTTCAGAGTCATTTGATTTAATATAAATTCAAGAAAAGAAATTTACAAAACCGCACCGATATTCAGATAAAAAAACTTTGCGTTTTCGCGTTAAAACTTTTTCTGAAAACTTATTTTTCCACCAATAGTTTGATGATTTCCTCACGTATCTCTTCTTCGCGACTTGCGCTCGTGCCGGTTTCGACGTATCGAATGATGCCTTTACGATCAATCAAAACTGCTGTTGGAATTGATGTTGCACCATATATTCGCTGATTTTGGTCACCATTTGCAACTATGAAATCGTAAGGAAGTTCATATTCTTTCTTAAATTTTTGCAAAATTTCCATCTCGGCAACTACATCAACCTTTGTGCCACCCGATCTTCCATATAATCTGGTCACGCCCAAAATTTCTAATCCGTCTTTTTGGAATGTTTCGTGCCATTCAACCAGCGACGGAAAAGCGTCAATGCACGGTCCGCACCATGTTGCCCAAAAATCCAGCAAGACGACCTTGCCGCGGAGATTCGTTAAAATTTCCGTTTGAAGTTCCGGCGGATTTCCGATATTAACGAGTTCGGGCGCAGATTCGCCGAGCATTTTGTAATGAACATCGCGTTTCAGCAAACGTCTGAAAATATCTTCCTGCAAAGATTTTGTCTTGAATTCCGTTTGTGATTGACGAATTAATTTATCGTAAAATTGCAAAGCAAGCGGCTTCCGTCCGGTTTCGATCAAGTATTTGATTTGCTCGTTTACCGCATAATAATAAAGGTTGGTTGACTGAAATTTAACGGCTTCATTTCGTAAATCTTCGAGCGCGTTTTCGGCTTCCGTTTGCTTCCCGAAATCTCTGTGAGCCTCAAAAACAAAAATTCCCGCCGTCAAAAGACGATTGATTGCATCAACGCGGGAAGGGATTTCGTTAAAAATCGCTTTGGTTGCGCGATATGCTTCTTCGGCGTGCGGTGCGGCGCGTTCAAATTGTTTTTCCGACCGATAACCTTGCATCAATTCGGTTTCCATTTTGGCGCGTTCGGTCATTTTTACGGGTTCGTTTTTCAAATATTCTGCCAAAACTTTTTCAGCTTCGGCAAAATTTTTGTTTCGCGCCGAAACTACAACGATAATCGAACGAGCGGTTTGCAATTTTTCCGGTTCAGGATTTTCGGAAATGAGGAATTTTGTAAATGCTTCGCTTGCAAGTTCGCCGTTTTCCGTCAGCCAATAAAGCATTCCGAGGTAATAAAAATCTTCGCCCGATAGATTTTCACGCGCCGCCACGAGATTTGCATATTTGACCGCGAGTTGTTTTTGTTCCTTTAATGTTTCTGTATAAAGTTTGTCGTTAAAGGGAAGTTTTTTCTTTTCATATTCGGCAAATCTGTTTTTGGCAAAAGTATTGGCTTCGACAAAAAGTTCTTTTGCCGTCAAATCTTTTTTTGCCGCAATTTCTTCACTGACAGGCAATTGCTGACTCGGACCGACACGTCCTGATTGTGCGAGAATATTAAAACTTAAAATTAAAATTATTGATAAAAATAAAAAACTACGCATAAATAAATTGGCTCATTGATTGATTTTTTCAACGCTTGCCGCTAAACTCGCAACTTTTTCAAACTGCCGAAAACCAAACATTTTAAGATACTTTGAATCGGAAATTTTCGCAATTTTATTTGCGAAAATTTCTGCCGTCAAAGGCGCGAGCAAAATTCCGTTACGGTAATGCGCCGTGGCGACAAAAAGATTTCCACACTGTGGAAAACTTCCTAAAATCGGCAAACCGTTTGCTGCAAAAGGTCGAAGTCCAGCCCAATTTTCGTCTAACGGCAAACTTGCCAGACTCGGCGAAATTTCGAGCGCGTTTTGTCTGACAAATTCGATTCCTTCGTTTGTTACGCTTTTATCGAAACCGACATCTTCAACCGTCGCACCCGCTATAATTCTGCCGAGTTTGCGCGGAACGATGTATCCGCGCGGACTGTAAATAACTCTTTTGAAAAGACGTTTCGCCGTATGGAAACTCATCATCTGTCCGCGAATCGGTTTAACTTTCGGCATCCGAATTTCGCCCGCTTTGATGAGCGAAGTCCACGCGCCCGTTGCAATTATTACGTTTTCGCTCGAATATTTATGGTCGGAAGTTTCCGCTCCGATGGCTATTCCATTTTCGATTAAAAGATTTTTCACTTCGGATTTTTCGATAATTTTAATGTCGTTTAACTCGGCATATTTTATTAAAGCGGCAAGCAGTTTACGGTTTTCGACCTGCCAATCGTTCGGAAAAAACAGACCTTCCAAAACATCCGGCGAAACAAAAGGTTCGGCTTGTTTTATTTCTCTTGATGTTAGATGTTCAACCTGCAGACCCGCAGATTTTTGCCATTCGTATCGCGCACGAATTTCTTCAACATCATCTTTGTTAAATGCCAGATAAAGCGTTCCGCTTTGGTCGAGTTCGATGTCAACACCGGTTTCGTCAAACAATTCTTCTGCAAATTTCGGATAAAGTAAGTTCGATTCGTTACAAAGATGGAAAAAATCGTCAATTTTGTCAGTTTCGGCTTGCGGCGCGAGCATTCCGGCAGCGGCAAAAGATGATTCCTTGCCGATTTCTCCGCGCTCTAAAATAGTAATTTCCTTAAAACCTTTTTTACAAAGCGAACGCGCGATTGCCAAGCCAATTACGCCTCCGCCGATTATTAATACTTTTGAACTCATTAAAAAAACTTTTACCTGTTGTCTATTATTCGTTGTTCGTTGTAAATTTGTTACAATTTTGCATTATAAAACAATTGACAATTAACAACTAACTGCTACTAAAACTTAATATGAAACATACAATTACATTAATTCCGGGCGACGGAATCGGACCTGAAATTGTCGCCGCGACCGTTAGAACAGTCGAAGCGACAGGCGTTGAAATCGAATGGGAAACGCAGATCATCGGCGCGTATGCTCTGGAAAAATACGGCGTAACGATTCCCGAAGAAACTATCGAATCAATCAAACGCAATAAAGTCGCGCTCAAAGGACCACTTGCCACGCCTATCGGCAAAGGGTTTACTTCGGTCAACGTCGGTTTGCGAAAGGCTCTTGATTTATATGCAAACGTGCGTCCGATCAAGGCTTTGCCGAATGTCGAATGCCGTAATCCTGAACTTGATTTGATAATCGTGCGCGAAAATACCGAAGATTTATACGCGGGTTTGGAACACGTCGTCGTTCCCGGCGTGGTCGAATCCATCAAAATCATTACCGAAAAAGCCTCGACGCGCATTGCGAAATACGCTTTTGAACACGCTGTAAAAAACGGACGAAAAAAGGTTACGGCGATGCACAAGGCGAATATTATGAAATTGTCCGACGGACTTTTTCTCGAATGTTTCTATAATGTTGCAAAGGATTTTCCCGACATCGAAGCCGATGATAAAATCATTGACAACGCTTGTATGCAATTGGTAATGCGCCCCGAACAATTTGACGTAATGGTTTTAGAAAATCTCTACGGCGATATTGTTTCCGACTTGTGCGCCGGACTTATCGGTGGTTTAGGACTCGCGCCCGGAGCAAATATCGGCGAAAAAGGCGCGGTTTTTGAAGCCGTTCACGGTTCTGCGCCCGACATCGCCGGACAAGGAATCGCCAATCCGACAGCGATTATGATGTCTGCGCTTTTGATGCTCCGGCACATCGAAGAAACCGACGCGGCAGATCGTATGGAAAAAGCATTAATGGACGTTTTTGCCGAAGGTGAAGTTCGCACAAAAGATTTAGGCGGAACATCTTCGACAGCAGATTTTGCAAGTGCGATAATTAAAAAATTGAAATAATTAAAATAATTGAAATAGGACACGGATTTAACGAATTAAAACGGATTTTCACAGATTATTTTAAATAAATGTGATAAAAATCCGTTAAAATCTGCTTCATCCGTGTCCCAAAATATTTTCTAAAAAAATGCAAAGCATCTGGGAAAAACCTACATCACACAGAGAAATTTTAAAGAATATCTGGAAGAATCTAGATATGGGAACGCTTGATCGCAAGCATCCGTTTCACGCGCCTGTTTTCGGGACGGTCGGCGAAAATTGCACACCGAATTTGCGCGTCGTCGTTTTGCGCCGGTTCTGGCGTAAACCTCCCGTACTTGCTTTTCATACGCATATCGGCGCACCGAAGATAAGGGAAATTCAGTCAAACAATCGCGTTTCGTGGCTTTTCTATCACGTTGAAAAAAAACTTCAAGTTCGTATTAATGGAAAGGCGACGATTCACACTGACGATGAACTAGCCGAAGAACAATGGCTCGCCACCGGATTTTTCAGCCGCAGATGCTACACGGGTGAAGCACCTTCGCAAATCAGCAAAAAACCGACAAGCGGTTTGCCCGAAGATTTGACAACGAGAGAACCGACCAAAGAAGAGTCCGAAATCGGACGCGCCAATTTTGTCGTCATTTCTTCGACGATTGATTCAATTGATTGTCTGGAATTAGACTTTAAAGGAAATCGCCGCTCTTACTTCAAATGGCAAAAAAACGGCGAACTCGAAACAAATTGGCTCACGCCTTAGAAAGTGAAAAATGATAGGGAAACGTAATAAATCAAAGGCAGAAACCTGCGCGTGAGCAAGGGTGCAAAAATCTAGAACTGCAAAGGATTCGGATCTTTTAAATATGCCAGAATCTCGCCTTGTTTCTCGTGTGAATCAACCCACGACTTGAAATCTTTGATCTTCGAGTAATTTTCCGCGCCGAATTTATCTTCGTAAATTTTGCTCAATCTTTTCCGCATTTCATCTTTTTGGACTTCTTCCTGCCAGTGATCGGTGAAAACTTTATTCAATTCGTCGTGAAGATTGCGGCTTTTCAAAGTTTCCCATTCATCTTTATCAAGCCAAACTCCGGCGCAATTTCCGCAACGATCAATTGTAAATGGAATATTACGT
>JBBSAX010000008.1:0-51634 GCA_038251885.1 Pyrinomonadales bacterium | reverse complement strand
GAATTTTTCGGACATATCAAAGGTGCTTTCACCGGAGCATTCAAAGATCGTCTCGGACGCTTCCAGTTTGCTGATGGCGGCACGATTTTCTTGGACGAAATCGGCGAACTTCCGCTTCAAATGCAGGGAAAATTGCTCCGCGTTTTGCAGGAAAAACAATTTGAAAGAGTCGGCGAAGACAAAACCCGAACGGTTGATGTCCGCGTTGTCGTGGCGACTAATCGTGATTTATGGAAGGAAGTCGAAAATGGTAATTTCCGCCAAGATTTATTTTATCGCCTCAGCGTTTTCCCAATTCATCTGCCGCCGCTGCGTGAACGCAAGGAAGACATCGAACCGTTGACTCAACATTTTCTCCGGCAATTTTCCGCCAAAATGCACGGCGAACCTTTAAAATTAACGGAGGCAAACATCAAATCTCTGCAAAGCTACCGGTATCCGGGTAATGTCCGCGAACTGCAAAACATTGTCGAAAGAGCGATTATTCTCTCGCAATGCTCGATTCTAAAATTCACCGTTCCGCAAGTAATCGAACAAGTTTTAGTTAATGAAACACTCGAAGTTACCGCCAAAAAGTCTATTATAACTTACCGGGATTTAAAAAATTTGGAGCGTGAAAACATTATCAAAGCCTTGCAGGAATCAAATTACAAGATTTATGGAAATGGCGGAGCCGCAGAAATCCTTGAAACAAAACCAACTACGTTGATTTCAAAAATTAAGGCTTTGGAAATTCCGATGCGACCTGCATTTTGATAAAGACTAAGTTGAATAGAGTCTTTTTCATCAGCTTTCCGGTGCCGCCTTTTATTGATCGCCTACACTCTTTCTTTTCTTTTTGCCAATAGTGAATCCACAGCCAATTTCCCTGAACCGGCAATCAGTAAAAAAGCGCAAGTTAAAAGCTGCGCGTAATCCGAACGGATTTCGTGCAGAACAGCCCAAAATCCTGTTTGCGGCGGCGATGGCGGAAGCGGAAGCGGCGAATTTCCCAGAAATACCGCGATTTTCGTAGTTAAAATTGCGACAATCATTTCAATTATGAAAATCAAAGAGATAAATCTCGTTAAAAATCCAAATATCAAAAGCAATCCGCCGCCGATTTCCAACACACCGATAAAATTTGCTGTAAGTTCGGGAAAAGGTAAGCCAAGTTTTGTAAATCGTCCGATACCTTGATTTGTATAGACAAATTTAAGAATGCCTTCCCAAAAGAACACGCCGCCAGCCATCAACCGAAGCAAAATAGTTGCAGTCGGCGCATCAGTTGGCGGATTTACAAACCACCGCCAAATTTTACTGATTTCCATAATTTCATTTTCTCCATACTATCTGCCGAGTCTTATTTGACTCAGACTGTAACTACAATGCGACCGATTTGTTCATTGGATTCCAAATAGCGATGTGCATCGGCGTATCGCTCAAGCGGAAAAGTCTTATCAATCACGACTTTTAATTTGCCTGCTTTTAATTCATCAAAAATGTAATCAAGAGCGCGTTTGAATCTTTCAGGCGAATTGTAAATCGGATAAACATTGTAGCCGCGAAAGTTAATTTCCTTCATAACAGTCGGAAATACCGGAATAGTTGCCGGAGCCGATGAAAGTGCGCCGTAGAGAAAAACTGTTCCTCCGTTTGCGGCGGCATCGGCAAGATTTTCAAGCATTCCGCCAACAATCGGATCAAAAATTAATCTCGCACCCTCTCCATTTGTAATTTCCTGAACCTTTTCACCTAAATTTTCTTCGTTTGTAACTACGACAAACGCCGCGCCGACAGCGAGCAATCCTTGTTTTTTCGAGTTCGTTCGCGTCGCGGCAATCGGAATTGCACCAACTGCATTTGCCATCTGAATCGCCGCGACACCGATGCTGCTACTCGCCGCTGTTATCAAGACAAAATCTCCTTTTTTCATTTGCCCGTAATCAATGAGTGCGCCCCACGCGGCAATGTATGGCGCATTGATCGAAGCGGCTTCTGCGGGAGTTAAGAAATCGGGATATTTTATGACAAATTGTGCCGGCAAAATTGCCGTTTCGCCGTGTGTTCCGTATTTGCTGACATCAAAACCCAATCCCGCAATTACGCGGTCGCCAATCTTGAAATCTTTTACGTTTGCGCCGATTCCATCAATAATTCCTGCCGCATCAGTCCCGATTCGGGAAGCCGGAATCGTCGGTTGGATAAGATATTTATTTTCCCGAAACATTGCGTCCGCACGATTTAGGCTGACCGCCTGAATTTTGATTCGCACTTCATCCGCGTCAGGTTCGGCAAGCGAAATTTCTTCCAGTTTTAAGACATTAGCTCCGCCGAATTCGTCAAAATGTATTACTTTTGTTTTTACTTGCGTTGTCATTTATTTTTAGCTCTAAAAGCTATCTCCTCATTTAATAGATATTTGAATATGAAAGACTTAACAGAAGTTTCGCCTTTCATATTCAAAAATGTTTGTCATTTAATTTTCTGTTTTGCGAAAAATTCGCGGATATTTGTGGCAATCGCCTGACTTTCTTCTTCAAGCGCAAAATGTCCCGTGTCAAAATAGTTAATTTCGATGTTTTTCAGGTCTTTTTTAAAGCCTTCCTCAACACCTTTGACCGTAAAAAACGGATCGTTTTTACCCCAAACAACCAACGTCGGCGGCTGATTTTGACGAAAATATTCGTGCCACGCGGAATATAGCTTTACGTTCGACGAATAATCCGCAAACAGCGCGAGTTGAATATCGGCGTTGCCTTCCCGGTCAAGCAAAATTTGGTCGTAAGTCCAAGTGTCGGGCGAAATCAGATTCGGATTATGTGCGCCGAATGTGTATTGAAATTTCGTCGTTTCAAGTTTCAGAAAACCGCGTATTTTTTCGGTCGTTGCGGCATCAGGATTTTCGCCGTAAGTCTTTAAAAACGCCGCGTTTTCCGATAGACCGAATTCGTAAGCGTTGCCGTTTTGAATTATCAAACTTTGCACTCGTTCGGGATGTTTGACTGCAAGGCGAAATCCTATCGGTGCGCCGTAATCCTGCACAAAAAGACTATATTTAGTTAAATTCAATTGCTGTGTAAATTTGTCCATAATTTCAGTTAAATGCTCGAAAGTATATTCAAATTCGGTAACTCTCGGCATCGAACTTTGCCCGAAACCCGGATAATCCGGCGCGACGAGATGAAATTTGTCCGCAAGTTGCGGAATCAAATCCCGAAACATAAACGACGAAGTCGGAAATCCGTGCAACAGCAAAATCGTCGGTTTGGTCTTGTCGCCTGCTTCACGATAAAAAACATCTAAACCTTCAACTTTTACTGTGTTATAAGTGATTTTAGTGTTCTTGGTGGTTTGTGCATTGATGTTTGAAACTGCCGGCAAAAATGCGAATGTAAATACTACAATTGTTAATAATTTTCTGAATTTCATTGTTTTTTTCCTTCCCTTTTGTTCGTTGTAAAATACTCAGCCGTTTAAAATTAACCAAAGCGGCTAAGTTTCCGATTAAATCAAAGTTGTCCCATTCCACCGTCAACGTCAATTTCAACGCCGGTGATGAAACTTGCATCATCAGAAGCTAAAAACGCCACTGTTTTGGCTACTTCTTCCGCTGTTCCGAATCGTTTCATCGGCACCTGCGATAAGATTCCGCTTGCCAATTCGCCGACCTGTTGTTCGGTTAATCCGAGTTTGCCGTAAATCGGCGTTTCAATCGGTCCGGGACTGACGGCATTGACTCGAATGTTTCGCCCGACCAATTCCGCCGCAAAAATTCTGGTCAATGAACGCAAAGCAGCTTTTGTCGCCGCATAAATACTTGCACCTTGCATTCCGACTTTGGTTGCAACTGTTGTGTTAAATATAATTGAAGCATTATCATTCAAAAACGGTAACGCCTTTTTGGTGGTGAAAAACGCACCTTTGAAATTGATATTGACCAGTTCGTTAAACAAACTTTCCTCGCTTAAATCAAGCGGTGCAAATTTTGCAATTCCGGCGTTGACGAAAAGAATGTCAACTTTACCGAATTTGGCATTGGTTTGCTCAAAAAGATTGTCCAAATCGTTTGAACTTATCACATCAGCTTTTACGCCAAACGCATTTTCACCAATACTTTGCACCGCTTCGTCCAAAGTTTTTTGGTCACGCCCGGCAATAACAACTTTTGCTCCGGTGGCAGCTAATTCTTTGGCTGTTGCCAAACCAATGCCACTGTTTCCGCCCGTAATGACGGCTACTTTCCCATTAAATCTACTCATTGTTTTATACCTTCCCTTGTTCTGTTCTCTGGTTTCGGACGCAGAATTTAATTATCTGCGTCCGGTTTTACTTGGATAAACGATTCACGCATTGGCAGCTTTGCTGACCAGCGGAAATTCGATTGCCGGAAAATCCACTACCGTTTTCGCCGTTTCGTTAAAATAGTTTGTAAAAACATTCAACGCCACATTTGCGACAATTTCCGAGATTTCTTTATCACTGTAGCCCGCCGCTCTGACCGTTGCGAAGTCGGAATCGGTAACTTTACCGCGATTGACAACCAAAGCTCCCGCGAACTTCAAAGCTGCATCGGTTTTGGCATCATTCGAACTCGCTTGTCGTGCCGTACGAATCGAAATCTCATCCAGACCGACCATTCCGCCGATGGTTGAATGAGCTGCCGCACAATATCCGCAACCGTTAATTTCTGCCACGGTTAAAGCAATTTGTTCATTTAATTTTGAATTCAAACCTTTGCCTAAGGTGCCGCTAAAGTTCAAATATGCTTCCAAAACCACGGGTGAATTTGCCATTGTCGCCATCATATTCGGCACAAAACCAACTTTACCTTTTACTGCGTCAAGCAATTCTTTTGCCTTGCCGGTTGATTCTTCGTGTTTGATTGCTGTTATTCTTTGCATGATATTTTTTTCCTCTGTTCAAATTATTTATCGTAACTTTTCGTTACACTTTCTATTAGTGCAGTTCGCGTGCCACACTCGGAAAACTAACTAAACTATTGTAAATAAGATGCTTATAGTTTTATATCGAATTCTCAACAACAACTATTTTTCGTTGAACAACGAGATTTAGTTGCATTAGCAACGAGATTTCGTCATACTGATTAGATTATTTTTCAGAAGACTCTGCCTAAACAATTAACCAACTATTTTATGTGGAGAAATATGAAGAGAAATATGTTTGATTTCGTGGGTGGCGCGAGTGAACATTGGCAAGTGGTAAAAATTAATCGTGAAATTGGCGATCATCCCGAAAAAGGTCTCAAATATTTAACTGCGATTACCCGAAGGTTATGCCATTACCGAGACATGATTAATTTTTTCATTCGCGTAATTTGTAGTTCAAATACCTGCGAAACCTACTTTGTTTAAAGGGAGAAGCCACGAATCACTCCGTGGCTTTTATCATTATTATTCTGTTTACGCCAGACTTAAGGCATTTTTTGCTAAGGCTATTTTTTCGCCGACTTCATTGTCTTTCCGCTTGAAACTTTTTCTGTATAAAAACGCTTCATATTAGTTGCGATGTAATCAAGATGATCTTCGACCGCAAAGTGACCCGCGTCAAGCCGGTGCATTTCAGCATTCGGAAGATCTTTCAAATAAGCTTCACCGCCGGCAGGTGTAAAGAAAATATCGGTTTGTCCCCAAAAGATAATTGTTTTGGGCTGATTATCACGCAGAAACTTTTGCCAGACCGGATATAGTTCGACGTTTTTGCGATAGTTGTAAAACAGATCGAGATTGACGCGGACGGCATTTGGTCTTTCCATAAATCCAAAGTCCGATTCCCAGTTGTCAGGACTTATCAGCTCGGGATTTTTAGCACCGAAAAGATAGATTCCTTTAATTGCGTCTTTTGTCAAAAACCCTTCCAGAGGTTTTTCGGTTTCGGGCGACCGATTTTTCCATAATGCTCCGCGAAGTCCGTCCCAGACCGCTGTAAAGCCGATTTCGTAGGCGTTGGTATTTTGAACAATCAGCCAGTCGAGAGCCTTCGGATTGCGTCCGACGATTCTGAATCCAACCGGACCACCGTAATCCTGAGCATAAAGACCGTAGTGTTCAAATCCTTTTTGCTTTAAGAAATGCTCAACAATCAACGAAATTCCCTCAAAGCTATATTCATACTTCGCCGGATCAGGTATATCGCTGAGCCCGAAGCCCGGATAATCAGGAGCGATAACATGAAATTTGTCTGAAAGCGTTTGGATTAAGTTGCGATATTGATGCGATGCGGCAGGAAAACCGTGCAACAGTACGATTTTGGGATTCGCAGAATTCCCCGCCTCCCGATACGCAATGTTTAATCCGTCAACTTTCAAAAAGGCGTACCTCACACCGTTTTCATCAGCCCCGACCGCCGCCATATTCTTATTTGTGGTCTGAGCATAAATGCTTCCCCCAAATAAGGCAATCGCCAAAGTTCCCATCCATAAAAATTTCCACCGGTTATTTGCTGTCATTTTATTCTTCATTGTTTTTTTTCTTGTGCTTAGATTTTTTAGCAATATTCATCTTTCACGGGCTATTAGTGCATCTCTTGTGCCACGACAGTAAAAAGACTCAACTACTTCAACTGCAATATTTTACCGCTGCCTCGACGCTTTTTTATTGACAACGACTATCCAAGAAATAGCGATATTACGTTGCACACCCAACGAATTATCGTTATTGTATGGATTATGAATAATAAAATTTCATTTGATTCGATAAACAGCTTAATTTTGCGGAAAAGTCCGTTAAAAGAAACCTTGCAAACAATTGTTTTGCAGGTTTCAAATATTGAATCTATGGCATTGGTGCGGATTTGGCTGATTGATAAAGGCGATATTTGCGAAAAATGCGTAATGCGAAACGATTGCCGCGACCAAACACGATGCCTACATCTGACGGCAAGCAGCGGAAAATCAAACGACGGCGAAAAAATTTGGGCTGGGACAAGCGGACGGTTTCAGCGTATCCCGATTGGCGTTCGTAAAATCGGAATTACCGCAGAAACCGGCAAACCTGTATTATTGAGCGATTTAGATAAAACGGAAAACACTTGGATTGCCGATAAAAACTGGATAAAGCAAGAAAAAATAATCGGATTCGCTTCATATCCATTGAAATTTGAAGACGATATTTTAGGAGTAATCGGAGTTTTTTCACGTCAAAATATCAAAAAAAAGAGCTTTGACTGGTTGAAACTCTGCTCCGAACAAGCGTCAATCGCCATCGCCAACGCTCGTGCTTTTGAAGAAATCGAGTTGCTCCGCAAAAACTTAGAGGACGAAAACGATTATCTGAAAGAAGAAATTGAAACTACAAACCAACATAAATTCTTGATCGGCGAAAGTCCGATTTGGTCTAAAATATTGAATCAAATAGAATTAGTCGCTAAATCTGATGCCACAATTTTGATTACCGGCGAAAGCGGGACGGGCAAAGAACTCGTTGCCCGTGCGATTCACGAATCAAGCAACCGCAAAAATCACTCGATTGTAAAAGTGAATTGTGCCGCAATTACGAACGAACTTTTTGAGAGCGAATTTTTCGGACATATTAAGGGAGCATTTACCGGAGCATTCAAAGATCGGCTCGGACGCTTCCAACTCGCTGACGAAGGCACGATTTTTTTGGACGAAATTGGCGAACTTCCGCTTCAAATGCAAGGAAAACTTTTGCGTGTTTTGCAGGAAAAACAATTTGAAAGAGTCGGCGAAGATAGAACCCGAACAGTTGATATCCGAGTTGTTGCGGCAACCAACCGAGATTTGTGGAAGGAAGTGGAAAGCGGGAATTTTCGCCAAGATTTGTTTTATCGGCTCAGTATTTTTCCGATTCACCTGCCGCCGCTGCGTGAAAGAAAAGAAGATATTGAGCCGCTAACCAGACATTTTCTCAAACAATTTTCATCAAAAATGCACTGCGAACCGTTGAAATTAACGGCGGAAAACATCAAAACTCTGGAAAGTTATTGGTATCCCGGTAACATCCGCGAACTTCAGAATATCGTTGAAAGAGCAATTATTCTGTCGCAATGTTCGCTCTTAAATTTTACTGTTCCACAGGTTATTGACCATGTGATGATAAAGGAAGCATCCATCGCACCGAGCGAAAAAAGTATTTTGACCTACCAGGAACTTAAAGATTTGGAACGCGAAAATATCATTCAAGCTCTGCAAAAATCAAACTATAAAATCTACGGAGAAGTCGGTGCCGCTGCAATTCTTAACACAAAACCGACGACCTTGAGTTCGCGCATCAAGGCTTTGGAAATCCCGATGCGTCCTTAATCTTCTAAATTACGGACGGCGGAAAAGGGAGAAGGAATTTGTTTATATAAGAAAGTGAGATTTATCAAGGCAATGTTCCTAAAGGTGTGAAGCAACATCACTAGACTCCATTAGGGCTTTCCTATAAAAATATAAAAACAAGGAAGCAAATGTTACATTCTTTAATAGATTAAGAAAAAGGAATGAAACAAATATGCCACCTTGTCAAAATTATAATAGGACTTTTTTTGAAAAACTAGAAAATACTAAAGGGTTGGATTTACGTGATAATCGGGGAAAGAAACACGATCTAGCCGTTGTTTTAGTTGGGGTGATGATAGCGATTTTATCAAATCGAGATGGGAATTTATCGGCTATTCAGCGGCATTTGAAAAAAAGATATGAGCAATTGATGAAGGTCTTAGAATTACCGGTTGAAAAAGCTGTTTCTCGTTCTTAACTGCCGCTTATATTGGAAAAAGTATCAGTTCAGGTGTTTGATAAAATGTTATTTGACAATTATGGGATTAGATTAAACGAAGATCAAGCAAAGTGGGTTGCCATTGATGGCAAAGAACTGCGTGGAAGCATTGAACAAGAAGCAACGAGAGGCAAAGCGGTGGTGCAAGTGGTTGAACACGAAACGCTTGGCATATATGCCCAAGATTATTATCACGGAGCAAAGGAATCGGAAGTTTCGGTTGTGCGGAAGTTATTAAAACAGAAGAGTTTAGCACAGCAGAAACTTACTCTTGATGCTTTGCATTTGAAGCCGAAGACACTTGCCCCAATAGCTCAGGCAGGAGGAATATATCTGGTCGGACGCAAGGAGAATCAAAAAGAGATGTATTGGGAGGTCAAACAGATGAGCAAATATCTGTCATCTGTTTATAAAATAGAAACTCTGGAAAAAGGACACGAACGGGTTGAACAGCGGTGCTATGAAGTTTATGACGCAGAGGATATTTACAAAGATGAGCGATGGCAAACAAGCCGAATCAGAACCTGCATTAAAGTTAATCGGGAAAGACACGAAATAAGAAGTGGAAAAACCAGTCAGGAAACAAGCTATTATTTATCAAATCAAAGCGACGGATTTGAGCAATTATGTCAAGCAGTAAGAAATCATTGGGGAGTAAAAACGAATAATCATATTCGGGATGTGACGTTGAAAGAAGACAAATTGCGAACAAAAAAAAGGGTCAGTCGAATGTTAGCCGAAATCAGAACACTTGCGACAAAAGTATTAAACGAAACGACAGCCAACAATCGGCGATCACAACTCGAAGATTACAGCGACGACTTTGATAGTTTGATCAAAACACTAAAGAAATTTAACTTTTTATAGGAAAGCCCTACAGGTATTTGTGAATTGCTTGACATATTTTAAAATCAGAATTAGAATGATTCCAAATAAACATTAGGAAGCAGATAATGAAGGATATTGAAAGTCTGGGATTGACGAAACAGCGTCGAGCCGTGCTCCGGGCGGTTCGTGAATCGGACAGACATTTGAATGCCAATGAGGTCTTTGATGATGCCCGACAGCATCTGGCGGGCATCTCGTTCGCAACTGTTTATAATTCTTTGAATTATCTCAAGAAAGAAGGCTTAATCGGCGAGATCAGGTTCGGCACGGATGCCAAACTTTATGATCGCAAATTAGAACATCACGATCACGCGATCTGCAACGAATGCGGAAAGTTGGTTGATCTGGAACTGCCGATGCCCGAAGGACTGCTTGAAGCGGCGGCGGAACGCTCGAATTTCAAAGCCGAAACTATCGAACTGACTCTGCGTGGATTATGTCCTGATTGCAGTTAATGAAAAAATTGACGGCAGATCGGGATCGAGATAGGAAATTTAACCAAATTTGTTCCAATGAACAACTAAAAAAAAAAATGGCAAATAATACAGAAAATCATAAAGCTTTAGAAACTAACGAATCAAGTCGTGAAACTGTGGACACTCGTGAAACTATCGGCACTAATGATTCAAATCCTGATAATCATAAAGTTTGGGAAACCAACGATTCAGCTCGATGCCCTTTCACAGGCGGAGCGATGAAGTTCACTACCAGCACACGGCGGTCTAACCAAGATTGGTGGCCTGATATGTTGGATTTGAAAATTCTTCGTCAGCATTCTTCTTTATCCAATCCGATGGGCGAGGATTTCAACTACGCGGAGGAATTCAAGTCTCTCGATTTGCAAGCCGTCAAGCAAGACATTTTTGCGTTAATGACCGATTCGCAGGAATGGTGGCCCGCCGATTTCGGTCATTACGGTCCGCTGTTTATTCGGATGGCGTGGCATAGTGCGGGAACTTACCGCATCGCGGACGGTCGCGGCGGCGGTTTGACCGGAACACAGCGTTTTGCACCGCTCAACAGTTGGCCCGACAATGCCAACCTTGACAAAGCACGGATGCTGCTTTGGCCTGTCAAAAAGAAATACGGACGTAAGCTCTCGTGGTCAGATTTGATGATTTTGACGGGCAATTGCGCTCTCGAATCAATGGGCTTTAAAACATTCGGTTTCGGCGGTGGACGTGAAGACGTTTGGGAACCCGAAGAAGATATTTATTGGGGACCGGAAGGTGAATGGATGGGTGATGATCGTCACTCCGAGAGCGGAGAACTTGAAAATCCGCTTGGTGCCGATCATATGGGATTGATCTATGTGAACCCGGAAGGTCCGAACGGTAATCCTGATCCGACCGGTTCAGCCCGTCTTATTCGTCAGACGTTCGGACGGATGGCAATGGACGACGAAGAAACCGTCGCGCTGATCGCAGGGGGACATACGTTCGGTAAAACTCACGGTGCCGCCGATCCGAAAGAACATATCGGTATAGAACCGGCTGGCGCAAGCCTTGAGGAGTTGAGCATGGGCTGGAAAAATTCCTTCGGCAGTGGTCATTCTAACGACACGATCACCAGCGGCATCGAGGGAACTTGGACGAAAACACCGGCGCAATGGAGTCACGATTATTTTGAACATCTGTTCGGCTATGAATGGGAATTGACCAAGAGTCCGGCGGGCGCGTATCAGTGGAAACCGAAAGGCGACGCGGGCGCGGGAACGATTCCCGACGCGCACGATCCTTCAAAAACTCATCAGCCGTTTATGCTGACAACCGACATCGCTTTGCGCGAAGATCCCGATTATGAAAAAGTTTCCAGACGTTTCTTAGAAAACCCTGATGAATTCGCCGACGCATTTGCACGGGCTTGGTATAAACTGACGCACCGCGATATGGGACCGAAAGTCCGTTATCTCGGATCGGAAGTGCCGGATGAAGAATTGATCTGGCAAGACCCGATCCCGGAAATAGATTATGAATTGATAAATGACGAAGACATCGCCGCATTAAAAGGAAAAATTCTCGATTCAGGTTTGACCGTGTCGCAGTTGGTTTCGACGGCGTGGGCATCGGCATCAACATTTCGCGGCTCGGATATGCGCGGCGGCGCGAACGGCGGACGAATTCGCCTGTCGCCGCAAAAATACTGGGCGGTCAACAATCCCGAACAGCTTTCAAATGTGTTGGACACTCTCGAAGGCATTCAAAAAGAGTTTAGCGACTCGCAATCGGGAAATAAGTCGGTTTCGCTTGCCGATCTGATCGTTCTCGGCGGAAGCGCGGGTATCGAAAAAGCGGCGAAAGATGCAGGCTTCGACATTACAGTTCCGTTTGCGCCGGGACGCGCCGACTCTTCGCAGGAGCAAACCGATGTCGCCTCGTTCCGTTGGCTCGAACCGCAGGCGGACGGCTTCCGCAATTACAAGAAAAGCCATCACACCACATCAACCGAGGAAATGATGGTTGATAAAGCGCAGTTGTTGACGCTGACCGCGCCCGAAATGACGGTTCTGGTCGGCGGAATGCGCGTTCTCGATACCAATTACGATGGTTCAAAACACGGCGTTTTCACCGAGCGTCCGGGAACATTGACCAACGACTTTTTCGTCAATCTGCTTGATGTCAACACATTGTGGAAAGCAACTTCGGATGACCAGAATGAGTTTGAAGGTCGCAATCGCAAATCCGGCGACATTAAATGGACCGGCACCCGTGCGGATCTGATGTTCGGATCACACGCAGAACTAAGAGCTTTGGCAGAAGTATATGGTGCTGATGACGGTCAAGAAAAGTTTGTCAACGATTTTGTGGCGGCGTGGGATAAGGTAATGAATCTTGACCGCTTTGACCTTAACTAATGTTAACGATGTCTGCTAACATTGGTTAAGAAAAGGTTTCACAGTTATTAAGCGTTAAAAGGTGATCCGGTAACGGGTCACCTTTTTTATTTCTTTGTTTGATAAGGTGTGGCGGATAGCAATGGATACTTTTGGCGAATTTAAAAGACGTGATTTATTATTCTTACAAAACTAACTTGTGAGATTATTTCTAATGTTGCTAATTGTTCAAGTATTTTCTATGTTCCAATCAATACTGACCTAGCACGATCTACATTTCCAAAGGGCAATTGTGATATAAAAATGCACGATGAAATCGGCACTTTTTATAAAGTTTTATATTTAAATCAAACTTTCCGCCGCTGTTTCGCCGGTTTCAATTGCGCCTTCCATAAAACCTTGCCAATCGGCGAGATGTTCGCCTGCGAAAAGAATCTTTAAATGCGGTTTTTGCAAGATCGGACGAATTCCGAACCATTGTCCGGGACGATAAAGGGCATACGCACCGTCGGTATATTTGTCGCGTTGCCACGCATAAGAAGCGATTCCTTTTGCCAATTTCGGCGCGTCTTCGTTGAAATCAACCAAATCATTTGTGATGATTTTCATACGTCTTTCGTCAGATTGCGAAGCGAGAATATCAGCTTTTTCGCCAATCGCGTAACTCGTTAAAATTCCTTCTTTTCCTTGCTGATTCTGCGTGCTGTGAAAATAAAAATGCGAAGTTACGTCCGAAACCATCGAGAAATTCTCGTCCTTCCAAAAACGGTTTTCGTAAAGAACCGAATTTTTACAAATCCGCGCATAGATCAATTTTTCAGCCGCTTCGGTTTGCGCCGTCGGCAGAGGCGGATTAAATTTTATCTTTAAAAGCGATTGCGTCGGCGCGGTGCAAATCACGGCATCGGCTTTGTAAGAATCGGTTTCCGTTTTGACGGTAACAACGCCCTTGGCTTGATTTATTTCGGTAACGAGCGTTCCCATTTTGATATTTTCTGTGCCGATTCGTTTTGCGAATTCTTCCGCCAGACGCGAATTTCCGCCCGTCATTTTGTAATCCATCTCATTTTTCGGACTAGATTCCGCATATTCCGCGAGCGCACCGAACGCGGAAACGTGCCGGATTGATTCGCCGAAATCGGTGCTGTCCATTAGATCACGCAGACGCAAATCTTCTTCTGAGAATCCGATCTTCTCCAGATATGCCCACCAATCGAGTTTGTCCAATTTGTTTTGTTGCAATGCACTAAGTTTTTCGTAACTCGCTTTTGCTTTTTCAAAGGCAGTCTTTGCCTGCGGTGAAAATCCCCACGCACCGGGGCGCGAAACCTTGCCATTTTGCATCAAATAATCGTCAAACTGATGTTTTTGCAGAGGAATCTTAAAATCCGCGCAAAGGGCTTTGATTCTTTCGTGGCTTTCGCCAACCCATTCCGCGCCGAGTTCGCAAACTAAATTTTTATTCTGCGGCAAAGAATAAGAAAAAACACGCCCGCCGATTCTGTCCCGCGCTTCCAAAACCGTTACATTCCAACCCGCGTTTTTCAACTTATGCGCGGCAGCAAGTCCCGAAAATCCCGCGCCGATTATCACACAAGATTTTTTGCGTTTCTGGGCAAAAATGTTATTTGACGAAAGCGCAATTCCAACGGAACTTGCACCAAGAATTTTAAGAAAATCACGGCGATTTTGTTTGTTCGGCATAGATTTTATTTGGTTTCCACAAAAGCTGACAACATTTTTTCTGTTTCTTTTATACCGACATCAACATTACTTTGCAAATCTCTACTTATTCAAATTCGAGAATAGGGTTTTCAGGAAATAATACCTTGCGAAACTCGTCGTCTTGATTAAAATCTCTGGATTTTTTAAGAGCATTCAAAATTTCATCCGGCGTTGTTGCAGCTTTGAGCGCGTCTTCGCAATTTAACATACCTTGAATAATTGCTTCGCGTCCGCCGGCTTTGGCAAGATGTTCGGGTTGCGGTCCGGTAAATCCGACTCCGCCGTAAGCATTCAAAATACTCCGTTTGGATTTCACGCCGCGTTCAAACAAATCCCGCACAAACGCGCAGGCGACTTTCACCGATGTAAAATCGTCAAGCGGTGCGGTTAATTTTTTCCCGTCACGGCGCGGCAGATTATGAACAAGATAACCTTTTTCCCGTGCTAGTTGCGACAAACTGCCGTTTGCGTCAAAACGATAAAACTCTGCCGGTTCAGTTTGCCCGAAACCGACGGCATTTCCCGAACCTGTTTGAAACATATTGTTAAAAAAAGTTTCTTCCCAAAAAATTGCCAACATTAATTCAGTTCCGAACGGTGTCGGTGTCAGAATCTGAAAATTAAGATTGACCAAATGCGATATATACGCAAATGAACAGCCGGGTAATTTGGTTTCAGCCATAAAAAATTCTCCTTTCACAATCAATTTGACTGTGAACGAGAATTTTAATGATATTTTGCTTAAATTTTAATCGTAATCCGTTAGGGTTTGCTGAGATTTTGTTTTACTGGACAAAATCTTTTCGGCTTCGATAAGTCCGAGATCAACATTATTTCGCAAATCATTTATTTTTAATCCGACAACCTTGTCGGGAGTAACACCGATTTTTTCGTAAATTTTACCCTTTGCCGACAAAAAACCGATGTCGCTGATGTGAAGTTCGCCGCCGCCTTTCATTTGATAAAAACGGGAAATTCCCAATAGACATCCGCAGGTTTGAGTGCCGATAATTTGGGCGCGTCCGAATTCTTGCAAACCGCTCGAAAAAAGCTCCGAACCGCTTGCCGAATATTTGCTGACCAAGATCACGACCGGCGCGGAATAAATCTGTCCGCCTTTAATTCCGGCGTAAAAGCCTCGGAGTTTTTGTTTTTCATCGCCGTCGCGCCGCAGATATTTGCCGAACGGATATTCATCTTTCAAGAAAAACCCAGCCATTCTAAGGACTTCACTGATGTTTCCGCCGCCGTTGTAGCGCAAATCTATGATTAAACCCGAAGTATCTTTTAGTTCGAGCAAAGCATCTCTGAATTGGTCTGAGATCGGCGCACGAAAACTGCTGACCGAAATATAGCCGATTCCCGATTCGAGTTTTTCGGCGTAAACTTTCGATTCTTGCGAAACGACTTTTCTCGTTAAACTTACTTCAAAATCTTTCCCGTTTTCGTCAATTAAACCGATTTTCACCCGTGTTTCCGGCTCGCCGCTCAAAAGCCGGCGATAAACCAAAATCTCCGTTGCTCTGTCCGAAGAAGATGCGCCGACACCTTTTTCAATTTCGGCAATTTTTTCGGCAATTGTCTGACCGTCAATCGTGCGAACGATCATCCCGGCTTGAACATTTGCATTATCGGCTTCGGAATCGGGTAAAACTTTTTCGACAACTGTTTTTCCTTCGATTTTAGTCAGCAGAACTCCGACTGTCGTGCCTTCTTTTTTCTTAAATTCAATCGCTTCGCGCGGCGTTAAGAAGCGTGTGTGCGCGTCGTTCATCTCACCCGTCATTTGTTTGAGAATACTGTAAAAATTCTCGTCGCTACCGACCTTTTCAATCAGCGGTTTGTATTTTTCCTTTACCTTTGCCCAATCAACGCCGTTTAGTTTCGGGTCGTAATATCGGTCATTGACCAAATCCCAGACTTTCTCGAAAACCTTGATTCTGTCTTTTGGCGAAAGTTCATCTTTCGTCTGCGCTTTTGTAAAATTCGCGTTTGCCGAAAGAAAAATAAAGGTCAGCAAAATAAAGACAATTTTGCTCTGAAGATATTTTTTTAATGCATCACTTCTCATTGTTTTTACAAAAATTCCCGGCAATTTTCTTATATTTTGGAAAATATTATCAATCTATACGTTTATGCTTTAGCAAAAGTTTTCCGTTCCGGTAACTGCTTCAAAAAGCCTTGAGTTTCATATTTAACACTTGTTAATTATTCAATAATCCTGAGGACAAGTAAATGAATCGTGGTTTTTGAAATAACTTAAAAAAAATAGTATGTTTCGACCGAAAAATTTATGCCTTGAATCGTGCTAAGTTTATGTTAATTTAGAGGTATCTCAAAGGAAGAAATATTTGTGAAATTATCAAAAGTTATCAGATTAATTTTATGTTCTGCATTGTTGATGCAATCTTTTGCCGTTTTCGCGTTTGAAACCGATCAATATAACTTGCCGACCGTCCCGCTTGCCGATATTGGCGATGAAGTTTCGGATTACACCGAAGAAAATGTGCGAAAAGCAGTCAGGAAAATCAACGAGGAAATCCTCAAACATAAAGCCTGTTTAGACAAAAATTCTAAAAAGACTAACTGTGATTCAGTTGAAAAAGAAACTGCGAAACTCGCCGAATTGCGTTCGGAAGATGCGCTTGTAAAAGCGGTTTTCAAACCGCTCGGCGGCGGCATTCCGCCTTTTACAAATTCGGGAACGTGGATGGAAAAACATAAGTTTAAAGGGCAACCCGCACGCTTTCGCACTTCGTTTTCGGATTCGATCTACAAAATAATCCCGACCAGTTATTTAACGATCAGCGACACGGTAAATCTTTACGGTTTTGAATTTGGAACAGATAAAATCGCCCATATTTTCCAACAAGGTTACACTTATTACAAAATTTATGAAGGCGCAATTGAAAAAGGTTTGTCGCCCGAAAAAGCGGCGAAAAAAGCGTTCGATTACGGAAAAAGAACCGAAAGCACATATTATGGATATTTTGTTTCGGGCGTTTATTCAAACGGCGATCTGGCGGCGAATTTTGCGGGAATGAAATTTTACCAAGGTCTGACGAAGGAAATGAAGATCGGCGACAAAATGCGTCCGCCGATTTTCATTTTGCAAGACGGTGTTTGGAAATTTAAAGACGAAAAAACTTTGCGCGAAAATCTTCTCAAACCATTTATCTCGAATCACCTTAACGAAGCCTTGAATCCATCGGTTTATTTCAAACTTTTCTGGCTCGATTCGAGTGTCCGCAAAACCGTTAAAAAACAAAGTTGTCCGCAATGGCGTAAGCAATTTCCTGATAAAACTCAAACTGATTTTGCAGACATAACCGAAAACTTAAAACTCTGGCACAACGAAGATTACGGACATAAAAACAGCAAACATTTTATAACGATTGCCAATAGTTGTTTTATTGAATAGAAATTATGAGATGAAAAAACAGATACTTAAAATGAAAAATTTAATCTTTTCATTTTACTTTAACCGTATTTGTCTTAGAATTCTAAAAACAGATTTTCAAATTAAAACGGGAGATTTTTTTATGGATTTTGATGAATTTAATTTTGACAGTTTGATTCCAGATCGTTCGGAAATGGAATGCGAAGATATGTTTGCCCAAGCCGACAAACTTTTGAACGAAGGCGCAATCGCACCGGCAGTTGATAAATTGACGCAGATTTTAAAGCGCAATCCGCATTTCGGCAAAGCCTACAATCATCTCGGTTGGGTTTATGAAACAAAATATAAAAACACCGCCCGCGCCCAAGAATATTACCGTGCCGCGATGAAATTCGCGCCGCATTACAACGCCTCTTATTTAAATTACAGCTATCTTTTATCAAATCTCGGACGCTTTGAAGAATTAAAAGAGCATCTGGATAAACTCTCACAAATTCAAGGAATTGCCAAAGATACGGTTTTTAATGAGTATGCGATAATGTATGAAATGCAGGGAAATCCGCAGGTCGCCATAGATTATTATGAAAAAGCCGCGATGGTAACTTTGGACAGCGCGAAACTCGATAAATATAAAGACGGAATTGACCGTTGCCAAAAAAAATTAGACTTATTAAATCCGCCGAACACTTTTGCAAATTAATATGAAATGGTTAATCGAAAAATCGCGTTATCTTGCGCTTATCGGCGTTTTCGGACTGCTTGCCGGCGCACTACTTTCATTTTTCTTCGGGGCATATAAAACATTCAAAATATTTAAGGAAACGGTCTTAAATTTTTCCAGCGATGAGTATAAATTAATCGCTCTCTTTGATTGTCTCGACAGTTTTTTGATTGCCGTCGCGCTTCTTGTTATTGCTATTAGTCTGTATGAACTTTTCATTGGGGATTTGGATGTTCCCGACTGGATGCTGGTTCATAACTTAAGCGAACTCAAGGCGAAATTCGGCTTTGTGATTATTCCGGTCATCGCCGTAAAATTTTTGCAAAAACTTCTTGCTTCGGAAAATGCGCTCGACACGCTCTATTACGGCATCGCCGTCGCGCTGGTTTCGGTTTCGCTAACGATCTTTAATTACGTCGGTGAAAAAGAAAAAGTGGAAGAATTAAAAATGAAGGAAAAAGAAGATGGCAAGGAAAAACGCGCCGAAGACTTATAAAAGAAAATGAAAAGACTAAACTTCATCAGTATTCCGTTCAAACTTGAATCAGAACACGGTCTGACATCAGGCGACGGTATTGCGAAATTTTCATCTGCGGGAATTGTTTTGGAATTCGAGATGAAAATTATCGGACTTGTCAAGACAGGCGCAAAAGATGTGCGTCTGCCGCTCGAAGAAATTCTCGGTGTTAAATTCAAAAAAGGATTTTTAAAATATTTCACGAAAATTGAAATTCGGATGCAGTCATTCTTAAAACTTAACGAAGTTCCTAATCAGGACGGAAAAATAATTTTGCGAATCTCGCGCGATCAACACGATGAGGCAAAAGAAGCGGTTGCACTTTTATGGAGGAACTTAAACGATTACGAAGCATCACTGCCGCCGCCGCAAGTTCCCGTCAAAAGCCTCTTTGAAGGCGGGGATTTAGATACGAACAAATTGGAAGAGCCGGAATAGTTTTTGAAAATGAAGAAATGGATTTTTAGATTTATCGGAGTTTTAGCCATAATTTTCGGCGCGATCATAGTTTTTATTATGATCGGCGAAACCGATGCCGCCGTGTTTATGAAATTTACAAGAAACGAGAATCTGCCGACCGTAAAAGAAGATTGGAAAGGCACGCCGGTTGATCAAAAAGGCAGATTTGTAAATGCCGAATTTCCTTTTTTGCCTTCAACTATCGAATTGCTCAAATGGCAACTCGGCACAAACCCGCAAAAGCAAGAAAAACAAAATGATAACTTTCAACTAAAAATCCAAAATCCCGACGAATTCTTAAACAGCGAAAAAGATGGGATCTTATGGCTCGGACACGCTTCGATTCTTATTCGTCTAAGCGGAAAAATTATTTTAATTGATCCGGTTTTCGGTAAGCCTTCATTGATCGAAAGATATTTTGAACTGCCGTCGCCAATAGAAAAAATAAAACGCGTTAACTACGTTTTGATAACTCACGATCACCGCGATCACATGGATGAAGCAACGATCAAAGAAATCGCGCAAAGATTTCCGAATGCAAAATTTCTCTTCGGTCTTAATTCTGAAAAACTTTTAATTGATTGGATTGGCGACGCAAAAAGAATTCAAACAGCGGGTTGGTATCAGCAATTTTCGCTCGAAGATAAAGATATAAAAATCACATTCGTTCCCGTCAGACATTGGAGCAGACGTGGAATTTTCGACACCAACGAAAGGCTCTGGGGTGGTTTTATAATTCAAGGCGCATCCCGAACAATCTATCACGGCGGCGATTCCGGTTACGGTTCACATTATAAGGAAATGGCGGAAGTTTTCCCCGAAATAGATTATTTTATTATCGGTATCGGCTCATACTCGCCGCGCTGGTTTATGAAGGCAAATCATAACAATCCGGAAGACGCGATTCAAGCATTTATTGATTCAAAAGCGAAAATATTAGTCCCGATGCACTATGCAACTTTCAATATGAGCGATGAACCGCCAGGTGAACCTCTGCGCCGTCTTAAAGAAAATGTAGAAAAAACTAATTTAAATAAAAGATTAAAACCTCTCGATATTTATGAAAGTTTGATTTTTGAAAAATGATAGTAGATTTTCTAAAGTCTCTTTTCCTACATTCCATATTTCACAAATTAATTATTTCCAATTGATTTTTTGACTAAATTAAAGAATTTATCTTGACAACTAAAATTCTTAGGAATATATTCATTTCATTATATATGTTAAAACATATATGAAATTGAAAAGGAGAAGAATATTATGAAAACACATATTTCTTTAAATGTCAGCAATGTAAAAGAAAGTATCGAATTTTACAAAAAAATGCTTGGAACAGAGCCGTTCAAAGTCAAATCCGATTATGCAAAATTCGACATCGAAAATCCGCCATTAAATTTAACAATGAATCAAGTCAAATTTAACAAAGGGGGTTCACTTTCGCATCTGGGATTACATGTCCGATCAACAGAAGAAGTTTTATCAATCGGAAAACGTTGGACGGAAAACGGTTTACTGACGCTCGATGAAATGCAGACAGATTGCTGTTACTCATTTCAAGATAAAATTTGGGTTTCCGATCCCGACGGAAATTCTTGGGAAGTTTTTACAGTTTTAGATACTATCAAAACCAAAAAAGAGTCGTCATCAGTTTGTTGTTTGCCGACGCAAAACCCTGTAAGTATTTCTAAAGGTAAAAAGGCTGTTTGCCGTTAAATTGAGTTTTTTGTGATAGAAACGAGGATTAATCGGAACAAAAATTTCATTTTCTTAATTAATCTTCGTTTTACTAAAATGAAATCTTAAAACTAAACTCAAAAACAAGACACAAAATTAATGTTTCTTCAGTTTACATATTTGCTAAACCAAATATAATAATATTGTTTTATCAATTAAGACTTCGGTTTTTTCTAAAATTTGTGAATTTATCAAGAAAACTTTTTTCCGAATTTACCGGAACGGCATTTCTTCTGGCAGTTGTCGTCGGATCTGGAATAATGGGCGAAAATCTGGCAAATGGAAATCTCGCCATTGCCTTACTTGCTAACACTATTGCAACCGGCGCGGGATTAGCCTTTTTGATTTTAGGTTTTGAAAAAATTTCAGGAGCGCACTTTAATCCCGCAGTAACTTTAACGGAATGTTTCCGAAAAAATCTAAATTGGCGCGAAGGTCTTTCATTTTTATCAGCACAAATTTTAGGAGCATTTGTCGGTGTTGGAATGGCAAATTTGATGTTTAAAAAGCCGATTTATTTTTTATCAAATAAAATCAGAGAAGGAAACTCACAGTTTTTAAGCGAATTTATTGCTACATTCGGGTTAATTATGGTCATTCGATTGGGCGTAAAATTTCATTCTAAACTCGTGTTTTTAATGGTCGCAACATATATAACTGCGGCGTATTGGTTCACGGCTTCGACATCTTTTGCAAATCCGGCGGTTACGTTGGCACGTTCGTTTTCAAACACTTTCGCGGGAATCAACCCCATCAATGTGCCGATGTTTATCTTTGCCCAATTGCTCGGAGCTTTTGCGGCAACTTTTGTTTTTAATTGGCTTTTGAAAGATGAGATTTCAGAGAAATAATTTATGATAGAAAAGAAAAAAATCTTAATACTTTGCACAGCAAATTCGGCAAGAAGTCAGATGGCGGAAGGCTTGTTAAAACACATCTGTCAGAACATATATGAAATCAATTCTGCTGGAACAAAGGCAAGTTTTGTTCGACTTGAAGCGATAAAAGTATTAGAAGAAATCGGAATTGATATTTCAAAAAACCGCTCGAAATCTGTTGAAGAATTTACGGATGAAGAAATTGATTTTGTTTTAACAGTTTGCGACAGTGCAAAAGAAAATTGCCCTTATTTTCCAGCAAAGACAAAACTTGTTCATCATTCATTTGACGATCCGGCGGCGGTCAAAGGCGAAGAAGAAATTCGCTTGAAAGCCTTTCGACGCGTCCGCGATCAAATTAAATATTACTTGGAAAATTCATTGCTTGAGATTATCGAAAATTAATTTTTAAATAATATCCAACATATTTTTCACACCTGTTCTCGAAAAAAAGTTTAGCGCACGATGCGTGTCTTTTGTGATCTGAGTTTTTAATTCTTCAATTCCGCTGAATTTGCGTTCGTCGCGGATTCGGTGAAGGAAGCGAACGCGCAGAACGTCGCCGTAGAGATTGCCTTTGTAATCGAAAATATAACTTTCAATCGAAGGCTCGGCATCATTTTCAAAAGTCGGGCGAACACCAATGTTTGTTATGCTTCTCTGCCAAGCGTCCTTAATTAAAGTCGCGGTTACATAAACGCCCATTTTCGGAATCACGCGGTTTTGCGGTTTTAGATTCGCAGTCGGAAAACCGATTTCGTGTCCTCTAGCTGAACCGTGTTCGATTTGCCCTTCAACGCCGTAAGGTCTGCCGAGCATTCGGCGAGCAAGATTAACTTTTCCGGCAAAAAGTGCTTCGCGCAGACGGCTCGAACTTATACGTTTGCCGCGCAGACGAACTTCGGGAACTTCATCGGCGAAAAATCCAAGTTCTTTGCTAATTTTTCGCAGAAGTTCGATATTTCCACTGCGGTTTTTACCAAATTCAAATCCTTTTCCTAAATAAACTTCTTTTGCCTGTAATCTTTCGTAAATGGTTTCGCGGAGAAATTTTTCGGCATCTTGCGCGGAGAAATCCTTTGTAAATCGAATAACAATCGCCTGTTTAATGCCTAAAACTTTAAAAGCGGCAAGACGCTGATCGAGCGTTTGAAGAAGCGGCGGTGCATTTTCTGGATGCAAAACTGCGCGTGGGTGCGGATCGAATGTAATCGCCGTCGGAATTGCCTTTACGGTTTCGGCGCGTTCAACAACCGTCTGCATAATTCGCTGGTGTCCGAGATGAAGACCGTCAAAAACACCGAGCGTTAAAACCGTCGGGCGCGAGATATTAGCATTTTCTGTTCCGTGAAAAATTTTCATTTGATAAATCTTATTAAGACTTTAAAGGTAGATTTCTTTAAATTAATCATTCAAATAATTTTCTTAGCATTTTTATAAAATAAATAATATCTACGAAATCTTGGCAAATTGCACAAAATAGTTTTATTAGTTTTTTGTAATTTAATTGCAAAACAAAATCTTGATATTTCATCAGAATAAAATAAAGATAGACTTTATGCGAATTGAATGTGTATAATCTCGAAATCCAGCCAATTCAAATATCTAAGCTATCAGATGTAATTATTATGAAATTTACAGGAACACAAAAAGCCAAATTATCTGAAAGAATATCGGCAGTAGTTGGCTCGGATACGCCTTTTCGTGATTTGGCTGGAAATCTTTCAAAAGTTGCGCGAAGTGCTTTGAATGAAGCAAATAGCCTGACCATTGAAGAAGTTAAGATCAGCTTGAAACGGTTACCTAAAAATTTGGACGGTTTTCGGATTGTTCATTTATCCGACATACACCATAGTCCATTTACGGATTTAGCACATATTGAGCGAACTGTCCTATTTTCCAATGCTCTAAAGCCGGATATGTTTGTTTTAACCGGAGATTATGTTTCGCACGAACGGGAATATATCAAACCGATGGCGAGAGTTTTGGGCAAATTGCACTCAGAATTCGGAACATACGCTTGTTTAGGAAATCACGATCATTGGACAGATGCCGAACTCGTTACCTCCTCAATGCGTGATGTAAAAATCGAAGTTTTGATTAATGAAGGACTTCGACTTTCGACAGGAAACGCTTCATTTTGGATTGCCGGAGTTGACGATTATATGGTCGGGAAAACTGATTTACGTGCGGCATTGCGCGGCTCTTTTCCTGATGAAATGAAAATGCTTCTGGCTCACAATCCCATTATTGTCAGAAGCGCGGCGCGTGTCGCAGTTGATCTGGTGTTCAGCGGACACACGCACGGCGGTCAGGTGAAAATTCGTGACGATGAGAAAAGAATTCTGCCGCGCCGGAAACTGAAAAACGGACTTCATCGCCGCAAGGATACTCAAATTTATATTACGCGCGGAATCGGCACAGTCGTTTTACCTGTCCGTTATCAATGTCCACCGGAAATTTCTCTGATAGAACTAAGTTGTGCTTGATTATGATTGACAAATTATGAAATTCGATTTTGTAAAAAAAAGCATTCATATTTATAATTCGTAATTTTACGCAATGGCTTCAAATGTCCTAACCGTTCCAAATTTACTAACCTTTCTTCGAATGGCTCTTATCCCCGTTTTTGCCAGTTTTCTCTTTTACGGAAATACGGGTTGGGCATTAATCGTATTCTTTATTGCCGGAGCCTCTGATGGAATTGATGGATTCGTCGCCCGCCGTTTTAAGCAAGAATCGGAACTTGGCACAATTATTGATCCGATTGCCGACAAACTTTTGATGACAACCGCTTTTGTCATTCTGACTTTGCCAAATATTATCGTTGGTGTCCGTCATCTTCCCATTCCTTTTTGGGTAACGGCAGCGGTCATCGGACGCGATATTTTGATTATCACAGTTGCCGGGGCAATTGCTTTGATGACGAATTTTCGCGGTTTTAAACCATCTTGGCTCGGCAAACTAAGCACGACCGTTCAGGTTTTAGCCGTTACTTTGATATTGTTTGCCGCCGTCTTTGAATATAGTTTTTATCTTCCGACCATTTATACGATTGTTGCTCTTTTAGCTTTCCTTTCGGGATTTCATTATATCTTTTTTGTCGCACGTTTGATGAAAGAAGATGATGAAAATAAGTAGCTTTTAGTTCATTTTCCCAACCTAAATTATCGTTTTCCAATTATTTAATGACATTAGTAAAATGCGTAGTTGTTTTAATTAAACCTTTCTATAAATTCGTCATTAAATAAACTTGACAACAACACACTCAGGTATTATACTCTTTTAAGGCTCAAGTTAAGCAATATACATATTTAATATTGTAAGAGAAGCGGAATAATTTTTTATTGGAGAATTAAAATAAATGAGTAAAATTATTGGAATTGACTTAGGAACGACTAATTCGGTCGTCGCTGTAATGGAAGGCGGCGAGCCGGTTGTTATAACAAATTCGGAAGGCGGGCGAACAACACCTTCAGTTGTCGCGTTCACCAAAGACGGAAATCGTCTTGTCGGACAAGTTGCAAAACGTCAATCTGTTACAAACCCGGAAAACACGCTGTATTCGATCAAGCGTTTTATGGGGCGAAAATTTGATGAAGTTCAAGACGAAATCAAACAAGTTCCATACAAAGTTGAAAAAGCATCGAACGGCGATGTTCGCATCAATGCGGACGGCAAACAATACAGTCCGCCGGAGATTGCGGCGATGGTTCTGCAGAAATTAAAGCAGTCTGCCGAAGACTATCTCGGAACAAGCGTTAGTCAAGCAGTTATTACAGTTCCGGCGTATTTTAACGACGCGCAACGCCAAGCGACAAAAGACGCGGGGAAAATTGCCGGTCTAGAAGTTTTACGTATCGTCAACGAGCCGACAGCGGCAGCTTTGGCTTACGGTTTAGACAAAAAGAAAGACGAAACAATCGCCGTTTTCGACTTTGGCGGCGGAACATTTGATATTTCCGTTTTGGAAGTCGGCGAAGGCGTTGTCGAGGTAAAATCAACGAACGGCGACACACATTTAGGCGGCGATGACGTTGACGAAGAATTGATCGAATGGATCATCAATGAATTCAAAAAAGATCAGGGCATTGATTTAACGTCTGACAAAATGGCGTTGCAACGCTTAAAAGAATCGGCTGAAAAAGCAAAAATAGAACTTTCGACGGCGATGGAAACCGAAATCAACCTGCCGTTTATTACGGCTGATGCTTCGGGACCGAAGCATTTGGTAATGAAATTGACGCGCACGAAGTTTGAAAATTTGGTTGAACCGATTTTGAAACGATTGATGCCGCCGGTTGAAAAAGCGATTAAGGACGCAGGTTTAGAAGCGAAAGATATTGACGAAGTAGTTCTCGTCGGCGGTTCGACTCGTATTCCGAAAGTTCAGGAAATGGTTAAAAGTTTCTTTGGCAAGGATACGAACAAATCGGTTAATCCTGACGAAGTTGTCGGTTTAGGCGCGGCGGTTCAAGCAGCGGTTTTGGGCGGCGAAAAGACTGACATTCTGTTGTTAGACGTAACGCCTTTGTCGCTCGGAATTGAAACACTCGGCGGTGTTAGCACGCAGATGATTCAGCGCAATACGACAATTCCGACCAGAAAATCGGAAATTTTCTCGACGGCTTCGGACAATCAAACTTCGGTTGAAGTTCACGTTTTGCAAGGCGAACGACCGATGGCTTCCGACAACAAAACGCTCGGAAAATTCCATCTCGTCGGTATTCCGCCCGCACCGCGCGGCGTTCCGCAGGTTGAAGTAACTTTCGATATTGACGCGAACGGCATCGTTAATGTTTCAGCAAAGGATGTTGGAACAGGACGCGAGCAGAAGATTACGATTACTTCATCATCAGGTCTTTCAAAAGAAGAAATTGACAAAATGATGAAGGAAGCGGAATCGCATTCGGCTGATGACGAAAAGAAAAAAGCCGAGATCGAAGCTCGCAATCGCTTGGATGGTTTGGTTTATAATGTTGAAAAAACTTTCAACGAAAATAAAGAAAAACTCGACGCGGCTGGCGTAACAGAAATCGAAACTGCAATTGCAGATTCAAAAACCGCTCTCGGCGGAAGTGATGCCGACGCAATGAACAGCGCATTTGAAACTCTTCAAACGGCTTCGCACAAACTAGCCGAAGTTCTTTACAGTCAGCAAGCGGCGACCCCCGAAGGCGAACCGGCTGAACAAGCATCTTCGGCAAGCGCAGGAAGCGAAACGGCTTCGACTTCGAGCGACACAAGCGGCGGCAATGATGATGTCATTGATGCTGAATATGTTGATGTCGAAGAAGATAATAAAGAAGAAAACAAATAGTTTGTGAATTAACAAAAAATCAGCCGTTCATCTGTAAAATCTTGCAGGTAACGGCTGATTTTGGGATACTTCAAAAGCAGTAGAATTTTAGATTTTAATTGGTAAAAATTATGCAAGTTATTGAAGAAAAAACAATTGAAATTGATGATGCTTTGTTGTCCGAATTACAAAAAGCCGCTGAATTTGAAGATAAACCGATTTCAGATTATGTAGAGCAAGCCTTACGCGAGGCTTTGCGGAAAACAGAAAATAAACGTCTTCTTCCCGAAAAAATAAGACGACATAAAGAAAGTTACGAAAAATTTCCGCAAGAATTAGATGATAGTGATGAAGAATGGGAACATTGGCGTAAGGCTTATGAAAAAATGGAGCAACAGGAAGCTAAATGATTCGAAGCGAAATCCGTTGGTGCGTTTTTAAAGAACCTGACAAACGCCGTCCTGTTTTAATTTTGACGAATAATGATCTGATTTCACAATTAACTCAAATTACCGTCGCACAGATTACAACTACATTACGCGGAAACGATGCGGAAGTTTGCCTTGATGAGTCGGATGGAATGTTTGAAAATTGTGCGATTAATCTAACAAATATCAAAACAGTTCCGAAGGACAAAATCGGCACATTTATCACACATCTTTCCGATGAAAGAATGAAAGAAGTTTTTGAAGCGATAAAATTTGCATTTGGTTTTGACAATAAATAAGTGGCAAAAAAAGATTATTACAAAATACTTGACGTAAAAAAAGACGCAAAAGCGGACGAGATTAAGAAGGCTTACCGAAAACTCGCGCGAAAATATCACCCGGACGTAAATCCGAATGACAAAACCGCCGAAGATAAGTTTAAAGAGATTCAGGAAGCCTATGACATTCTGTCCGATGAGAAAAAGCGAAAAGTTTTTGATCGTTTCGGTTATTACGCAGACAACCTCGACGTAAATTCGTCGTATGGCGCGAGTCCATCCAGCGGCGCAAGCGGCGCGGGCGGATTCGATTTTTCGGGATTTTCTTGGGAAGCAGATCAAGCAGGTTCGAGCAGTTCATCAAGTTTTCGTGATATTTTTTCAGACCTTTTCAGCGGCGGCGGAACAAAACGCGACACCGAACCGCCGAGAGCGATTCCGAAAAAGGGTAAAGATATTGAAATTCCTCTGGCACTCAGTTTTGAGGAATCAGTTACGGGTTTGACGACAAATATCACGGTCAATCGTTCCGAACAATGCTCGCGCTGCCAAGGCGCAGGCGACACGGGCGGTCCGGTCGTGGTTTGTCCGACCTGCAAAGGAACGGGACAAGTCCAAAGAACAGGCGGACGACTTCAATTTTCGCAAACCTGTCCCGATTGCGACGGAACAGGTCGCCGCCGCCAACCTTGTTCGCTTTGTAACGGAAAAGGCGTAACGCCGAAAACCGAACAGGTAAAAATCAGAATTCCGGCGGGCGTTGATACGGGTTCACGCGTGCGGATTCCGAAAAAAGGCGAAGGCGGCAGATTAGGCGCACAGCCCGGCGATTTATATATTCTGACAAATGTCGGAAAGCACAAATATTTCAGTCGGAAAGGCGATAATATTTATGTCGCAGTTCCGATCACGGTGCCGGAAGCTGCACTTGGAGCAAAGATCGAAGTTCCGACGGTCGAAGGCAAAGCGCAATTAAAAATTCCGGCGGGAACAAAATCGGGACAAAAATTTCGTCTGAGCGGACGCGGATTTCCGAGCCTGAGAAACCCGAATTTACGCGGCGATCAGTTCGTCGAGGTTCAGATAACTTTGCCGCGAGTTACTTCGGAAGAAACAAAAGAAATTTTGCGGCAGTTTGAAAAAGCAAACCCCGAGAGTCCGCGAAAAATAATGGGTTTGGAATAACATTAGGCATTTACCAACTAAATTTTTGATAAATGATAAATGAAAAAGAAAATTAAAACATACACAATTAGTGCAGTTGCGGAACTTTTTGAAATTCATCCGCAAACGCTCAGACTTTACGAGCGCGAAGGATTACTCAAACCTTCGCGCTCGGAAGGCAACACGCGTCTTTATGAAGACAGCGACCTCGAACGCCTCGAAATAATCTTATCTCTGACACGCGATTTGGGAGTAAATTTAGCAGGCGTGGAAATCATCCTCAATATGCGCGAAAAAATGGACGCGATGCAGCGCGAATTTGAACGCTTTTTTGAATATATTCGAACTCACGCTGACGAGATCGGCGGAAAAAGCGAAATTCTTTCCGAATCCGAAGCATTGATTCCTATTTCGCGACTAACTGTTTCAGAATTTTATTTCAAATATAAAGATGAAGGTTAAAGAAAATTAGTCTGCCAAGTGCCTATTCTTCATTACGTTACATAAACTTCCCCGTGCCCGATTAACAATCATTTAACCTCGAAAGTTCGCACAACTCTTTACAATTTTAATTTTTTGTTACAGAATAACCCGTTTCAAACTCATTCAAATTTTTTAGAAAAAATATAGTGATTTAGGAGTAGTATAATGAAAAGATTATTTGGGAGAATTGTGTTTCCAATAGCGATATTTAGCTTATTATTGTTCACGGCAAATGGTTTTGCACAAGACCTTGACGAAGTTTCAATCAGCGGCAAAATTACGGATTCAAACGGTTTATCAATTGTCGGTGCAACGGTAACGGCAACGCTTATCTCAACAGGTATCGAACGAACCGCCGTTACAAATGATGACGGGCGATACAAAATCATTGAACTTTCACCGGGACTTTATAAGGTTTCTGCGGCGGCAACAGGTTTCGGCACAAAGGAAAAAGTTGATCTCGAAACTCTTTCAGGTCAAAATGTCCAACTTAGCTTTTCCCTTAGTCCTGCCGATGTCGTGGTTGATCCGGTGCAGGTAGTTCAAGAAGATGCTTCTGTTGTTGACACGACTCGAACAGTAGTTGGCGGAACGATTACACAATTAGAAATTGAAGAACTGCCGAATAATTCGAGAAACCCGCTTGATCTGGTACTGACACTTGGCGGAACTTCCGAAGAAGCTCTTTCGGTGCGGGATTTAGCGGAAGACAGAAATTCAAATCCGAGAGTTCCGCCGGCAGAACAAGGTCTGTTTTCTCTTTCGGGAGGCGCGTCATATTCAAACAATATTACAATTGATGGTTTAGATAATAATGACGACAGATCGGCTGGTGACAGGTTTCAGCCGTCGCTCGAATCTATTGCCGAAGTTCAAGTTATTAAGAATCAATTTTCTGCGGAATACGGTCGCGCCTCAGGTGGACGCGTAAATTTGCGAACGAGAGGCGGCACAAATAAATTTCGCGGACGTGCATTTATGTTTTTCCGTGATGATAATTTGAATTCAAACAGTTGGTATAATAACAGTCGCGGAATTTCCAGACTTCCGTTGACCGAATACAACCCGGGATTTACATTCGGCGGTCCAATTTTTAGAAATAAAACTTTCTTCTCCGTAGCTTACGAATATACCAATCTCCAGGACACGACTTTTATTGATACGTATGTTCCGGTCGGAACAAATTCACTTTTCACCTTGCCGACTTCGACGGGTGGCGCACAGGGATGCGACAACAGCAGTCCATCGGCTTGCACAACCAATCCGCCGACTGCGGGTTTGATCGCACCATATCAAATTTCAATTCCGACACCAAACTATAACCACAGTTTTACTGCCAGAATTGATCATCAACTTTTCAAAAATAATGATTTCACATTCGGCTGGCAGTTAGGAAGAAAGAAAAATCGCCGCACAACCGGCGCATCAACTACTCGAATTGAGGATGCCCTGCAAGCTAGAAGCAGCGATACGGATGCGCTTAACTTTACAGATAATCAGATTTTCGGTGCGAAACTCGTTAATCAATTTCGTATGCAATGGTCGGTTTATGAACCTAATTATCAAACAGAAAATCCGTTTGATCCGGTGATTTTAATCAGTTATCGAAATCCGGTAACAAGTAGCGTTCAAACGCTGATTGCCGGTAATTCGACGGCAAGCACACTTCAAAATTTTTCAAGTAATCGCAAGGAAACAAGATGGCAGTTTCAGGATTCGATAACTTATTTGGCAGGTTCGCATACAATTAAAGCCGGACTCGACATTCAATATGTAAATTCCGAAGACCTTTCTTTAGGCGATGCAACCGGAACTTTTAATTTTTCCAGCGTTTTATTTTACCAACAAAACAATGTCACGCGATTTCGTCAAAATTTCGGAACAGCTAGAGATGTGACTAATACTTATTGGGGTATTTTTGCTAATGATGAATTCAAAGCACGTCCTAATCTTACAATAAGCTACGGTTTGCGTTTTGAACGGGAAACCGCAGTTTCGGACAGTAATAATCTCGGACCCAGAGTCGGTATTGCATATTCACCTTGGAAAGATGGAAAAGGCGTAATTCGATTTGGCGCGGGAATCTTTTATAACCGCACACTTCTTCGCACAGTCGGGGATTTTATTCAAAACAATTCCGGTAATTTATTTCAGTTTGATTCAAATAATATCGGAACTTCAGGAGCAGACACCAGACGTATTGCCGTGCTTGGCGCAATTTCTCAACAATTTCCGAATAGATATGAAACAGTGGCTGACTTGAAAACCTTACTTAGATCTGTCGGACAACCTGATACTTTAGGATTTAGAGCCAGCAGTTTGATACGTTCGGTTGATCCGAATTTGAAAATTCCGGAAAGCTATCAATTCAACATCGGGTTTGAGCGTGAAATCGGTAAAGGTTTTGTCTTCGAAGCAAATTTGACTTCAAATAAAACTTCGCATTTATGGCGTGAGTATAATCCGAATCTTCCGGTTCTTCCTTCCGGGTTTGATGATTGGACAGGCTATTTACTGGCGAATCCTTATACTTTTACAAATACAAACGGCACTATCAGAACATACAGATTTTATTTGGGTGCGACAAATGATCCGAGCGGAACCGCAACTACACAGGGCGGAACTACGGCTTGTTCAACGACTGCCGCTGTTACTTGTTTTGTGAATCTAAATACCGTTAATTCAACGACGACTTTTCCAACCACGGCAGTTTCAGGCTCTACGACAAATTCGAGTGGAACACCACTCGGAATCGCTCTCGCGGCAATTTCCCGATTCAGACCCGATACTTCGGTTGGTGAAAAAGCAGTCGTTTCTTCAATCGGAAACGCTTATTATCGCGGTTTGGTTTTGGAACTTCGCAGTCGTTATCGCAAACTCGGCTACGGTTTTAGTTCGTCCTTGCGGGCTGTTTATACACTTTCAAGCACGAGAGATGACGGATTAAATAATACGAGTAATGCGGAAATTGACGGAGATTTCAGCCGCGAATGGGCAAGAAGTTTGCAAGATCGGCGACATCGTATTGCAATATCAGGTGTTTTCGAAACACCTTCGTGGCTTGGAAAAGTAAGATTCTCGCCGCTTTTCCGGTTCGGAAGCTCTGCGCCTTTTAACTTAGGATATGGAACTGACAGAAATCTCAATGACAGCAGTACAGACCGACCGATTTTTACCGGAAATATTGATGATATTAAATGGAGAGAACCCGGTTCGCCGTTTCCGACTACGCTTGCATCCCAATTTTCACTTCCGCCGATTGGCTCAACAAGTGGGACTTTGCCAAGAAATTCAGGAAAAGGACCGAGTTTTTACACATTTGATTTGAGTTTGACAAGAGAATGGAAACTTGGCGAAAGATTTAAATTACGCCCGACAATTCAATTTGACAACATTCTCAATGCTGCTGTGTTTAGCTTCGGCTCAGAATTTATTGATTTTACGGCTTTGAGTAATAATCCGACAGCTACTCAGCTGGCTAACTATCAAAATTTTCTTGTTCCGACAAGAACTTATCGGCAACGACAAATTAGGCTCGGAGTAAGATTTGATTTCTAAATTTTTAATTTTTATTTGTCAAAAAAGTCGGGATTGTCAAAAAAAACAATCCCGACTTTTCTTTTTCCATTGACAAAATTTTGATGACTAATCACCATCAAATATGTTAGTTTATAATTGTTGAACAATTTTGTTCCCTTCCAGAATTATGACAAATGTTTTAGAAAATCTGAATGTTCCATTTACTGAAGTTTCGATTGAATCAATTCTGCTTGATGCCGATTTGTTCGTAAAATATAAATCGCCCGAAAAGGCTTTTAAGCTGCTCAAAGATTCGATGGATCGCAGTCCGCGTTCGATTGCTTTGCGTGAAAAAATGCGTGAGATCAGCATTTTGCAAAGAGATTCGACCGAAGCCGCGCGGCAGTGTCTTGCTTTAGTCAGTCTTTACATCGGACGTGAAGATTTCGATTTGGCTTATGACCGCCTTCAAGAAGCAAAACTTCTCGATCCGCGCACATCGGTTGCGTCCGGTCTTGAAGCGATTCGCCGCGCACGCCGTCCCGAATTTGCCGCCGACCGCGACAAAACTCCCGTCAAAGTGCGAACCGATGTCACGATGGCGGGAAATTTGGCTTATGTCAGTTTTTTCGATGCTGTTCAAGTCATCGAAAACTCGCGAATGACGGGATTGCTGGTGATGAAATCCGATAAATATTTGGCAAGTGTTTCATTTAATGAAGGAAAAATCGTAGATGCCGAATGCAACGGTAAAAATGGTACGACAGGCTTCCGCGAAATTATCGAAATCAGCAGCGGAACTTTTGAATTTACACTCACCGAAGCCGAATTTCCGGTTGTCATAAATATTTCAAGCAACACGAATTTTATGCTCGATACTTTAACCCAACTCGATACCGAAAGAGCTAATTTGCAGGGAACAAATGTTTCAAGCAATTCAGGCGAGGTAGATTTTTCGAATTGGTAAGCGCGAAAAAGGCAAAAGTAAAAGTTATGAAAGGTTTGCAATTGATTCTGAGATCGCAAACCTTTTTTTCTCACTACTAACCACCGAACACTGCCCATTCTGCTGATTTGACTTAATCCCGCGAAAACAACAAAATATAGTGCCATCTCTCCGAATATAACACTAGAAAATGTTTAGACTTCAGCGTTTAGAAATCACAGGTTTTAAATCTTTTGCCGATTATACCGAAATAATTTTCACGGGTAGCGGAATCACCGCCGTCGTCGGACCAAACGGATGCGGCAAATCGAATGTCAGCGACGCGATCTCCTGGGTTTTGGGTGAACAGCGGGCGAAATCTCTGCGCGGCGAAGATATGAAAGATGTGATCTTTCAAGGCACGAGCAAACGGAAACCGGGCGGAATGTCGGAAGTAATTCTGCATCTCGAACGCGTCGAATCTGATTACAACTTGATCGAGACGGACGAACTCGATGATATTGATGAAGCCCTAAGCGAGCTTGACGAAAACTTCGTTGATGTTGACGCGCTCGAAGCCAAAGAAGAAGAAATTGCTAATCCGCAAATTTCGATCAATACAAACGGAAATGGCTTTCACGCCGAAGAAGTGGAAATTGAACAGGCACAAGCCGCGCAAGTCGGTTCAATTCAAACGATCCAAACAAAAGTAAAAGGAAAAAGACACTGGAAACCGCGCAGTTTCGCGCTCGATTTTGCGCCCGGTGAAGCGGTTTCGGTCGGTCGCAGACTTTATCGTTCGGGCGAAAGCGAATATCTTTTGAACGGAAAAAGCTGCCGTCTGCGCGACATTCAAGATCTTTTTGCCGGAACGGGACTTTCAGGCGCACATTACGCTTTGATCGAACAGGGAAAGATCGGACAGATTCTTTCATCAAAACCGAGCGACCGCCGCAATCTTATCGAAGAAGCCGCCGGAATTTCAAAATTTCGCACGCGCCAACGTGCCGCCGAAACTCGCCTTGAATCGGCGAAATCGAATTTGAGCCGAATTTCCGACATCGTTTCGGAAATTGATAAACAGGCAAACAGTTTGAGAAGACAAGCCTCAAAAACGCGCCGTTACAAAATTTTACGCGAAGAATTCCGCCAACTTTTGCGTCAGACGTTTTCCGCCGAAGGCAGATATTTGACCGATCTAGTCAATGAATTAGAAGCAAAATTGGACGAAGCCGTAAAAACGGAAAGACAAATTTTGCGAAAAGTCGCCGAAAAAGATGAGGAATTTCGCGAAGCGACGAATCAGGCACGAATTGCGGAAGAAAACTTATCAGAAATTCGCGCTCGTCACTCGGAAAATGCTTTGGAGCGCGACCGAAATTTGCGGGAAAAAGGTTATCAAACCGAGCAAATAGATAATTTAAGAAATCGTTCAAATGTTTTGAAAGGTGAAAATGAATCCACAAATCAACGTCTGAAACTCATCAAAGAAGAAATCACACGGCTCGAAAAAGAAGAAAAACAAGAATGCGAAGAAGCCGGAAAAAACGAGCTCGATCTGCGGAAAGCCGAAGATAAACACAAGGAAAAATTAGATAAATTAAAAGGAATCGAAGCCGAACAAGAAGCGATTCGCGCCGAAGTTTTGCAGCACACGGCGGCTTTTGAACGTCTGACGGAAATCGAACGGCAGCTTGAAAACACGACCGAACGCTTGAAAGAACGCGCCGAAGGCTTGCGCCGCGAAGGTGAACGCGCTGAAGAAACTTTTATCGAACACGCTAAAGAAGCCGAAAAACTCGAAAAAACTTTAGTTGAAGAACGCGAAAAACTTGAAAAACTTCATATTGAAAAGCAAGAAATTCTCAGTAAAACAAGTAAAGCGCGTGAAGAATTAAAATCCGGCGAAAGCGATTTGAAACTGTTACGAGATGAGTTTTCGCGCAAGAAAAACAGACTCGAAACTCTTCAAGAACTCGAAGAAAAACGTGCAATTTACGCGCCGAATGTGCAAAAACTTTTCGCCGAAGAAAAAAAGATCGGCGTAAAATTTTTGGGAACTCTCGCCGATAAATTAAATGTTGACGAAAAAGCCGAACTCGCCGTCGAAAATCTCTTCGGCACATTTTTACAATGTGTTTTAGTCGAAACCGAAGAAGACGCACGAAAAGTTTCCGCATTTTTAGGCGAAAATAATGTCGGGCGGAATGCGGTTTTGGCTTTGGGAAAAGATTTTTTAAACGCAAAGACGCAAAGAGGCAAAGACGCAAATAAAGAACAAAAAATTGAAGAATTTCTTGGTTTGTCGGAAGATTTTGCAAAACTTCTGTACAAAATTTTTCCGCGTGAGATGGTAGCGAAAGTTATTGAAAATCCGGCACAGGCGAAAAATGATTCGGAAATTTATATAACTTTTGGCGGTGATTTGATTATCGGCGGAAAACTTTTTGTCAGCGGAAAGGCAAAAACGAATGAGAAAAATACTTCGCTTCTCGCATTTAAACGCGAATTGCGCGAACTCGAAAAAAACGCGAATGATCTGCAAAAACAAATCGAAATTTCCGAAAAAGAAGTCAATAAATCGCGCGAAAATCTTGCCAAACAGGAAGACAAACTGATTGATCTGCAATCATTTATTGTTAAAGTCGAGCGCGAATTACTTTCGCAGGAAATTCAGGCAAAATCACTTGTTCAGGAAAAAGAACGCGCCGAACGGCATAAAAAAGTCGTATCGGACGAAACAAAACAGATCGAAACGGAAGTCGGCGAAATCTTAGAAAGACAAAAAGAAGCAAAAGTAAACGCCGGAAAAGCCGAAAAAGCACGAATTACGGCGGCGGAAAATCTGTTGAAAATTTCCGCTAAATTAAATGAAGCGCGAAGTTTAGCGGAAAGTGAAAATGTAATTTTGAATGAAAAACGAACTCTTGCGGCAACATCCGCAGAGCGTCGGCGTTCGGCGCAAAGTTCTCTCCGACGCGTCGAAACGGAAGCGAAAGAATTGGAATCGAGAATGTCGCGTGAAAATCTCGAAACTAAGGAAATCGAAGAAAAATTATTAAAACTATCTTCTTTGATCGTGGAAATTGGAAGCAAAATTGATTCTTCAAAAGATGACGAAGAAAACGAGCAAAACGAACTTTCCGAAGCGTTGGCGCATCTCAAAAAAGCGCGGGAAAATTCGGATACGATGTCGGCGGAACTCGGCGAATTAAATAAAAAATCGGCGGAAGCGCGGAACGAACGTGCGGAGTTTGAAATCAGGCAAACCGAAGCGATCACGAAATTGCGGAGTTTGAACGAAAAATGTCAGCAGGATTTAAGCGAATCGCTGGTTGAAGTCGTTGAAAATCAAGAAGTTGCGGAAGATTTCGATTTAGAAGAATCAAAATCGGAAGTCGAAGATTCGCGGCAAAAACTCGAAAATTTCGGCGCGATCAATATGCTTGCTTTGGAAGAATTGAGCGAAGCCGAAGAAAGATTGTTATTTTTGACTTCGCAAAGACAGGATATAATTGACAGCATCGCCGCAGCGGAAGAAGCTCTGCGCGAGATAAAACGCCGTTCGCGCGAGAAATTCCGCGAAGCATTTGAAGCGATCAACGAAAATTTCAAGGAATTTTTCCAAGAACTTTTCGGCGGCGGACGCGGCGAAATGTCTTTGCTCGAATCGGAAGATGTTTTGGAAGCCGGAATCGAAATCGTCGCACAGCCGCCGGGAAAACGTCTGCAAAATATTTTATTGCTTTCGGGCGGCGAAAAAGCGATGACGGCGATTGCGCTTGTTTTGGGAATTTTCAAATATCGTCCGTCGCCGTTTTGTCTTTTAGACGAAGTTGATGCGCCGCTCGACGATGCGAATGTCGGACGTTTTGTTAATAAAATTGCGGATATGTCTGAAAAAACTCAGTTTATTGTCATCACGCACAACAAGCGCACGATGGAAGCCGCACGCGCACTTTACGGCGTAACGATGCAGGAAGCGGGCGTTTCAAAATTAGTTTCGGTCAGGTTTGAATGAAGACATTTACGATTTGTTTTAAGATTTGGAGTAAAAAATGAATGCGACTTTAACGGAAAATTTTGTTTTAGATAAATTTACGGCGGTTGATTTTCTGACGAATGGCAACGGAAGAACGATTTTGCTTCACGACATTTCGTGGAAGGAATACGAAAATTTTCTTGAAGATTTTGCCGAAAGATCGGGTTGGAAACTTGCATTCGACGGAGGAAAACTGGAAATAATGCCGCCGACACCTGAATACGAAGGTTATAGTTTTAACTTTCAACTATTTGTTGTTGCTTATTGCGACATTTTTAATTTGAATTTTGAAGGGCGCGGTTCGACTACTTTTAGAAGTAAAATTCTCAAAAAAGGAGTTGAGCCGGATGAATGTTTTTATATTCAAAGTGCAGAAAAAATAATCGGGAAAAAGATTCCGTCGAAAGAGTTTCCAGTACCGGATGTCGCCGTTGAAATTGATATAACGACTGAATCGCTTGATAAATTTCCGATCTATTCGGCGTTGCAAGTTCCTGAATTGTGGATTTATGACGGCGAAAATTTAACTTTTTACGAACTCGAAAATAAAGAATATCGGGAAATTTCGCACAGTCGCACGATGCCTTCGCTTTCGTCGCAAGATTTGGCTGAATTTTTACAATTAAGCAAACAAAAGGGACAAACTTTTGCGCTAAAGAGTTGTCGCAATTGGTTAAAAGACCAAAAGGCTTAATTTCAATCTGCTTGAAACCTTTTTTCTAAAATCTATGTTACAAAAATCTTTTTCTAAAATTTTTATTGTATTTTTGTTTTTAAGTTTGGGTATCGCTGTTTCCGCACAGAGAAAAACCCGGAAGCCGACCCCGAAAAAACCAACTTCGACTCAAGCAAAACCGACTCCGACACCGGAAGCAACCCCAACGCCGGAAAAAAAGAATTCGCGTCCCGCAGACGAAAATTCGGAAGTTGAAGAAAATATAAAGCCTGAGCCGGGAAAGAAAAACAGCAAAAAGGAAACTCCGAATTCGAGTAATTCAGTTAAACCAATCAAGTCAAAATCTGTTTATTTTTATGAATTTTCGCGCCCGGAATTTAATGTTGAAAAAGTTTTTATCGAACACGATGAAAACGGAAAAGGCACGATCCGGTTTATGAAAAAGTTTTATGATGAAGAAATCTCCGATCCGATTGCTCTTTCTCCAGCAAATTTAGAAAGAGTAAAAACACTCTGGCAAAATTTGAATTTTCTCGATTCGACCGAAAATTATCAGTATGAAAAAGACTATTCGCATCTCGGTAATCTTAAATTTATAATGAAAAAAGACGGACGGGAGCGAACAACGGAATTTAATTGGACGACTAACAAAGACGCGAAGGCTTTAGCGGACGAGTATCGCAAAATCGGCAATCAATATATTTGGATATTCGATATAAATGTTTCGCGCGAAAATCAACCGCTCGAATCTGCCAAAATAATGGACGCACTCGATTCGCAAATCAGGCGCGACGAAATTGCTGATCCCGAACAGATGATTCCGTTTTTGAAGGAATTGGAAGATGATGAAAGAATGCCGCTGATCTCCAGAAATCACGCCGCACGAATCATCAAAGAAATCGAAAAGAAAATAGCAAAAAAGAAAGAGGAAAATTAATTTTCCTCTTTCTTTTTTACGGTAAAACAATAAAATTCAAATCCTTTCGGGCTTCCTCAACAAATAAGATTTGCGTTGGTTGAGCAAATTGATAACGACGGCTTCCGGCTTCCAATACATAATTTTCGCCAACCGAAATCTCTTCAAACCTATAATAACCAAACGAGTTAGTTATTGATGTGCGAATGTTACCGCTCGAATCTCTAAGCGAAATTTGAACTCCTGAAATTCCGCGTCCCTTTTGTGTTAAAACTTTTCCGCCGATAGAAACAGATGCCGCAGTCGGTGCGAGATTGGACAAAATCGCACCGCTTCGTGCCGGAATAGTTACCGTAATATTTCCACCGGAAACGGTATGACTACCGTTCGGAGCAAAGGAACTATTCCCCAAAGCATCGTTTAATATTGTTCCGTCAGCATAATACGCACCAACCGGAATAACTGCCGTGTTTGCCGTCGCGCCGTTATTTAAGACAACGATAACTTTGTCGTTTCCATCGGCGCGAGCGAAAGCAAAAGTATTGTTATCGGTTGCACTAGCTGTCAGATCGCCCATTAACAAAGGTTCAAAAGTTCCGGTTCGCAAAGCCGTATGAGCGCGGCGCGTTACTCCTAAAGTCGTATAGAAACTTACCAAACTATTATCAACCGGACCGTAAATATTTTGATTTCCCGCTTCATCGCTCCACGGATAGGGAGCGCGGTTATAAGGATCGTCCTCCGCCTGACCGCTTCCGTTATTCGCTACCGAAGGCGCATTAACTCCGGCTTCGTCGCCGTAATAAACCATCGGCGCACCGATATATGTAAATTGGAAAACAGCGGCAAGTTTCAAGCGTTCTTTAGCTTCGTTCAAACCGTTATCGCCCAAAACTCCTAAAGCAAAAAGTGCGCGGTTCGTGTCGTGCGAATCAAGCAGATTGAGCATTGCCAACTGCGCCGGCATTGGATAATCTTCGCGGATTGACATCATCGCCCGATTAAATTGTGAAGGCGTTAGACCGACGATTTTATTACCGCCATTGTTATCGTTGTCTTCCCAATCAAAACCACGCGCAAATCCCAAAACATTTTTGCGGAAACGGTAATTCATAACGCCGTCGAGTTGGTCGCCCACGAGATATGAACTCGCATCTTGGAAAACCTCGCCAATCAAAGGTCCGTCAGCTTTGTAAGTTTTCGCATAGCCGCGATATTCGTTCCACCATTGATGCGAAATATCGGGCACAACGTCAAACCGCCAACCGCTCGCGCCGCGATCATACCAGTATTGCGTTACATTGCTCGTCGGCGTGCGGTAGAAAAAGTCTTTAACCGCCGCACTTTCGGTGAACGCAGGCAAGCCGCCGAAACCGAACCAGCCTTCGTAATCAATGATCTGCGGTGTTAAATCCGGTCGGTATTGACACGGCACGTTGCTGGTATAAAAGTTGAACAAACCGCGATACGGCGAACTGAGACTTTCACACGCGCCGTTGTTACCCGGAATGCGGTGATAATAATCGAAATACTCGCTGTCCTGCGACATATGATTCCAAACGCCGTCCAAAATAATTCTCATATTGCGCGAGTTTGCCGCCGCAACCAGATTTTGGAACGCTGCGTCGCCGCCGAGTTCGGGAGCGATGCCTAAAAAGTCGTCTGCGTCGTAGCGGTGATTCGACCGCGCTTTGAAAATCGGATTTAGATAAATAGTGTCAAAGCCGAGATTTTTTATGTAGTCGAGTTTGTCCTGTACGCCTTTCAAGTCGCCGCCGTAAAACTGCGCCCCGAAAGCGTTGTTGTTGACTGGCGCCGCTCGCGGATCGGTCATCTGAGTGTTCCAGGTCGTCTGAATGATATTATCGGTCGTCGCGCCACCGTAAAGGTTCGGGCAGCCAGTCGTGTTTCCCGCCCGACACCAATCGTTGGTGATGTCGCCGTTGCGAAAGCGGTCAGGGAAAATCTGATAAACCGAAGCGTTATGAAGCCACGCCGGAGTCGTAAAAGCTGCGTCGTAAACCGTTAATTGAAAAGCCGAAGAAGATTCGCCTGCCGTCGCCGTGCCGTCGCCGCCCTGTCCGAGATTGTCGTGATCGTCGGTGTAAGCATCGCTGTAAAACGCCGATGCCGTGCCGTCGGCAATTCGGAATTTGTAATAAATGATTGAAGGCGTGGCGGGTGCGGTGTAATTTAAGCTGTATATGTCGTAAGTCGTTCCGCCTTCGTTGCGGTTTTCCAAAAATGTCAATGGGAATTCCTGCGGCGAATCGGTCGTGTTCGTCTGCGGATTATATTTATAAACCTTTAAAAAGACTTGTGAAACGTCCAATAAATCAGTGCGGAATTTTAGACTTACTGTTAAACCTGTCGGAACTGCGCCGAATGGTGAACGATAATACGGATCAAAGGTATCGTGTCTCAAACCGAGATATTGAATGTTATCTGTGCTGATTGTTTGATCAAGTGAAAATGGTTTGGTCGAAGTCGTATTGTTTGTATTTACAACGGTAAAATAACGATTCCAATTTCCCGGCGTGTTTCCCCCTGAGTTACCTGACGGAACTTGTCCGTAAATAAATCCGCCGCCTGAACTTAAATATGCGTTAAAAAGAAACGATGCGGGACGACCTGCGCCGGTAATTAGCGACCAAGGTATCGCAAGTTCGCGGATATTTCCCGCGCCTGATGCGTAATTTCCAAATTCTACCGCGCCGAAATTCCAACCATTTGCGCCGTTTGCCGTGTTGTAATCGCGATAGCCGTCTTTGAAATAAGCACGAAAATCAGCTCTAAACGGCATTGTTCCAATTGCGGTAGAGTCATAATTTAGTGCATTAATTGTTCCATCCGCATCAGTTCCACCATTTGGCGGGGAAACGGGATTACGGTCAATTGTCAGAACCGCTGCTTCTCCCAAATTTGCGTTTGTTACGGCAACATATAAATTTGCATCATCCCAAGTCATATACCAGACTTGTCCGCCGTTGGTTTGTTGATTTTGACCGTTTGTATGAACGCCGTATTCGCCTGCGGAAATCGTGCCGTCAATCGTCGGCGTATTAAATTGGGCATTTACAGATTGTGTTGCAAAAAGTGCACACAATATTCCGAATAAAACTATTATCCTTTTCATAATATTCAAAGTCGGGGGTTTGTTTGGTTTAGCAACAAAGTATATTTAATTTTTTTGTAAACTGCAAGTCAAAAAAGTGAACGTGAATAAAGTATTTTATTCGCGTTCACTTCTTCTGATTTGACTAAGTTCAAAAAAATTAAAAGAACAATCTATGCGCTTGCCGGAGCGATATTCTCAGAAACTTTCGGCTTGCTTGCTGCTGAAAGCGTGTCGGCATCTTTATCAGAAAAAGATTTTTCGATAATTTCTTTTTGTTCAAGGTTATGAATCGCATAAGAACCCGTTGCCGGACTTGCCGAAGCGGTTCTTCCAACATAGCGCAAAGTCATATTTTCAGGTTTGATTTCTCTTAACAAAGGTTCGACAAAATTCCAACCGCCCATATTTTTCGGTTCTTCCTGTGTCCAAAAAATCTGCGTCGCATTTTTATATTCGGCGAAAATTTCTTTTAATCTTTCAGCCGGAAACGGATAAAACTGTTCGAGTCTGACGACCGCAACTTTTAAATTATGTGTTTCTTCGCCTGAGGCTTCCAGATCATAAAAGACTTTTCCGCTGCACAAAACGATGCGTTTTATTTGATCTTTATTTGTAACGAAAGCATCATCAATTACAGGCTCAAAGCCGCCGGAAGTTAAATCTTCAACCGTCGAACTTGCTGCCGGAAGTCTTAATAAACTTTTCGGAGTCATTACAATGAGCGGGCGAATTGCTTCTTGTTTGACTTGACGGCGAAGCAGATGGAAATACTGCGCCGGAGTCGTCGGATAACAAACTTGTAGATTATTTTCCGCGCAAAGTTGGAGAAATCTCTCTAATCTTGCGCTCGAATGTTCCGGTCCTTGACCTTCATAGCCGTGTGGCAGAAGCATGACAAGACGACATTTTTCCTTCCATTTATCTTCGGATGCAGCGATATATTGATCAATAATTACTTGCGCTCCATTGGAAAAATCGCCGAATTGCGCTTCCCACATTACGAGCATATCTTTAGCGATATTCGAATAACCGTATTCAAAACCGAGAACGGCGGATTCCGAAAGCGAACTGTCGAAAACGTCGAATTTTGCATTCGGCGTTTCGTCATTGCGGATTTCCGCCAGCGGACACCAGACCGCGCCGTTGTTTGTGTCATACATCAGCGAATGACGTTGCGAAAATGTTCCGCGCCCTGAATCCTGACCGCTTAAACGAACGCTTATTCCGTCCGAAACGATAGAACCGAACGCGATTGCTTCGGCAAATCCCCAATCCATCGGAGTTTCGCCGCTTCCCATTTTTGCGCGGCGGGCGAGCTGTCCAACCATTTTGGGATTGATGTTGAAATCTTCGGGAACGAGCGAAATTTTGTCCGAAACCTTTTGCAAAACTTCTTTGCTGATTGCCGTTTCCAAAACTTTTGAACCGTCTTCTTCCACAGTTGGCGGCGCAAGTTCGGCGCGTTTCGGGTTTTCTTCGGCAATATTTTTTGCCCGCGCTAAGATGTCTTCGTATTTTGAAACAACTTTATCGGTCATTTCTTTATGTTCTTCTTCCGTAATAATTCCTTTGCGAATTAATTTTTGCGCGTAAAGATGCTGAACGCCGGGATGTGCTTTAACTCTTTGATACATCAACGGTTGCGTATAACTCGGTTCATCGCCTTCATTGTGTCCTAAGCGTCTGAATCCGACTAAATCGAGCGCGACATCTTTGTTATATTCCTGACGATATTCGAGCGCGATCTGCACGACGCGGTAAGCTGCTTCAGGCGAATCGCCGTTGATGTGAAAAATCGGAATCTGCGTAATTTGCGCCGCGTCGGTCGAATAAATCGAACTGCGACTCGCTTCCGGCGTGGTTGTAAAACCGATCTGATTATTTATGACAATATGAATCGTGCCGCCGGTTCGATAGCCGCTTAAATTGGCGAGTTGAAGCGTTTCCATCACAATTCCTTGTCCGGCAAAAGCCGCGTCGCCGTGAAGAAGTATCGGCAGAACTTTATCAATTACTTCTTCACGATTTTCGGCAGTGTGATCGAGAAGCTGATCCTGACGCGCCCGCGCCATTCCTTCGACGACCGGATCAACGAATTCCAAATGGCTCGGATTGCAGGAAAGTTCAATTTTTACGTCTTTTCCTGATTTCGTCCGACGGTTTCCGCTCGCGCCTTGATGATATTTTACGTCGCCTTCATCCGCCGGAAAACTCGGATGCGAAGTGCCTTCAAAAATAGTGAAAATGCGCTCTGCCATACCGCCTTTTTCCGCGTCGCCGACGATATTTGACAAAACATTCAAACGCCCGCGATGCGCCATTCCCATATAAACTTCTTCAACACCGCGCTCCGAAGCGTTTTCGATCATTTGGTCGAGAAGCGGAATAACCGTTTCCGTTCCTTCGAGCGAAAATCTTTTTTGACCGAGATATTTGCGGTGCAAAAATTGCTCGAATTGTTCGGCTTCAATAAGTTTTTGCAGAAGTTCTTTTTGAGTTTCGGGAGCAATTGGTTCGGGATCAACAAATTGTTGGCGAACTCTTTCGCGCAACCAAGTTTTTTCTTCTTTGCTTTGAATATGGCGATATTCGATGCCGACTTTTCCGCAATAGGCACGTTGCAAAACCCCTAAGATTTCGCGCAAACTCGAAATTTCCTTGCCGTGCAAACCGCCCGTAATAAATTCGCGGTCTAAATCCCAGATCGTCAGACCGAAGTTTTCCAGATCGAGTTCGTCGGCGTGATGCCGCGTCATATTAAGCGGATCAATATCGGCAAGCAGATGTCCGCGAATTCGGTAAGCATTGATTAATTCTAAAACTTTCGCCTGTTTAACGGTTTGTTGACGAATATGATCGCCGCCGAAAATTGAGGGATTGTAATCTTCAGCCCAACGAAGTGGCGGATATTTGATTTCTAAATCATTAAAAATCTCATCATAAAAATTATGTTTCCCGATCAAGTATTCGTGAATTTTTGCCAAAAACAAACCGCTTTCCGCACCCTGAATGACGCGGTGATCGTAAGTGCTGGAAATCGTAATAATTTTGCTAATTCCGATCTGCGAAAGCGCGGCTGATGTCATTCCTTGAAATTCCGCCGGATATTCGATTGCGCCCGTCGCAATAATCGCGCTTTGTCCCGCCATCAGACGCGGAGTTGAAGCGACCGTGCCGAGCGTTCCGGGATTTGTCAGCGAAATCGAAGTTCCCTTAAAGTCTTTCAACTCTAACTTTCCGTCGCGTGCGCGTTTTACCGTATCGTTGTATGAATCAAGAAATTGCGCGAAGTTAAATTCGTCCGCGCCTTTGATATTCGGAACGAGCAGATTTCTTGAACCGTCTTTTTTCTCGATATCAATCGCAATGCCCAAATTTACGTGATCGTATTCGAGCCGCGAAGGTTTGCCGTCAACAAATCCGTAACCGAAATTCAGAGCCGGATATTCCTTCAAAGCCTTGACAATCGCCCAACCGATCAGATGAGTGTAAGAAACTTTCCCGCGTCCTTGCGATTGCAGATTTTCGTTGATAATTTTGCGGTTTTCGTCCAAAACCTTGACCGGAATTCGCCGCGTCGAAGTCGCCGTCGGAACGGTCAGACTTTCTTCCATATTTTCAACGATAACTTTTGAAATGCCCGTCAAAGGCTTGACCTCAACATCATCGCTGACTTTAACTTCAGGCTTTTTCGCAGTTGATTCGGTTTTAGAAGTTTGCGCCTGAGTTTCAGCTTTTGCCGGTTGCGCTGTTGTCGCAGTTTGCCCGTTGCTTTTCGCTTCCGGCGGCGCGTTTCCGTCTAATAATTCGTTAAAATATGTCCGCCATGATTCGTCAACCGAACTCGGATCGCTTTTAAAACGCTCATAAAGCCCTTCGACATAGCTGGCATTCGCGCCAAAACTTTCTTGGATATACTCGGATAAATTCGTCATTTTTTCGCTCACTTTTGTTTCTACCTCTTGAAACTTATTTTAACGCAAAATTGGTTAAAACATAAATGGGAGATAAGTGGTAATCACTATGTAGAAAAACTTCAAAATAAAATGAGTGTTTTTTAAGCAGTTAAAAAGTAAATAGGCAAAGATAAAATTTTATCTTTGCCTATTTACTTTTTTAAACTTAAAACGGTTTTAATTAATCGCCCTTGAAATAACGTGGCTTTCGTCTAGTTCCAAGATGAAGTTTTCTTCTTCAACTTTCTTTAATGATGACGGTTTGGTTTTCGATTGGACTTTTACAGCCGGAAGCGTTTTTCTTATTTTTCTTTCGGCTTTGACGGAATACATTTTTTTATCGGCGGAAATGATTATTTGATCAATCGTTTCGCCGTCTTTCGGAAAGCAAGACGCGCCGAGGCTGACACCGACGGCGGCGAATCTTCCGTCGTCAATCGGCAGTCTAAAATCAGCAACGGCTTTTTCCAGTCTTTCGCATAATTCTTCGATTCCCGAAGTGTTTATTTCCGGCACGATGATAACGAATTCATCACCGGCATAACGGGCGAGAAAATCATAATCGCGCAGTTGAGCCTGCATAACTTTGGACAATTCCTTTAACATTCGGTCGCCGGCTTTGTGTCCGTAGGTGTCGTTGACCGCTTTGAAGCCGTCGAGATCAAGCATTAAAAGTTGAAAACTGTTTCCGTTGCGACTGGCGCGGGCGACTTCTTTTTCAAATTGAATTTGCAGATTTCGGGCGTTCGGCAATCCGGTCATCGCATCGGTTAGAGCGCGTGTTTCCGATTCGGCGTGCTGCAATGCCATCGAAATTGCGTCGGAGGCGATATGCGAAACCATTTCAACCAGACGAAGATGTTCTTCACCGTAGTTTTCCAATTCGCACGAATAGAGGGAAACCGCGCCGAGTAATTTTTCATCAACCAGCAGAGGCAGCGAAGCCATCGCCGAATATTGTTCCATAAACTCGATCTGATCGAATGAAAAATCGAGTGCCGGATTTATATCACAAATCGCTTCACATTTTTGCAGAACGTAGCCGGTCGCACCTTCGCCGACTTCGACACATTTGTTTTCAAGCGCAACGCTGTTTTTGCCTTCGGTATAAACGGCTTTGGCAAAATCGTTAGTTTCGTTCATCAGATAGATAACACAAGTATCAAACGGAACGAGTTCAGCAATTTTTTTGGCAAAAAGTGCGAGCGTTTCCTCTAAATTCAAAGACGAACTAAAGACTCTCGCCAGTTCGTAAAGTGTGAAAACCTCCCGATTGGCTCGTTTGATTTGTTCGACGTAATTATCGTCGGTTGAATCTTTTGAAAGGTGAATTGCCTTCGTATCGGTACTGTAAGAAAGTCCTTTTTCTTCAACTTTCGCTTCAAATTGGGTCAGATTTCGCAGAAAAACATCAACAATATTCGGATCAAACTGCGTTCCCGCGCCATTTTGTAGAATGCGGCGAGCCTGTTCACGCGAAACTGCCGGACGATACGGACGTTCGCCGCGCAAAGTGTCGTAAGCATCGGCAACGGCTAAAATTCGCGCCGTCAGCGGAATTTCTTCGCCTTTCAATCCGTCGGGATAACCGTTTCCGCTCCACATTTCATTGTGATGTTTGACAGTCGGCGCGACCGGATACGGAAATTTTATGTTTTCGATAATTGATGCGCCGACGATTGAATGAACTTTCGTTTTTTCTCTTTCGGCGCGGGTTAATCTGCCGGGTTTGTTTAAGATATTGTCGGGAACCGCCAGTTTTCCGATTCCGTGAAGCAAAGCTCCGGCATTTAACGCTTGAATTTCATCTTCCGGTAAATCCATTATTTTGCCGACTCCGACAGCGTAAATCTGCGTCCGGCGAACGTGTCCGATGCCGACCTGATCGCGGGCATCAATCGCCGTCGCCAGAGCTTCGACCGTTGCCAGATGAATTCGGCTCGATTCGCGGATTTCCTTGGTTTTCTGCGCTAATTTCCGCACAAAAAATTTATAGACGAGATGTGCGCCAATAACCAAAGGCAGAACAACCAGACTAAATTCCAGACCGAATTGATAAAAAACGGCGTGAGCGAAAAATGTGGCAATCAAACTGATAATATGAGTTCCGGCTGTCCACAAAAAATTTTTCTTCCAAAATTGACCGAAAGAAAAATCGCCTTGAACCTTCAAATAAGTGGTCGAAAAAATCGAACTTAGCAAAAAATGGGTGAATGCCATCAAAGATGCGGCAGTAATAAATGAACTCGCGGCAATTTCATTTTGAGCAACGATATTTTGCTGAAAATTTGCCAGATACAAAAGTGTCAGATAAAACACGCTCCCCGAAACCGAGATTGAAATCGTATTGACAAAACTTCCGAACAGCCATTGTTTTTTTTGTAATCCGGAAATCCCGGGAAATTTAGCAAGTGAAATACTCACTGCAAGTAAGATGCCGCCGGGAATTCCGAGCCAGATAACTCCCCAAAACATTATCAATTCCTTGGCGGAAATATTTGTTTGAGTTCCCGGAATAGTAAAATTATATTTATTAACAATTGTTGAAACGACAAAAACGACGGCTAAACCTATTAACTGTGAAGCCGTAAAACCAATTCCTTTGTAAACAGCAAAAAAGAGCGGGGCAAGGCTCAGGCACAACATTATGTACCAATAAATTCTTTCTCGCGGATTGATTTTTGAGGGTAATAAATCTTTCATTTTTCTGTTTATTAAAAACCGAAATTTTTCATAATTTTTCCAAAGAGTTTTTTATTATTAATTAGCTGAAAACACTTTAAAGCACAGTCTAAAAACCAATGGTAAAAAAACTCAAAAAGTTTCGAGTCGGAATAAACAGAATCAAATTTGATGCCAAACTATATTAAACACAAAAAGTTAAGTAGAATTTAAAGAATAATAATTTTCATACTTTTTTGTGATAAAATTCGGTCAAAATGAGATTTCAAAATGGTGAATTTTCGGTCAAACTGAATGGCGACGAAAACCATCCTAAATTATCCGGCAGATTGAATACATTTAATATTTTCCAAAAAATGTTCAAAAATTCAGGTAGAAAAATTTGAACCGAAAACAATTTTCGCTTACTGTGAAAAATCTAATCTTCTGTGGAGTATTGAAATAATGAAAAGATATAAAAATTCGAAAATATGCGGAATTACATTTGGCTTTTGGAAAACACCGGCATTTTTTCGTAAGGATTTTTTACTTTTCAAATCATTGATTTTGCTATTTTCTTTTTACAGTTTTCTGATCATTGTTCCGGCACAAAATAAGGACGAGATCATCCGCATTGAAACCGATTTGGTACCGTTTGAAGTTACCGTAACTGATAAAGAAGGCAAGCCCGTCCGCGGGCTTGAAGCCAAAGATTTTAAGATTTACGAAGACGGAGTTGAGCGCGAAATCGATTTTTTTCAACCCATTAGAAAACGCGATGATAATCGTCCGCTTTCGATAGTTTTTGCACTGGATGTTTCGGGGAGTATTACGCCGGAAGAATTGATGAAACTGCGTGATGCTATGCAGTCTTTCGTCAAAAGACTGGCAGATTACAATTCATACTTCGCTGTGACGACTTTCGGAATGGAAGTCAAAAAAGTTCAATCCTTTACAAATCAGCCGAAAAAACTCGAAAAATCATTTGAAAAAATCCTGCGTGATCAGGACGGACTTTCCACACACGCTTATGACGCGGTTGATTATGCGATTCGGATGTTAAGAAAGGATTCACCGACTTCGGTAAAAGATAAAATACCGCGACGTGCTGTGATCTTAATCACGGACGGATTTCCCGTTGGCGATATGGTTTCGCCGAAAACTGTGATCGAACGGGCGAATGAAGCGGAAACAACCGTTTTTTCCGTGCTTTTGCCATCTTTTTCACGGCTTCAATCCGGCAGAAAACCGCTTCTGACATTGCTTGAAGCCAGCGGTTTGATTGAAAAAACAGGTGGAAGCACGTTTTATGCGACACAGGAAGATTTCGAGCCGCTGTTCAATCTCTTGGCGGAAGAGCTTACTTCAACGTATGTGCTGGCACTTTACCCGAAACCGGAAAACCGCAAGGACAGCAAATTTCATCAGATTCGCATAGAAGCTCCGAAAGGTTTTCAGATCAAGCAAAATCGCGCCGGATATGAAATAAAGTAAAGCGTCGGAGAGCAAGCAAAATATTCGCCATCCGACGCTTTATTTTTGATTTTAGTAACTCAATTTATCTTCCTCTTCAAAGTCGTCATCTTCAAAATCATAATCCGAATCATTGAAGATATCTAATTCGACCGGATCGAGTCCGACTACTTCCAAATCTGCACCGCATTCATCGCAAAAAACAACATCACCTTGTTCGGTGTCGGCATCTATAAAAACTTTTTCGCTGCATTCCGGGCAAGCTACTGTCGGCATTTTAATTTCTCCAAATAATATATAAATTTTTGCTGTCCATTCTCTTAAAGAACCAAATGAAAAATATCATTTAATTTTCAATCTAACTTTCTGAATTTATTTTTGCAAGAGTTTTTTGTGATTTTTTTTTACTTCCGATTGTAATTTTTTCTCCGACAGTTTTATCATCTTTAGCGGACAAATTATAAATATAAAGAAAATCAATTATTTACAATGAATTTTCCGTTTACATTGGCAGAAAAAAAAGAATTCGACGCGGTTGGTTTTGGCACAAATGCAGTTGATTATTTGATCGTCGTGCCGGAATATCCAAAATTTAATTCAAAGATCGAACTCGATAATTACACGCAACTTGCCGGCGGAGAAATTGCTTCGACAATGGCAGGCTTAAAGCGTCTGGGAATGAAAACTTCTTACGTCGGACGTTTCGGCAAAGAAAGCACGGGCGATTTCGGCTTGCAAACCCTGCGCGACGAAGGTGTTGACATAACTTTTGCCGAACTGATCGAAGGCGCACAAACGCAGATCGCTTTTATTTTGAT
>JBBSAX010000007.1:0-52783 GCA_038251885.1 Pyrinomonadales bacterium | reverse complement strand
TTCTAAATCTCTTGCTCATATTTGTATCTCCTTATAAGTTGTCACCTTCTAGGGAGATACATTTTATTTCTTTTTTTCCTGTTGCCCTGTTGTCGGATATCCTGATCCACTGCCAGAGGCAGTGGATTTAATTTTGATTAAACAGGGATAGACAGGATGAACGGGATAATAATTTTATCCTATTTATCCTGTCTATCCCTGTTTAATTTTCTTTTGATTGAGATAATTTTTATTTACTTTCAGCGTCTTTTTTATCTTCGATGGATTTCACTGAATTAACTTCAGTGCTGATTCCGCTTTTGGTGATTTTCGGTTTTTTGCCGTCGAGACCTTCAATATAAGTAACTTTGTTGCTCGTTCCTTTCACAACAATTTCGCCGACTTTTTCGACGCTGACTTTGTTGGAAACTCCGTCAACGGTCAATTTTTTGCATTCGCCGGTCAATGTGTAACTGTTTGCGGTCGCGTCATCAACGACTTCGACTTCCCTGCCGTTGCAAGGAAAAGTCGTGCTTTCGCTCGTGCCGCTTAAAATTAAAGGCTCATTGCTCGAATCAGCGTTTTCCGTCTTTGAATTTGAATTTCCGGTGTTTGTATTGTTCGATTGGTTTATTTGAGTATTTGAATTTTGATTTTTTTGAGAATTTGCCGCGTTTGCATTTTCTTCCGTTACTGGCGTTTCGGGCAATTTATAATCGCAGCCTGATAAAAACAAACCGACGATCAGAAAATATAACAACTTTGATTTCATTAATTTATAACTCCGTTTTAAGATTGAATTTTCGCCATCATAGCATTCTGCAAAGGTCTGTGCAAAAATTAATTAAACAAACACAAAATCATTTTTCAGTTCGTTTGATTTGAAAAACTTTTCTGCGCGATTCAAACCTTTGATCGAGTAAAAGCATCAGACGACTTGTATAAATTTTTGAAAATATTCAGTTTAATACAACGATTTACAAGATAATTTTTATGAAAAAAGCATTTTTATTTTTGAGTTTTTTAGTTTTTACATATGCCTTTTCCGCTGAAATAAAAGCGCAGGATGAAGGAGTTTCGGATTCGCAGTCTATTCAAGATAAACTTTTTGAAGAAGACGCACAGCATAATTTGGATGTTGCCAAGCAATATTTCAAATTAAAAAAAGCCTACAAAGGCGTAATTATGCGCTTTGAAGAAACTTTTGCGGCATATCCGCAATTTAAAAAGATGGACGAATTTCTCTATATTGCGGGAATGAGCAGCTATTATCTGTCGGATAATAAGGGAAAACAGAAAATTGATTTCAAAGACGAAGAAGAAAAGGAAAAGTTTGCGCCGGAAAAATTAAAGGAAAATGCCGTCGCCTATTTCGGCATAATCAAAGAACAATATCCGAACAGCGAATATAAGGGCGATGCCGAGAAAATGTTGAAAAAATTAAAAGACGCGAAATGAATCTGAATCAGGTTACGATCTATACGCACAAACCGCTCGAAACCGTCGAATTTTATCAAAAACTCGGACTCGAATTGATCGTTGATTCTCGCCCGCGTTACGCACGGCTTTTGTGTCCCGACGGCGATTCAACGCTTTCGGTTCATTCGGCAGAAAAAGTTGAAAAGGCTTCAAACATCGTGCTTTATTTTGAATGCAAAGATTTGGACGCGAAAGTTGCAGAACTGAAAAATCTGGGTTTAGAGTTTATCGAAGAACCAACCGACAAAGATTGGCTCTGGCGCGAAAGTTATTTAATTGATCCGAGCGAAAACAAAATCTGTCTTTTTTACGCGGGAGAAAATCGCAAAAATCCGCCGTGGCGTGTGAAATAATTTGCTAAAAACTATGCACGAAAAAGAGTTTGTTGAACATATTGAATATATTTGTGATGAATATCGTAAAATGTGGCTCAGAACAGGTTCGTTTAACGAAGTCTTAGCTTATCTTGAAGGATATGCCAATGGAGCGCAGGTTGAAAGACACGGACATCATACTTTCACAACAACATTCAAACATTGGTTGGCGATAAAGTTTTCAGCAGAAAGAAAACCGGAGAAGGCAGAAAGCAATATATTAACTTGGGATGAATACCGTGAAATTTTTCCTGATGAAGAAGAAGCTATCGCAAACTTGCCGATTCTTTACAGAGAATTTGCCGAAAGTGCACATTTAGAAAATCTAGGTTATTGATTTCATCAATCTTTAAAAACTTAATGAACAGTAGCTTTTCTATCAAACCCGAGAACCCTGAATCTGACGATGCAAATTATTTATTGAATGAACTTTCCGAAATTCTTGTCAAAATTACTGGAAACGACGGCAAAGTTTCATTTGATACTTCGGATATGTTTGCGCCGCATTCATTGTTTATAATTGCGAGAAACGAAAATAATAAAGCGGTTGGTTGCGGCGCAATTCGCTCAATTTCCGAAGAAATTGCCGAGATTAAAAGAATGTATTCAAAAGAAAAAGGTGTCGGCAAAGCAATTTTAAAATATTTGGAAACAAAGGCATTTGAATTCGGTTATAAAGAAGTGCGGCTTGAAACAAGACGCGTCAATGAGTATGCTGTTAGTTTCTATCTCAAGAACGGTTTTCAGCAAATTCCAAACTATGGAAAGTATGTTGACAGACCGGAAGCAGTTTGTTTTAGCAAAATCTTATAAATAAAATAAATAACTTTCAGGAGCAATTTAATAAATGTCTTTAACAGTTGTAGGTTCGGTTGCGTTTGATGCATTGGAAACGCCTTTTGGCAAACGTGATCGTTTATTGGGCGGTGCGGCGACGCATTTTTCTTTATCGGCGAGTAATTTTACGGATGTTCGATGTATCGGCGTGGTCGGAAACGATTTCGGCGACGATGAATGGGCGGTTTTTAAGCGTCATAATATTAATACGGACGACATCGAAATCGTCGCGGACGGCAAAACATTTTTTTGGCGCGGAAAATATGAATACGATCTGAACACGGCGCACACTTTGGATACGCAATTAAATGTGTTTGAAACATTTCAGCCGAAACCTTCGGAAGAATCGAAAAATTCGCGGCTTTTATTTTTGGCGAATATTTTGCCGATGCTGCAAAAAGAAGTGCGCGAATCTTCAAACGCCGAATTCGTCGCAATGGACACGATGAATTTTTGGATTGATTCGATGAAAGATGCGGTTATCGAAACTGTCAAAGTCGTTGACTGCGTGATAATTAACGATGCCGAAGCACGTCAGCTTGCGGATGAACCGAATGTCATTACGGCGGCGAAAAAAATCATTTCGTGGGGACCGAAAGCCGTCGTCATCAAACGCGGCGAATACGGCGCGGCACTTTTTACGGAAAATATGTATTTTGCGATTCCGGCTTATCCGCTCGAATCAGTTTTCGATCCGACCGGCGCGGGCGACACTTTTGCCGGTGGATTTATGGGTTATCTGGCAAGTCAGGAAAAAATTGATGCTGACGCAATGCGCCGCGCGATGGTTTACGGAACGGTGATGGCTTCGTTTAACGTCGAAGAATTCGGCACGGAACGGGTTGACCGTTTGACGCACGAAGAAATCAATCAAAGATTCAGCGATTTCAAGCAATTCACTCACTTTGAAGAAATTCCATTTGAGAGAGCGTCATCGGCAAGCTGAAAATTTAAGTTTTTTGAGATACGGAACGCGAACTTTAGTTCGCAAGTAACAGGCGAACTAAGGTTCGCGTTCCGTTCATTAGTGAAGTGATTTTATGAAAAAAGCAATCTTTTTTCTTTTGCTTTTCTTTTTGTTTGCGCTAAATACATTCGCTCAAACTGATACCGGGGCGACGGATAAAGAGGTGCCGCCGGATTTTAAGAGCGACGGGTGTTCGCTTTTTCCCGACGGAAAATACAAGGATTGCTGTGTCGCCCACGATAAAGATTATTATTCCGGCGGTTCTTGCGCGATGCGGCTCAAATCAGACAATCAGCTTTTCAAATGTGTCGCCGCTAAAAAAGGTCTTTATCCAAAATTAATCGCGCCTTTTATGTGGCTTGGCGTAAGAGTTTTCGGAGTACCGTTTTTGCCGACATCTTTTCGCTGGGGTTTTGGAAAGAAAAAACCTAAAAATACGAAATACAATATTAAACCGAAAAACAAACAAAAGAAAAAGAAATCCGAAAAATCTACGGTTTCAAACCCACAAAAACAAAAAAATGAGTAATTTATCCGACATCGGTTTTCCGGTAAATGGCGATGAAGACATCAACGAAATGATCATCAGCGTGATGAAAAACGCACAGGATATTGCGTGTCCGAACGGTTTTTATCTGAAATTTTCAGATGAATCCGGCGCACAAATCTATCTTCAAGGCAACAAAGATCAGGAATTGATCGGTTTCAATCCGCATTTTGAAGGAAAAAGCCGTCGAAAAGTCGGTTTGACAACTGCAATAGAACGCGATTCTTCCGAACTCGACGGCGGTTTTCACGCTTGGGCTCAACCTTTTGAAGAAAAAGTAATTGATTCCGGCGAATATCCGTTTGTTTTCGATGTGCCGGATTTTCGTACAATCGGTAAAATTGATTTCCCAAAACTTTGCGAAATTCAATTAACCGCCTTTGCTTCAAATGACTTTAAAAATTTTGAAAGCGAAGAATATTTTTACAAGTCGCAGGAAGATGAACCAAAACTTGCGTCCAAATCTTTTATTCCAAGTGGACTTTTTTCGTTTAATGAAGACGAAAAAGCGGATTTAAGCATCGCGCGTCCGATCGGCATTTTTGCAGGTGAGATCAAAGAATTTGAATTAAAAACAAATTCGCTGACAAATGAAAAATTTTACTGGTTTTTAATAGAAACGCTCGGCGGCGAAGTTGATGTGGTTGCTGATGTTAAATTAATTGAAAATGAACCAAAAGTCGGCGGGATCGTCAACGGTCAATTCTGGCTTTCGGGAAGATTGATAAAATGATCGTCGTTTTAACCACAACTCCAACCGCAGAAGAAGCCGAAAATCTGGCTCGGAAAATTATTGAAGCAAAACTTGCCGCTTGTGTACAGGTTTTGCCTCAAATGAAATCCTTCTATTTTTGGGAAGGCAAAATTCAAAATGACTCTGAACACCTGCTTTTAATCAAAACTCTCGACGAAAAATTTGATGAATTAAAAAATTTTATTCAATCAAATCATAGCTACGATGTCCCCGAAATTTTTGCTTTAGACGCAAAGGACGTTTCGGAAAGTTATCTGAAATGGATGATAGATTACATCGAATAATTATTTATTACTGTTATTTTCGCTTTCTTCGTGTCGTTTGATAATAAAATCCACCGCATCTTTTGGCGAATCGGTCAGGTGCATCAAACCCAAATCTTCAGGGCTGATGTTTTTTTCTGAAAGCATCGTCGAAGTAATCCACGAAACAAGCCCTTTCCAGTAAGACGAATCGAAAAGCACGACCGGGAAATTGCGAATTTTTCGCGTTTGAATTAGCGTCAAAGCCTCGAAAACTTCGTCCATCGTGCCGAATCCGCCGGGGAAAATTATGTATGCGTTGCTGTATTTGATAAACATCGTCTTGCGGACGAAGAAGTATTTGAATGTTAGAGATTTTGTTTGATATGGATTCGCAACCTGTTCAAACGGCAATTCGATATTACATCCGACGGAAACTTTTCCGGCTTCAAATGCGCCGCGATTTGCGGCTTCCATTATGCCCGGACCGCCGCCCGTGATTACTTCAAAACCCGCTTCCGCCAGTAATTTTCCGGTTTCGCGGGCGGCTTGATAATGTTTATTGTCTTCTGGTGTTCGTGCCGAACCGAAGACCGAAACGCCGCGCGTGATCGTCGAAAGTGAATCAAATCCGCCGACAAATTCACCCATTATCCGAAAAACGCGCCACGAATCAGAACTTTTGAAAATGTCGCTCGGTTCAGGCGAACGAAGCAAAACCTCATCTTCTGTCGTGTGCAAAAATGAATTCCGCTCTTCTTTTTTCGCTTCTTCGACGGTTTCGAGTTTGACCACTTTTCTATCTACATTCGCGTCTCTTTTACTGCCTTTTGTTTTTGCCATATCGTCTTGGAAGTCTCGGAGGTCTGGAAAGTCTTGAAGGTCTTATCAGCAAAACGCTTCCAAGACTTCCAAGACTTCCAGACTTTCCAGACTTTCTATACTCCTATAATATTGTAGCCGCAATCTACATAGATCGTTTCGCCGGTAATTGCGGAAGATAAATCACTGACGAGGAAAAGTGCGGTGTTTCCGACTTCCCGCGCTTCGACATTTCTGCGGAGCGGCGATTTTTCGCCAATGTGTGTCAAAAGAGTTCCCATATTTTTTACGCCGCGAGCCGAAAGCGTGTTGATCGGTCCCGCGCTGATCGCATTAACACGAATATTTTTTTGTCCCAAATCTTCGGCTAAATATCGAACGGAAGATTCGAGTGCGGCTTTGGCAACGCCCATCACATTATAATTTCGTACGACTTTCTCTGCTCCGTAATAACTCATTGTAACTATGCTTCCGCCTTCGGTCATCAATGGCGCGGCAGCCATCGAAAGTTGCGTCAGCGAAAATGCGCTGATTTCCAAAGCGGTTAAAAATGCATCTCGTGTCGTCGTCAAAAATTCGCCTTCGAGTGCTTCTTTCGGCGCAAAAGCAATCGAATGAATCAGAAAATCGAGTTTTCCGTATTTATTCAAGACTGCTTCAAATGCCGCGTCAACTTCTGCCTGATTCGTTACATCACACGGCAAAACAAGCGTGTCTTCCATCTCAGCAGTCAGTTTTTCGACATTTTGCTGTAATCTTTCGCCCTGGTAAGTAAAAGCTAATTTCGCGCCTTGTTCCATGCAAGCCTGAGCACAAGCCCACGCAATCGAACGCTTATTTGCCACACCAAAAATTATTCCAACTTTGTCTTCAAGCATATATTTTCTTTTTATAATGGATAACGGATAATAAAACCGACTTTATTTAACAAAGATTTTTTATTGACCGACGAAATCTGAAAAGCAGGAAAAATATTATCCGTTATCTATTTTCCCTACATAGTATAAATTTTTTGCAGTTCTTCAAAACCGTAAAAAGCTATTTCAAAATAGTTTACGGGAATCGAGGCGAATCTGTCTTTGGTTAAAACCGAGCGAAGTTTCGCTTCGCCCATGGCATCCAGTTGAGTTACGATAACAATTAAAAGTTTCAGATTTGAAGTCGGAAACTGTTTATCAACAATCTTTTTAGCAGCCGCGATTTTTTCTTCGATCAAACCGATTTTTTCGGCAGAAATATCGGGTGTGACGAGAAATGTTGTTTCGATGCAGGTAATCAAATTGTTTGTCAGTAAAATCGCGTCAAATTCCGTTTCGCCGATTCTCGTGTGGCGAATCAAAGGTTGTGCGACTTCCTGCTGAATCTGCCGCAAAGCCAAATCTTCCGCGACAATATACGCCAGCAGTAAATCACTGTATTGTTCATCAGGAATATCCATAAGTGCCGCAATTTCACGCACTTCCCGATTTAACTTATTTCTTTGCTGGTCCGGTAAACTGATTGTCCAATCAACTGTTTTATTTACTTTTTCAATTGTCGAATTTCGAGCCTTTTGCAAAATCATTATTGTCGAAAAAACAATTCCAACCATTACTGATAAAATAAGTAATACAGAAAAAACACGATTCATTGAAGAAGTTAAATTATCCGACGCAAAAATTAAGAATAAAACCAAAACGAGAAAAATCAACACGATCAAATTTATTGTTACAATCGGTTGATTTGACGGTTGACGCGCAAAATCGGTTAGTGTCGGATTATTTTGTTTCGCCATTCTGTTAAATAAATTCTTCTACGGGAAAGTTTCTGCAAAGTTTTAATAATATGTCGGTTGGTGAAGTTTTGACAAATTGGCAAAAAAATTAACCGCACTAAAATACAAATAATTTTTTATTTTATCTGCATTTTCTGCGGTTAATCTTTAAATTTTTTGAAAATTAACTTGCCGAAATAGTTTCACTTTTATCATTACGCAGGCGATGTGCGTAAAGCGGAAATTTTTCGGTCAATTCTAAAACATCTCTGCTGACTTTGGCTTTAACATCTTCGGATTCAGGTTCTCTGACAATTGCGGCGATCAGCGTACCGATTTTTATCATTTCATCCTCCTTCATTCCGCGAGTCGTCAGCGCGGGAGTTCCGACACGAACGCCCGATGCGACAAAAGGCGAATTCGTATCAAACGGAATCGTGTTTTTATTAACCGTAATGTGAACCGCGTCCAAAGCCTTTTCTGCGACTTTCCCGGTGATTCCTTTTCCGCCGTCGAATACATCAATCAATACAAGATGATTATCAGTTCCGCCGGAAACGATTCGCAGCCCTTGATTTTTAAGTTCTTCTGCCAACGCCTGTGCGTTATCGAGAACTTGCTGTTGATACGCTTTAAAATCGTCACGCAACGCTTCGCCGAATGCAACCGCTTTTGCCGCGATAATATGCACGAGCGGTCCGCCTTGAATTCCCGGAAACACCGCTTTGTCAATCGCTTTCGCCGATTCTTCGCGGCACAAGATCAAACCGCCGCGCGGTCCTCTTAGAGTTTTATGTGTCGTCGTCGTCACGAATTCGCAATGCGGAACAGGCGACGGATGAAGTCCAACAGCGACGAGTCCCGCAATATGCGCGATGTCCGCCATCACAATCGCGCCGACCGATTTGGCAATCTCTTCAATTTTCTGGAAATCAATAATTCGCGGATAAGCCGACGCGCCGCAGATGATCATTTTCGGCTTGTTTTCTTCCGCAATCTTTTGCAGTTCGTCATAATCAATCGTTTCGGTGTCTTTTGAAACGCCGTAATCGGAAACTTCAAAATTAATCCCCGAAAAATTCATCGGATGCCCGTGCGTCAAATGTCCGCCGTGCGAGAGATTCATTCCCAAAATTTTATCGCCGTGATTTAATGCCGCTAAAAACACCGCCATATTCGCCTGCGCTCCCGAATGCGGTTGAACATTGGCGTGTTCAGCACCGAAAATTTCCTTCGCCCGGTCAATTGCCGATTGTTCGACGACATCGGCAAATTCGCATCCGCCGTAATAGCGTTTCTTCGGATAACCTTCGGCGTATTTGTTCGTAAAAACCGTCCCCATCGCTTGCAAAACGGCTTCGGACACAAAATTTTCCGAAGCGATTAATTCTAAACCGTTCGTCTGGCGTTTAATTTCATCGTTGATCGCGTCATTTATGATCGGATCAACTTCCGCTAAATTTGCTGTAAATAGATTGTTCATTTTTGTTCTGTTGTTTTCATAATTCGTAAAAATTCTATCGGCTCGACTACTTTAAGCGGTCTGAATCTTTGCCGAAATTCCTTTGCTTCGTCTGTAAATGCCGTCATCAAATCAAGCAAATCATTGTCGCGGCTGATAATATAATGCGCTTTTGCTTTGACTGCTAGATTGATATATTTTTCATCTTTCGGGTCGCGCAGATAGCTGAAAATTTCCGGCACGTTTTTTATAAAAGTTGCTTTTTGACTAAGAATTTCTAAAAGTCTTCTGACTCTTTCGCCAGTCAAAAGCGGAAATCTTGCTTGCAACTTCGGGCGCGTTAAAACATCTCTGATTTCCCCAAAAACATCTTCGCTGACAAAAAGTTCTATTTTATCGTTTTCCACTAAGTCCAAACATTCGACCGCAGTGCCTTTTTCATTTACCAAACCTTGCAGAAAAAATCATACAATCGAAAACGGCAGACAATTTATCCTCTTTCACTTATTCTTTTCCCGATAAACTTCATCTCTCGCTTCTTCAAACAATTCATTTAATTCCGTTTCGGAAATTCCGCTTTCCCTGATTTGATCGCGCACGGGCGCAAACAATACGCGCATACTCAAAGTCGAGTTTAAATCTTCTTCGATTAAATATTTAACGTAATCTTCGGCAGTTGCACCAATTTCTTTAGCTCTATTTTCAACCGCTTCAATGACCAACGGCGGCAGATTTGTAATTTGAATAGTGTCTGTCTGCATATTTCTTTTACCTCACAAAAACATTATAGCAATCGTCTTTCAACTTCCGCTAAATTTGCTGTAAAAAGATTGTTCATTTTATTCCCAATTAATTTTTATCTTAATAAGTCATTAGGATTTCTCAAGCATATATCAAAGAATTCTTCAACCGAATCGGCAACTTTAGTTGACGGGAATTGACCTAACCAATCAATATAAACTGATGAAATCATCGGGTTTTCATATTTGAAACCATAACAATGCGAAAAAATTAGAAAGTCTGCAAACAAAGCCATTTCGGACTTCAGCCTCAAATTTTCTTCTATTATTTCTTTAAGAGTCCAAAAAGAATAAAGTTCTGAATCCATTCTCCCTTCTGAAATTCCGCCTGTAAAAATATAAAATTCTAAAACATCCTTAGAAATTGGTTTTTTAATTTTTTGAAAACAGTCAACTATCTGTTGCTCTGAACTTGGCGGTGAAATTTCCAGACCTTCTTTTTTCCATTGTTCAGCAACTTTTACAATTTTTTCACTTAGCATTTTATTTACTTCGCAACCAATTTTCAATCTCGTCAACTTTCCAAGCGTCTGATTCGACAGCTAAACACATTTCTATCATTTCTTCAATTTTATAAACTAACCCATAATTGTTGGCTTTCAGAAAAATTCGCATCAAGTAAGTTGCAGTTCTTTTGTTTCCGCCTTTCCACGGATGGTTTTTGATTAACCCGAAACAAAGTGTTGCGGCTTGGCGAATTATATCTGCATTTTCATAATGTGCCGATTGTTTCGGTCTTGCTAAGGCTGATTCGAGCAGTTCTGAATTATCAATTCCAAACCGTATTTCTTCCCATTTCCACATTAGTTGAAAATGCAGCCAAACAGCTTCATCAAAAGTGAGATAAATTATTTCCTTAGTCGCCAAGCCGTTTTAGTTCCTTATGCAATTCGTGGTCTTCTGCGAGTATTTGTTCGGAAATTTCTTGAATATTTTTTGATGGCGGTCTAATGAATTTTGCATCAATTCCGCTATTTTTTATTGTCAAACTAACCAAAGTTCCATCGGCAAAACCTTCTCTGTCGCAAACTTCTTTCGGCAAACGCAAAATCCAAGTATCTTTTTTCGCTTTACCATTTTCTCCAGTTTGTTGTGCTTCTTCTATCGCTAATTCTAAAACCCCACTCATATATTTCTCCAAAACTTTGGTTTAAATATGAATTTTAACCGACAAATTAAACATTCACAAAAGCTAAACTTGAATTGTTTTCCACGCGAAATACAAAACCAACGCGCCGCGCAGACTCCAAGCGATTGTGCGAATCCAGTTTGTGTTGACAAGAGTTGAATGTGCTTCCGCATTGAAACCGAATGCGAGTTTTTCGTGCATCGGAACTTGCAAGAAGAATGTCGAAGCCCAGACGATTATTGCTAAAACCAAGCCGAAATAAAGCAATTTGTAATCAATATTTTCCGGCGGATAAAAGATTATAAAAATCGAAGTAATCAGTTCCACAATCATCGCAGGCGCGACGACGGGCGTTATCCAAAAAGTGTGCGCGGCATGATATTTAGGAAAGTTTTCGGCGTTGACTTCAGAAAAAAAAGGATATTGAACGAGTTGAATGATCCAAATCACGCCGACCAGAATCAGCGTTGAAGCAATTTGCAGAATTAAAAGGATTTTTGTCATTGATTTAAAACCTGAAAGCCGCTGCTATCTTTATGAATAACAACGACTTTCATCTTATCTACCCTTGTTCGTTTGACCTACCCCTTGTTCGCACCTACGTGTGTTTAAGTTCATGACCCGACAATTATCTTTTAGTTTTTATGAAACTATCAAGATGAGCGGTTTGTGCGATTTCCATACTATCAAGCAATAAAATTAATGTCAACCTTAATCTTTATATTTAGCAGATATTTAATATAGAAAAGTAATTTACCAAATAATTTCGCAAAAAATAAGTTTGCTCTTGTGCGATTTGAGCGTTTTTTGTATAGTATTAATATAATATTGCTTAACGCGCGCTAATATTTTCTAGAACTTTATAAACCGGACTATTTTTACTAAAATTGAACTATGTCTATGCCGAAAAGTATAACAACAAAAGAAGTTGCGCGTTTGTGTTGTGTCAGCGACGCGACCGTTAAGCGTTGGGAAGATGCCGGACTTTTAAAATCCGAACGGACAAACGGCGGTCATCGTCGTTTTCGCGTTGAGGAAGTTGCCCGTTTTCAGCGCGAACAGGAACTCGGTTTGAAACAGTCTAATGGTGATGAATCAGTCGTTTCTACCTCGATTCGTCGTCGGGAAAGTAAATATTATTTTGATTCCGAAATTTTTCATTCGCTAATTGCCGGAAGTGAAGAAGAAACATCTAATATTTTAATTAATGCTTTTTTGAATGATAAATCGCTGGAATATATTTTTGATGAAATAATCTCGCCGACATTAAAGCATATTGGCGAACTTTGGTTTTCAGGCGAATTGACAATTGCCCAAGAACATCTTGCTACACGAACTCTTTTGTGCGCTCTGCATAAATTACGAAATCTTGTTCCGGTCACTGAACCAAACGGAAAAACTGCGATTTGCTGCACAGTCGAAGGCGATTTTCACGAACTTCCGGCTCATTTTATTCAGATGATTTTCGAGAGTCAGGGTTTTGAAGTCTTAAATTTCGGCGCGAATATGCCGATCTACGCTCTTTGCGAAGAAATTTCACAACTTTCACCGAATATCGTCTGTATTTCTTCAACAATTTTAGCCGACATCGAACGGTTTACACGCGACTTTCGCATTTTCAGCGACAAACTTTGCAAAATGAATGCAGTAGTAATTCTCGGCGGTCTCGCATTTAAGGATTCGCAAATTCGCCGCCGTTTTCCGGCAGATTTTTATGCCGAAAATTTTACAGACCTAGCCGGATTTACCAAAAATGTTGCGAAAACTCTCTAAATTTTTCTCATAAATGTTGTAGAAAAAACTCTACAGTTTGTTTGAAGCGAATAAAAATCTTATAATCCGCAGAGTAGCGAATTAATTAAGATGAGAAACGCCTTTTTCAAAATTTGTTTATTTCAGGTTTTATTCGTTTTTTACGTTTTGCAGACTTCGGCACAGGATTTACTGCCGCAGCTCGTTAAATTAATAAAACCTTCAGCCGTTGCCATCGAAACTTTCGATGCAAACGGCAAGATCATTTCGCGTGGAAGCGGTTTCTTTATCTCGAAAAATCATATAATTACAAATCGCCACGTTATCGAAAAATCGAGCCGCGTAGAAATTCATCTGCTTAATGGTAAAAAATATACGGCAAGCGGTGTTGTTGCAATTGACGGGGAAGGCGATTTGGCGGTTTTGCAGGTCGAAGTTCCGCCGGAAAGCGCATTTCCATTAACAGTTTCACCGGAAACCCCACAGGAAGGCGAAAGTATTTTAGTCATCGGAAATCCATACGGTTTGGAAGGCTCGGTTTCAAACGGCATTGTTTCAGCCGTGCGCGAATTTCCCAATTACGGCAAAATTATTCAAATAACTGCGCCGATTTCACCCGGTTCAAGCGGTTCGCCGGTCGTCAATATGCGTGGACAAGTAATCGGCGTGGCGACATTGCAAGCCGCTGAAGGTCAGAGTCTGAATTTTGCCGTTCCGAGCGAAAGAATCGCTAAATTAAAAATCAATGAAGTAAAAACTTTCACGGCTTTAAAGGCGGAAACTATTGAAAACAAACGCGCATCGGCAGAGAGTTTTTATTCTCAAGGACTCGGATTTCTCGCGCGTGATGATTATGCCAGAGCCGTAAATTTGTTTGAAAAAGCCGTCGCAACCGATCAGGATTATGCTGAAGCGTGGTATCAACTCGGTTATTGTTTTGGAAGTTTGGGAAAACATAAAGAAGCACTCGAAGCCTCAAAAAAAGCCGCCCAACTTCGTCCGCGATGGTCGGAAACTTACATAAATATGGGCGCATCAAATTATGCTCTGAAAAATTATGAAGCAGCCGCAGATGCTTACAGACAAGCAACGAAACTCAATCCGTATAAAGCCGAAATTCAATATTCGCTCGGACTTTCATTAAACAAATTAGGGCGCACAGACGAAGAAATTCTCGCTTACAAACGCGCACTTGCACTCAAACCGGATTATGCTAATGTCTTCGAATTGCTCGGCATCGCATATTTCAAAAAAAGTGATTATTCTCAATCTTTAGCGGCGTTTGACCAGCTAAAAGCCTACAAACCCGACGCGAAAACCTATAATTATCTGGGCGAAAGTTATTTTGCTCTGGGCAAAATCGAAGAAAGTTTGGAAGCCTTCAATAACGCGGTCAGCTACAATCCATCGTTTGACCAAGCCCGCTACAATCTCGGACGCGCTTATCTCAAAATGGGCGATAAAGATTCCGCAAACATTCAATACGAAATCCTGCGAAACTCGCAATCCGATTGGGCTGATAAATTATTGGTACTGATAAATCCTTAATTGAAATCTATCAAAAGAAAATTAACAGGGATATACAGGATGCACAGGGATAAATTTTTGATTTTTATCCTTGTCTATCCTGTATATCCCTGTTAATTATTGCTTGCGATTTATCAAACTTGCGACGAAACCCGCGCCGAATCCGTTGTCAATGTTGACGACCGTAACATTTGAAGAACAAGAGTTTAACATTCCCAAAAGCGCGGCGATTCCGCCGAAAGATGCGCCGTAACCAATCGAAGTCGGCACAGCGATAACGGGAACGCCGACGAGTCCGCCGACAACGGAAGGCAACGCGCCTTCCATTCCGGCGACGACGATGACGACGCGCGAATTCTGCAACACTTCCCTTTCCGACAAAATTCGATGAATGCCGGCAACGCCCGCGTCCCAAATTCTTTTGACGCGATTGCCCATTGTTTCCGCCGTAATTGCGGCTTCTTCGGCAACGGGAATGTCGCTCGTTCCGGCTGTTACAATCGCTATTTCGCCGCTGCCGAGTTCGGTTTTGTCTCGATAAACCCGAATAATTTTCGCCGCTTCGTGCCATTCGGCATCGGTGTAAATATTGCTGATTTCGCCGAAAACTTCCGAATTTGTGCGTGTTATTAAAACATTGGGTGTCCGTTCGACAAGTTTTTCAAAAATTCCGAGAATTTGTTCCCGAGTTTTGCCCTGACCGAAAATCACTTCGGGAAAACCTTGCCGCGAAGCGCGTGCGTGGTCAACTCTGGCATAACCAATATCCTCAAAAGATAGGTTTTTAAGATTAGAAGTTGCTTGATCGGTAGAAATGTTTCCTTCGGCGTGAGCCTTTAAGATTGCTTCAATTTCGCTTTTATTCATAAATTTTGATTTTACAACAAAGCGAAAAATTATCATCCTGCCAAAACAAAAAAAAACGGCGGGTAATCAATCCGCCGTTCCATTCCAATTCAACAAACAATCTACTCAAACAAATAAACTCACATATTTATAAGCTGAACACAGTTTTATAAAAATTCGTGTAACCAAATCGCTACTGACAATTTCTAATAAAACATCGCTTTTTAATATTTGTTCATTCATCATAAGTATCTATTTCCCTTTCAGGATTTAGTCAATCATATGTATTGCAAAACCGATGCCAAAAGTTACATTTTCTAAATTGACCAATAAACATAGGTCTTCCGCGAAATTTACTAACTTTTCCAAGAACTTTAAATATGTCAATTTGACTGACTCAAACTTTCAAAATGACATATTTTGAATTAAATGACAGTTTTTGTAAGAGAATTATTTACAAATTGGCTTTACGATTTACAAAAGTGTTAAAGTTAAATCAATAAACAAAACTTTTATGGAAATTACAGTCGCAATTACGGGCGCATCAGGTACAATTTACGCTTACAGAACTTTGCAGCTTTTGGCGGAAAGCGGAGTCGTTAAAACGATCAATTTGATAATGTCGGGAGTTGCCCCGATCGTCGCTCAGGTCGAAATGGGCGCGAATATTAAAGAACCCAGCGCGAAAAAGATCAACGAATGGCTCGGTTTGCCGGAGAAATCAAAAATTATCAGATTTTGGCAACTTGATAATTTAGCGGCAAAGCCTTCGTCCGGCTCAAACAAACAGGAAGGAATGATCATCGTGCCGTGTTCGATGGGAACGCTCGGGGCAATCGCTTCCGGCGCGGGAACAAATTTGATACATCGCGCGGCAGATGTAACAATTAAAGAAGGCAGAAAACTCGTCATCGTCCCGCGTGAAACTCCTTTTAATGCAATTCATCTGGAAAATATGTTGAAATTGGCAAACATCGGAGCGCGAATTTTACCTGCAAGTCCGGGTTTCTATCATCGTCCTAAAACTATCGGCGAACTCGTTGATCATTTGTGCTTTAGAATTTTGGATCAATTTGATATTCCGCATTCAAAAAAGACACAGTGGACAGGCGAAGAAGTTTCAACCGGAGATTGAAAATGAAACGAAAACTTTTGTTATTTATTTTGGTAAACCTGATTTTAGGATTTTCCATAAATGCCTTTGGGCAAGAACGATTTGTAGTTCCGATAGATGAAGGCAAAAAAGATGCGTCTTTCAATACGTTCAGAGCAAAGCTGATTACTGCGCTCAAAAAAAAGGACAAGAAATATCTGATAAGTATTCTCGATCCGAACATCAAAGTCAGTTTCGGCGGCGACGACGGAATTACGGATTTCAAGAATTTTTGGGAAATTGACAAAGCTGACTCTAAGCTCTGGAACGAATTACTTTTAGCTTTGAACAATGGCGGAAAATTTATCAATGAAGGCAATACCAAAACATTTTGCGCTCCATATAGTTTTTGGGGATTTCCCGATGATTTGGACTCGTTCGAGTATAATGTCATCTTCGGCAACAATGTCAGATTGCGCTCGAAACCTGATTTATCGTCAGACATTATCACTAATTTATCTTACAATATCGTAAAAGTTGACTATGAAAATTCCGTCAGAGATTCAAAAAACAACGAAGTTTTCGCCTGGGCTAAAATAGAAACTCTCGGCGGATTGAAAGGATTTGTCAGCGCGGAATATGTCCGCAGTCCGATTGATTACCGCGCTTGCTTTGAGAAAACGAATGGTAAATGGAAAATGACGGCGTTTGTTGCAGGTGATTAAAAAAAATGTCGAAAAATACGGTCGAAAGATTTTCAAATCGCGTCGAAAATTACGTTAAATATCGTCCAAGCTATCCGAAAGAAGTTTTAGATTTGTTTCGTGATGAGATGAATTTTGATAAAGATTCAAAGATCGCCGACATCGGTTCGGGAACTGGAATTTCTACGAAACTTTTTCTTGAAAACGGCAACGAAGTATTCGGCGTTGAACCGAACGAAGCGATGCGCGAAGCGGCGGAAGAATTTCTAAAAGAGTTTTCGAAATTTAAAAGTGTCAATGGAACTGCCGAAAACACTACACTTTCCGAAAATTCGATTGATTTTATTATCGCGGCGCAAGCATTTCATTGGTTCGATCAAGAAAAAACGCGCCAAGAATTCAAGCGAATTTTGAAAAATAAAGGTTTTATCGCACTAATTTGGAACGAACGCCAACTCGACACGAATGATTTTTTGAAAGATTACGAAAAGATTTTGATCGAATTCGGCACGGATTACGAACAAGTCAGGCACGAAAATATTAAAATTAATGATTTCAATGACGCTTTTCAAACCGAATTTTCGCATTCTACATTTGATAACATTCAAACTTTGAATTTTGAAGGAATGAAGGGCAGAATTCTTTCATCTTCGTATATGCCGTCGCCGGAACATCCGCGTTTTGATGAACTTATAAAAAACCTCAAAACGCTTTTTGCAGAACATCAAAAAAACGGTAAAATACAAGTTTTATATGACACGAATATTTTCTATTCGCAGTATTAATTTATGCAACCAACCCCGGATAAAAGAATTATAACAGTCGCGCATTCGCCCGATTCGGACGATGCCTTTATGTTTTACGGCTTGGCAACGAACAAGCTCGAAACAAATGGATTAAAGTTTGAACACACCTTAAAAGATATTCAAACCCTTAACGAAGACGCAAAGAACGGAGTTTATGACGTAACGGCGATCAGCTTTCACGCTTACGCTTATGTTTCGGATAAATACGCGCTTTTGCCGCACGGCGCAAGCATCGGCGACAAATATGGACCGATTCTCGTTTCAAAAGAACCGCGCAAGGTCGAAGATATTCCGAATATGAAAATCGCCATTCCCGGCGAATTAACGAGTGCATTTCTGGCGATGCGGATTTACAATCAGGATTTTGAATATATTGTCGTGCCGTTTGACGAAATCATTGACACAGTTAAAGCCGGAAAAGCCGACGCGGGACTTCTGATTCACGAAGGACAGCTTTTCTACAAACAAGTCGGACTCGATAAAGTTCTCGATCTTGGAGAATGGTGGCACGAAAAAACCGGCTTGCCTCTGCCGATGGGCGGAAACGTCATCAGACGCGATCTCGGCGAAGAATTGATGCGCGAAGTTTCCAAGCATCTGCACCGAAGCATCGTTTATTCGATGGAAAACCGTGAAGATGCGCTTGCTTACGCAATGCAGTTCGCACGCGATATGCCACCCGAATTAGCTGATCGTTTCGTCGCAATGTGGGTAAATGATCTGACGCTCGACTACGGCGACCGAGGTAGAGAAGCTGTCAAACTTTTGCTCAAAGAAGGTTACGAAAAAGGCATCATCAAAAATGAAGTTCAAGTTGATTTTGTCGAATAATTAGCTAAATTATTTTAATTACAAAAAATGCGAAACGGTTCAAATAGAAATTGAATGCCGCTTCGCATTTTTTTATTATGTAAACAAAGTTTTTTCAAACTTTATTTCGAGTTTGTGCATCTTTTTAATAGTTTATAAACCGACAGGAAAAACAGATGAAAAGAATAAAAACAATAGCTTTTAGTTTGATAGTTTTATGTTTTGCAGCATTTACGGGCTTTGCTCAGACAACATCGAACATTGCCAAAAAAGATTTAAGCCAAGCGGAAATTGATAAAATCATTAAAACAATGGCGGGTAATGAAGATTCATTTCGAGCTGCTTTGACCGAATATGTTTTCACGCGTAAGGCGACGGTTCAGACGATCGGTTTGGGCGGACAGGTTTCGGGAACTTACCGACGCGATTCTTTTCTGACATTTACAGAAGACGGCAAAAGGCTTGAAAGAATTTTGTTTGCGCCCGTTTCAACGCTCAAAGAAATCAGATTTACACCTGAAGACCTTGAAGATTTGGGCGGCATAAATCCTTTTGCCATCAAGCCTTCGGAAGTTTCGCTGTATAATTTTAATTATTTGGGAAAGGAAAAAATAGACGAACTGGATTTGCACGTTTTTGATGTTTCGCCAAGGGTTATACCAAACCCGAAAAAGACGACTCAAAGGCTTTTTCAAGGCAGAATCTGGATTGACGACCGCGATTTGATGATCGTTAAGTCAAAAGGCAAAGCAGTTCCCGAAACAAAAGATAATAAATATCCGATTGTCGAAACTTGGCGAGAAAATGTTGACGGCAAGTTTTGGTTTCCGGCTTATTCATCAGCTGACGACGAACTCGTTTTCGATAACGGACAAGTCGTAAAACTTAAAATGCGCGTTCAATATACCGATTACGCACAAGGAAGAAGTTCGGTGAAAGTTCTCGATGATGACGAACCTGTCGAAGATAATCCGACACCAAGCCCGACTCCGACACCGAAAAAACCGTAATTAATTGATAATTGATAACTGATAATGGACGATAAAAATCTCGAGATTTTTATTGTCCATTTTTTATTTCAATTGTGAAACTTTGACAAGGTTTGATGATTTGGGTAATTCCTTTATTTTTTGCCTCTTCAAACAATTTCAATCTTTCTTTTGCGTCCCAAAATTTCGGATTTTGAAATTTCTGTGTTTTTTCTTTGTCCGGCGAATAATTTTCGGATGACACGAAATAATTTCCCGACGCGATGTTTTTGAACATAAAAGTTTGGTCGGAATTGCTGACACTTTCAGCATAACGCAGAATGTTGTCTTTATTTTCCGCATCCGCCGGAATCAGATAAACGATGAATTTTGCCGCCGGATTTTTAGATTTTTCTTCTTCGGAAATGATAACTTTTCCACTTATTTGCGCCGCGCCTTCGCTAAAAATTATTTTGATATTTTCAAGATTTTCGCCGTTTTGTAAATTCAAACCGTTGCTTAAATCGCGTTTTTCTTTGGTAGAAATCTGTTGGAAAATTTCTTTGACAAATAGATTTTCATCGTTAAAATCAGCATTTAAGTAATACTTTCCGCCTTCAAGCCGATTTATTTCAAAATCGCCATTTTCTTCGGGCGCGGCGGAAATATTTTGTTGGATTTTTTCGATTGAATCCAGAATTGATTTTTCCTTTTCGGCAGAATCGAATTTTATGATCATCGAAGTCAGCGGTGTTTCGGCAGTTTCGGTGCAATCTTTAATTGCTTTCAAAACCGGACTTTTCTCGATTAAGACTTGTCCTTTAATAGAATTGAGCGATTTCAGATTTAGAACCAAACCTGAAACGTCCGCACTTTTTATTTTTATTTTCCGGATCGGATTTCTTGAGAAGATTCCTTTTTCGCCAAACTGAAGTGCGCGGATTTCATACTCACCATCGGGAATTTGCTCGATTTGAAAAGCGTATTTGCCGTCGCGTTCATTTATTTGAGTCTGCACCGTTTCAACACCGTTCGTCGCATTTACCAACGAAATAGCAACACTTCCGTTATTAGCCGCTTTCGGCGTTGCGCCTAAAATCGTTCCGCTGATGCGAAAACCTTGGATTGAACGAAAATTTATATCAACCGAATTTACTTCTTCACCGAAACCGACTCGAACTTCTCCCGCCGTATCAACCGAATCGGACGGATGATAAACCGGAGAAGTTTCCTTTGTTTTCAAATTTTGTTCATAAGCATAATCATCGCCGACGTAAACCAGATAACTTCCCGCCGTCAAACCGAAAATTCTGTAAATTCCGCGGTCATCCGTAAAGTTTTGCTGTGAATATCGCGCAAATTCTTGCGCCGGAATTTTCTGTCCGAATTCATCGCGGATTCTGACGATTCGCACCCGAACATTTATGATCGGTTGCCCGTTTTCATCTAAAACCTTTCCGGTTATCGCGCCGCCTTTTTTGACGATTAGATTTAATTCTTGATTTATCTGATAAGTTTTTTGATTTTCGATTGAGGTTTCAAATTCTTCCGGCAAGACATAACCGGCGTAGCGAACGGAGATTTTGTAACGGCGCGGTTTGAGATTTTCAAATCGAAATTTCCCGTTGCGGTCGCTCGTTTCTCTGAAAGATTCAGGAAATCTCTGTAAACCGACCGAGTAAATCAAAATTTCCGCGTCTTCAATCGGCGAACCTGTTTCGTCAAAAACAGTTCCCGAAATCGCACCGCGAATTTGCTCGACGGGTTTTACGGGCGGCTTCGCTTTTTGTCCGAAAATCGGAAAACTTACGAAAAAAACAAATAAAAATGCGAACGTAAAATTTTTCATCTTCAGATTTATTGATTCAGATTTACATTAAAAACCGTTTGTCCATCAACTCCGGCGACCAAGAAAATGCGCGTTTGCGCCAGAATTTTCCCGTTGGAATCGTTCCAATCTTCGTTCTTTTTAGCAATGACGACTTTGACATCATATTGTTCGGGCGTTAAACCTTCGAGCAAGAATTTCCCGCGTTCATCGGCGATTGCTTCCGATTTATCGAGTCTTCCCTGTTCGGTCGGTTTGGCAATCAGACGAATTTCCGAATCGCTGGGAACTCCGCCGCCGTCTGCAAAGCGAATTTCGCCTTGCAAACGGTTTGTTCCGTAACGAATTGTTACGAGCAAATCTTTGATTGATTGACCTTCGACAAGATTTATTTTTTCAAGCGGAACGCCCTCTTTTTCGATTTTGGCGATCTTCAAGCCGAAAACTCCGCTGTATGTTATAAGTGTTAGTTCCCCGGATTGAAGTGCGGGAAATCGAAATGTTCCGTCCGATTTTATCTGAGTCCGGCGATCAGATTTAAAGGTTTTTGCCAAATTAAATTGATCTCCGAAAATTAATAAACCGATACTTTGCAAATTTACCGGAATATTTGTCTGACTTTTATTTTCAAGTTTGGCAAAACCGCTGAGGCTCAAACCCTTTTTACCGTAGATTTTAAGATTTGTCAGGTCTTTATCGTTGATTTCAAAATTGGTCGAAGGTACGAAAAATTCCGTTTCGGGGAAAAACCGCATATTTATAATATATTTTCCGGGTAAGAAACCTCTTAATTCAAAACTTCCGTCTTCTTTGACCGAATCATTCGGAAAACCAAAATCAGCTTCTACCTCAGTCGGAATTGCGCTGACAAAAGCCCTTTCTTTTTCAAACGGTTTGCCGGTTTCTTCATTTAATAGTTTCCCGCTAATCTTGAACGCCTGACCTTTTTTGCCCATTCGCAAATCAATATTTTCCGCCGTTTCGCCGACATTTAATTCAACGATTTTCGCGTCTTTTTCATTTTGCACCGACGGATAATAAGTCAGCGAATGATAAGACTTTTTCATTACACCGTTAGATTCATTGACTCCGCCCTTTTTCGCGTCCAATCCGAAACTGACGATATATTTTCCCGCTTTCAGACCGTAAAAGCGATAAACGCCGCGATCATCAGTCAAACCTTGCCCGGAGTAATAATTATAACGAGCGAAAGTTTTCTCGCCTTTTTCGTTGTAAGTTTCGAGTTTAATTTGTTCGCTGATGAGCGGTTTGCCTTCGCTGTCGGTTAATCTTCCGGTGAGTGCCGCGCCGCGAACGAGTTTGATGTCGGCATTTTCGAGTTTTTCTCCGGCTTCCAAAATAACCGCTTTTCCCTCACCGCGAAAACTTTCGTCATCATTTGCTCCGGCATAAATAAAACCCGCAACTTCGGGGCGCAAATAATAAGAACCTGCCGGAAGATTTTCGAGCAAAAATTTTCCGTCCGCATCGGTTTTTGCCGTCGCTTGCGGTTTGTCATCCCAATCTGCGCTTGCCTTGATAATTCCGATTGCAACATTCGCCGCCGGTTTTCCTTCAATTGAAATTTTGCCGCTAACCGTCGCCTGATTTGTAATAAATTCGGTTTCTTTAGTTTGTGAAAAAGTCGGCGAAACGAGAAAACCGCTGATTAAAATAAGCAATCCTACAAACCTAAATGTGAAACGAATGAATTTCATATTTTTCTATCTGAAAGTTTTTTAGAAACTATCTCAAAAACATCATTACCGTTAAGCAAGGGGTCTTTGACCGCGATGATTCTAAAAGATCGAGAAAATTGCGGTCAAAGATTGCTTACTTAACTGATGATCTAGTATTTTTCAGATATTTTATAGAAAGATTCGCCGATTTTATAATTGGTTGTATTTTGCAAGTTAAATCTTATTCAATTCTTCCGCGATTGCTTTTCTTGTATTTTTGAGTAATTCCGGCAAATCTTTTTCTACAGTTAAACCTTTTGTTTCAATCGGCGGAAGTAAAACTATTTCCATCGTTCCGGGATTTAAGACACCAGTTTTTTTGCCCATTAAATAATCCGTATTTTTAATTGCGACCGGAATAATTGCCGCGCCGGTTTGCATTGCCAGATGAAACGCACCTTTTTTAAACGGCAGAAGTTCTCCCGGCATTGCGCGTGTCCCTTCGGCAAAAACCCCGTAGGAATAACCGCTTTCAACCGTTTCGCGCACTTTTTCCATTGTTTCCAATGCGCGTTGGGCGTTTGAACGATCAATCGCCACAAACTTTATGAAAGTCATTCCGCGTCCCAAAACCGGAACTTTCAAAATTTCTTTTTTAGCGATCAACCCGATTTTTGTTCCGGCGTAAGCGAAAAGCGCGGTCGTATCAATATATGAATGATGATTGGCAACAAAAATATAAGATTTTCCTTGTTCCAGATTTTCCTTGCCGGAAACTTTAACTTTAATGCCCGAACCGCGAATCCAAGTTTTTGAACCCCAGACGCATAACGGGTAAAGTTTTGTGCGGCGATTGAGAATCTGCAAAACAGTCATCGCGGGCAAAGCTGCAAAAAGAAGCAAAAATCCCGCCAAAAACAAACTCCACCAATATCGCAGTTTGCCGATAACGCTGGATTTGTTAGAATCTTTGACAGGAAACACAATTTTCTTGTTCTGCTCAATCGCTTCGTTAATCGAAATTGTTTCTAATGATTCGGACATTTATGTATGTTTTTATCACGTAAAGACTTAAATACGCAAAGTAGTTTTTTAACAAGAATTAACAAAATGAATCAAATAAAAAAAATCCGTGTTCATCTGTGTCTATCTGTGGTTAATTTTCTTCCGGTGTTTTCAAGATTCGCCGTTTTATTGTTGCTTTTATCAATCGGCGTTTTCGCACAAATTGTTCCGTCGCCAAAATCAGTTTTGGGTTTTCATCCAACCGATGATAAAACGATTGCCGATTGGAAACAAATTACAGATTATTTCGCCAAATTAGACGCGGCAAGCGACAAAGTAAAAGTCGAAGAAATTGGCAAAACAACTCTCGGCAAATCGCAAATAGTTGCGTTTATTTCTTCAGCGGAAAATATTAAGAATCTGGAAAAATATAAAAAATTCAATCAGCAAATTTCCGATTCTCGAAATGTTCCTGATAATGGAAGAGTAAATTTTACTGGTTTATTGACAAAAGAGGGCAAAACAATCGTAGCAATTTCCTGCTCAATTCACTCGACCGAAATCGTTGCGTCGCAAATGTCTATGAATCTCGCTTTTGAATTAGCGACGGCGACCGATGACGGAACGAAGGAAATTCTCGAAAACACGATTTTGCTTTTAATTCCTTCATCAAACCCCGACGGAATTGACATCGTTGCCGATTGGTATCGCAAAACTTTGGGGACGAAGTTTGAAGGTTCGTCGCCGCCCGAACTTTATCATCATTACGCCGGACACGATAACAACCGCGATTGGTTTATGATGAATTTGGCGGAAACGCGCAATATTACAAAACTTTTCTGGCAGGAATGGTTTCCGCAGATCGTCTATGACGTTCATCAAATGGGACAAAATGGCGCACGTTTTATCATTCCGCCGTTTTTCGATCCGCCGAATCCGCGAATTGATCCGCTCATTTTGCGCGAAGTCGGACTTGCCGGATATAAAATGGCGGCTGATCTGCAAGCGGAAAATATCGCCGGAGTTGCGACCAATACGACATTCGACACTTGGTGGCACGGCGGTTTTCGTTCCGCGCCTTATTATCACAATTCAATCGGAATTTTGTCCGAAGCGGCAAGCGCGGATTTGATGTCGCCGATCAAAATCACCAAAGAGCAACTTCAAAAAGGCGGCGGCGCACGCGGTTTCAGTTCACCGCTCGAAACTTCGACGAGTTTCCCCGATATGTGGGACGGCGGCGAATGGCATCCGCGCGATATTGCCAAAATCGAAATGACTGCTTCACGCGCTCTGCTCGAAATGGCAGCGAAATTTCGGACGCGATATTTGAAGAATTCCTATGATCTTGCCGCCAAAAATTTGAAACCGACAAACAGCGAACCGCAGGCATTCATCGTTTATGCAGGTCAGCCCGAACAAGAAAGAGTTGCGCGTTTTCTCGAAATCCTGATGTGGCAAGGAATGGAAGTTTATGAAATGACGCGCGAACTCGAAGTAGCACACACGCAAGCCGATAAAAATAATTTTCACGAAATTCCGCTCGGAAGTTTTCTCGTTTTCGTCAATCAACCGCAGAAAAATAATGTTTTGAGCCTTTTTGAAAAACAGGTTTATCCGAAACGCCTGAATGCCAAAGGCGAAGCCGAAGTTCCATACGATGTTGCCGGTTGGACTCTACCGCTTCAAATGGGCGTGGAAACGGTTGCCGCGTGGAACATCAAAGATTTAGAAAAGAATGTAAATACTTTGAAAAAAGTCGAAAATATAAATCAGGCGCGAAAGGTTTTAAATCTCAAACCGAATAAAACATCTTTTGATAAATTGCCGAATCCTCTAAAAACTTCGCCGAAGATTGGACTTTACAAAGGCTTTATAGGTTCGATGGACGAAGGTTGGACGCGGCTCGTTTTGGACAATCATCAAATTCCCTACACATCGCTGATGGATTCGGATTTTCGTGAAAACAAATTAAATTACGACGCGATTATTCTGCCATCAATTTCCGAAAGAGGAATTATTGAAGGTTTGCCGAAAGAGCGTTATCCCGCAGAATTTACCGGCGGAATCGGTGAATCCGGCGTTGCGAATTTGAAAAAATTCGTCGAAAACGGCGGTAAATTAATTTGTTTCGACGATAGTTGCGAACTCGTTATTAAACGATTCGGTCTGCCGATGAAAAATGTCCTGAACGGTTTGAGCCGCGCTGAATTTTACAGTCCGGGTTCAATCTGGCAACTTGATGTAGATAATTCAAATCCAATAGCGAAAGGTTTTGGTAAACAAACTCCGGCGTATTTTATCAATAGTTCGGCTTACGAAATTTCCGATTCGAGCAAAGTAAAATCGGTCGCCAAATATGCCGAAAAAGACCTTTTGCTTTCGGGTTGGATTCTCGGAGAAAAATATGCGGTTGGAAAAACCGCCATTGCCGAAAGCAATTTTGGTAAAGGTAAATTGATTTTATTCGCCTTCCGACCGCAACATCGCGGACAAACTTTCGGAACTTTTCCGTTTATTTTCAATGCTTTAGAAAAATAATTATTCCTCGCCTGATTCTTTGCGTTTCAAATCTCTGGCAGAAGGAAGTTCTTGGCGGCAATTCTGGACGGCGAGAATGTAGATTCGATTTTCAAATTCATCGTAATCGTAGATTATCCGGTAATTTCTTTTGATAATTAATTGCCGATATTGATTTAAGGAGGCGAAACGGCTGTCGAGTTTCACGCCAATTTCGGGAATTTTTTGTAGTAAATCAATGCGGCTGATGATTTCAAAAGCAGATGCTTGCGGCAAGGTTTCAAGCGCGAGAAACGCCTGCGATGTCCATTCTATTTGAATCATTATTCGTTAAAATTCAGACGTTTTTTTATGTCTTCGTGCGAAATGGTTTTGCCGTCTTTTATTTCCTGTTTAGATTCTTCGACCATTTGCAAAAGTTCCAAATCATCCAACATTTGCAAATCTTCTTCAATTTCGGCATAACGACGAGCGGAAAGCAGAACTGCCGAAGCACGTCCGCGTTGTGTAATAATTACGGGATCGTTATCTAATGCGCCCAAGATTTGCGCTGCTTGTCTTTGTAAATCGGTTATCGGAATTATATTTTTCATGTTTAGTTACGTATCTAACCTTGCATTTGACATTGTATTTGAAACTATTTTTGAAGTAAAGATGCGAGTTCTATTTGAATGATATTTTATTTTACAGAATTCTCTTGTTCGTATTTTTAGCAAAATGCTAAAATTGATTTTATGATTTTACGTCAAAAATTATTATTTGCTTTCTTTCTGTTAATACTAATAAATTCTACAAATGTTTTCGCCGTTGAAAGCGGTTTTTATCTTTTAGATAGAGAACCGCTTGTTCGCATCGGTTTGGAAACGGACGCGACTTCGGTTTTAATCACGACGAGCGACACATCGCTCGTGGTTGTGAATGATAAAACTTCGAGTCTATCGCTCGGCACAACGAGTTTGAGAATTGCTTCGCGTAATTATAGTCCACCTCAATATGAGATTTATCGGTTTGAAATTCCGAATTTAACTTCGCGCGAAGCGGCGGATCAACTTGCTCAAAAGATTCGACAAGAGAATGCGGAAAACGCCGTCGTTTTATACAGCGACACGGAAAATACTTTCAAAATCAGAATCGGCGGCGATAAAAATATTCTCGCCGATGCCAAAGATTATCAGGCAGTTTTGACCGAAAAAGGAATTTTAGGCGTTGAAATCGTTACCGAAAAATATACTTTACCTTCCGAAGATGCAATCGAACTGACACAGCAAATCGCGGCGAATCCGAAATCGGAAGTCAGAAGTCTTTTTGAACTGAATATTACCAATCAAAATCTGCCGCTCGTGCAGAAAACTGCATTGAGCAAACCTGTAAGAAACAATAAAAATGCGTTTGTAAATCCGGCTTTGCGCGAAGTAATTGTTTCTGGAAATAGCGAAGCGTCGCGTTTCACGTCATTGAAATCAGTCGTTATCGGTTCGGTCAGCCAACGCGGTGCGCCTGTGAAGTTAAACGGCAAATCGTATCGCGGAATGATGGAAATTTCGGTCAATTCGCGCGGACGTTTAACGGTTGTAAATGTCGTGCCGATGGAAGATTATCTGCTCGGAGTCGTGCCGAGCGAACTTTCCCTGCCGCAACTCGAAGCTCAAAAAGCTCAGGCAATTGCCGCGCGAACTTACGCCGTCGCCAATGTCAATGGCTATAAAGATAAAGGCTTTGATATGGTTGACACGGTTTGGTCGCAGGTTTACAAAGGCGTTTCGATTGAATCTAAAATGGGAACGCAAGCCGTTTTGCAGACACGCGGAATGATCGCAACATACAAAGGCAAACCGATAACTGCTTATTACACTTCAACCTGCGGCGGCAGAACGGAGGATTCGGAAAATATTTTCGACCACGCCGAACCGTATTTGCGCGGCGTAAACTGTTCGCTTGAAGGAAATGCACATTTTTTGCCGTTTCTGTTAAAAAGTTCGCGCGAGCTTGCCGATATTAAAAACGAATCGAATTATGAACTCGTCAGACTTGCGGCGAAATATTCGGTTAATAATTTTCTTTTCGTCACGCCGCGTTTTACCGATCAATACTTTGAAGATGCACCGAACGAAACAGAACTAAAAAGCTGGCTCAATCAACTCGCCGTCAAATTCGGCAAACCTTTCCCGCAATTTATTACAAAAGACACGGCAAAACCGCTTCTGCTGGCAAAAGTTTTGTCCGATATGATTTACGATGATCCGACTCAAGCTGACACGCTTTTGAGCGAATCCGACATCAATTATCAACTTTCATTTCTTGACGGCGGCGAAGTTCCGCGTGAAATGCGTCCGATTCTTGCCTCTTTAATGCGCGACGGTTGGTTTTCGATTTATTCGGATTTAACTTTGAAACCGCAAAAACATTTTTCACGCGCCAAGATTCTGCGCTTAATTGACCACATTTACTCTAAAAAGAAATGGGATTTTTCGTTCGACAGCGGCGAAGCAAAACCGACCGAAGACGGAAAATTGGTCTTGCGGGTCGGCAAAAGCGAAAAAGAAATTGTTGTAAATCCGAATGTTTATCTTTTCCGCAAATTCGGTGATGAATTTTACCAAGTCAAAGAAGCCGCGCTTCTCGGCGGTGAAAAAGTCAATTACAAAACCGACGCGTCCGGCGGTGTGATTTATCTCGAAATCGAACCGACTGACAAAACGACCGTCGCCGAACGAGATTCGAGCTTTACGCTTTGGAACAAAACTTTGTCGCCAGCAGCAATTCGCTCGACTTTAAGCCGTTTCGTCAACGGACTCGGCACGATAACTGACTTAAATATTGCCAAACAAGGCTTTTCGCGCCGTGCAACCGATCTCGAAATCATCACGACAAACGGAACTTTTCATCTCAAAGGCGGAAAAATCCGTTCCGGCTTGCGCCTCAACGAACAGCTTTTCGTCATCAACAAACGCTACGGCTCAAACGGACAAGTTACGAGCTACACATTCACCGGACGCGGCTGGGGACACGGCGTTGGAATGTGTCAATACGGAGCTTACGGTCTAGCCAAAATGGGCGTAAAATACGACGCGATCATCAAACATTATTACACCGGAGTTGACGTAACAAAGGCGTATTAAAAACAGAAATGCGAATGAGAACAAGTGTGAATATTTCAAATTCAACACATATTTTAACACTCGCATTTACGCTTTTATGAGATGTGAGGCGAGGATAACCCATTATTCGAGTTTTTGAAATGAAGTTTCATCCGTAATAAAATCTTCACCGAGAACATCATCGCTGACCGAAATGACTCGCGGGTTGTTTTGGAATTGGAAACGCTTACTGGATGCTTGAAGGACGTAAGTTTGACCAACTTCGAGATTGGTAAAACGATAGTAGCCGAAAGAATTGCTTATCGCAGTTAGAATGCTGCCGTCAGATTTCGTCAAACTCACGCGGACACGGGAAATGCCGCTGCCTGAATTGTTCGTAATTCTTCCCGAAACCGAAACTTCGGCGGCGGATGGCGCAAGGTAGTAACCGTTAAGCACGAAATCTTCGGTTGCCGGTGCCATAGAAGCTAAATCGTCATATTGAAAATTATAGCGAACGCCGGCGGTTACATCAATAATAATGCAACTGCTAAGAACGCTTTCGGTTGGCGGGCGCATTTCCGGCAGACAGTTGTGATTTGCGTCGTTAATAAAGTTTAGCATTATGTCGTCGTTGCCGCGAAGTTTGACCAGACTCGCTATTGATGATGTTCCGGTGTAAGCGGCGAGAAGCGTATCGCGGCGAAACGGACTTGCATAATTCGGCGCGATTGCAGCCGGATTTGTTCCCATGGTCGTGACGACAAATCTGCCATCCATCGGCGCAACGTAGGCATACCAAAGAGTTTTGAGCGGATTACCCAAGTCCGTATAAAAAGGAACGGGCTGCGGTTCGTCGCGCTGCTTGGTGGCGGTGGCGTTATTATCATTTATCGTCCAACTCGTAAAACCTGAAGGAACAACGCAAGTCGTCACCGGAAAAGTATCGCACGGATGTTGCGCGAAAATCGTGTTTGATTGGGAGATGATTGTTAAAATTAAAAAAAATGTAATTGCGGTAAAGCGCAAAAAACTTTGATTCAACATTTGTTTTGTCCTCACTAAAATTTGATATAGAAATTGCTTTCTAATTAGTTGTGATTTTTGCGAACAAAACGTAACGCTCGTTCTTGAAAAAAAATTGCGCGATTTAAATATCCAATTCTATTTTGAGTTTTGATAAAACATCGCTCATCGGATTTGCCACGCCGTAATTGTTGATTTGTTTGACGTTTTCGGAAGTTTTTTGTTCCGCAAGATTGCCGTTTGCGCCTGCGAAAATCAGACCGCTGGCGTAATTTTCGCCGTCCACAAGTAGAGAGCCGCTGTCGCCTTTTTCGACGAATTTTTCGTAGTTTGGTTTGTCGGGTTCGACTAAAAATTGATTTTTGAAAAACGAACTTTGTCCCGTGCGGTCGTATTTTATCCAAATGTCGAGATAAATCGAAAAGATTTTTCCGGCAGTGTAACCCGTTGTGCGCCCGAATTTACGGCTTATTTCGCCGATTTCGACCGTCTTTTTTTCAGCAAAACCTTTGATTGCGCCGATCATCGGAATCAGCGTTTTATGCGTTTGCTGACGAAAAAGTTTGGCGATTGCCGCGTCAACAAAATTTGCTTCGTTCACATCATTTTCGAGTTTCGGATGCGCGAAATTCGTCAATTCGGCAATCGGACGGCTGTTTGCCGATTCACCCGGCGAAGGCTGTAAAATTAAATCGTGTTCATCAACAATTTCCTTTCGCAAATCGGCGAAAACGTGCGAATTACTCAATAAATAAACTTCTTTTCGGCGATTCGGAAACATACTTTTGCGCCGCACAAAATAACCGATAGTCCCGACTTCGCCGTTCAAATTCGTGTTTGCGCCGCTGATTCCTCCCGTGATAACGGCTTGCTCGCCGCGAATCAGATTTTTATATTCTTCCGCTGAAAAATCTGCAAAATAATTTTCCTGCGCGAGAAAAGACGCTTGCGGCATCTGAATTAAAACTAACGGAATTCCTCGATATTCATTCGGAATTTGGTCGGACGGCGGATTTTCAAACATCTTTTCGTTGGAATTGTTAATGAAAATCTGAATGCAAAATTCGCCCGGAGCAAGTTTGCCGATGCCAATTGCGTGAATCTTATTCGATTCGCCTTTACGAAGCCAAATCGCGCTCAATTCGTCTTTAATTTTGATAATTTTGTTGAGATTTTTGTAGTTTTTATTTTTCGGAACACGCCGAAACGACTTGGCTCGCCGATATTTTTGAATAAAAAAAACGGCAAGCCAAATTACAACTAACACGGCGACAATCCACGTTATTTCCGTGTTGTAAGTTACAACTTGCCGAACGATTTGGCGGCTTTCTTGCGCTAAAAACAGAATCATTTTTCGAGTTCTTCGATTGACGAAATATCCGCGACAATCGGATGACAAAAAACTTTGAAATTGACCGAACCACCGATGTTTGCGTCTGTTTCGGATTGGTCTTTGATGGTTTCAAGCGCAACCGACGCGCCGCTTTCGCTTCCAAAGTATTTGTAATAATCGGGCATATCGCTCGTTACGGCGTTTTCGTCATAATCCATATTGGCGATTTCGATGCGGAAAGGAAGTCCCTGAACGCGGACGAGTTTATGAGATTCTTCCTTGTCGCCGATTTTTATCTTAAATAAAACTTCGTCGGCTTCGATTTTGACACCGATTGTTTCCGCCACATTGCCGAAAACATCACGGCTTTTTTCGTTTCCTTCCGCATCTTTTTCAATTTTTTCAAAATACAAATTCGTGTCCAATTTATGCGCGTAAAATAAACCGTTGCCGATAAAAAGTTTAGAAATCGGATAACGATTTTCGTCTTCATTTGCAACAATATTTTCGCTGTGCAGATTGTTCATATCTACAATCCAGCGAAAATCATTGAAGTCTTCGGATTCCGAGCGTTGAAAATCGCCGCTCGCTGTATAAACTTCGTAATCGTCAATCGCGGCGTTTTTGTTTGCCTTAATTTCAATCATCACATCCGTTTTCGGTAAATCTTTATAAACGGCAATATCTTCATAAACAATCAGGTCTTTCTCAATTCCGTCCTTAAATCGCGGTTGTTGAATTTTAATCAAAAAACTGTGTTTTTCATCACGAATAACGGCAATCTCGCCGCGTCCTTTTGTTTCGTTAAAACAAATTATTCCCAAACCTGTAAATCTGACCAATGCAGTTGCCGAACTTTCTTTTATTGACATAGTTTTCTCCAAAAATTTAATTTAAAACTTCTTTCAATTTATGTGTATTTTAACGCCGAAACGTAACTCAGAAGTTTTAGAAAGCTTTTACAAATTGCCAACCTTTTCCTTGCTTTCGATATGAAAATCTTTTTGTTCTCGAAATTGTTTTCGACGGAAATTGCGGCGTGAATGTCGTCCAATCAAAAGTTACATTTGCCGTCGCAGTTTGACAATCTGAAGAAGCAATTACGCTTTGAGTTTTCGCTTGTTCGCTAAGTTCGGCTTGAGTGTTTTTGACAAAATTTTTACATTCGTTCGGCACTTTTATTTTATCGCATTCTTTTTCTAATTCGCTGATTCTGCTTTGCTTAACGCTTACTCTGTCCGCCAAAAACTTATCGCGCCAGCTTTTTCCGTAAGTTGCTAAAATTTGATTCTGTGAAATAGCTTTTTCATTCGGCAAACAAACCGGCTTTTCAATATCTTTGTCTTTTTCTTTCGGAGTCGGAGTCGGAGTGGTTGTCGGAGTTGGTGTTTTTTTCGGAGTTGGTGTCGGTGAAACCGTTTTTTGTCCAGACGGCGAAGGCAAAATTTCAATCGTCGGTTCGGGCTTTGGAAACGGTTTGTCGTTCTGCACGATTTCCTTTTCCGGCGGATTCAAATAAATCCAACTATTTATCGTGATGACGCTGATAATCATCACGATTAAAATTGTTGTAATCAAAATCGAAACAATTTTTTTGAATTGTTTTTTGAAAATTTCGCGGCGAATTTGATATTTCGTTTGCTGAATTACTTCTGTGCCTTCGCGCCATAAATTGTCGTTTTCCTTGATATTGACAAGCGGAACGCCATCTTTCAGACAAAAGTTTAAGTCTGCGTCATCGTAAAAAGTCCGACATTTCGGGCAAAATCGCATCATTTCAATAATTTGCAAAACCTCCGAAAAGATTAAACGCCGCCCAGAAATAAGGCTGATTATTCTCATCTCGGCGCAACATTTCGATTTGTGCTTGCCGCAGACTTTCCGTGCTCGAAAGACTTTTTTCGCGGCGGTTGCGGTGAAATGAAATCATCAAATCTTTCGACGCTTCGGAGTCAATTTTCCAATTTCCCGCAACAACCAAAGGCGTTCCCAACGCCAAAAAGGAACGCGCTGCGCCGATTGCGCCTTCGCTTTTGTTGAATCGCTCAAAACCCGTTTCACACGCCGACAGCACGACAAGTTTTGAGCGCGAAAGTTTTTTTTCGGTAAGTTCGTTTGAACGCAAATCCGCGTCGGCAAAAAGCAATTTGGAATTAGCGGGCGACTGCGAATTGACAACAAAATGACCGGCAAAATGGATAATTTCGGCGTTTTCAAAATTATCCAAAAAACTTTGACGGGTTGCTTTTTCGCCCGTAAATTCAAACGCTTTCGGATAATTTCGGGCAATTGTCCGCGCTTCGGTTGCGGCTTCCGGCAAATCGTCCAAGAGAGGATTTTCCGCCCGGTCAAACGTCGGATTGCCGATGCTCAAAATGGTTTCGTTTTTGATATTTTCAAGATGTTTGGCGTTTTCCGTCGCCGCCAAAAAAACCGACGAACTCGCGCCGTAAATAATCGGAAAATCTTCGATTAAATACTTACCGTCAGGCAAAATAAGCGCGGCAAACGGCAGTAAATTAAGGCTTTTGTCGGGAATTATGCAAAGGATTTTTGTTTTATCGAGATTCGGTGGAATCAGCTTTTTAAATAATTCTTGCGCCGTTTTTTCGAGTGCGGATTTATCTTTTTTTTCCAAAATCTCATTGCGATAATCGGCGATTTCCTTTTCGATTTCTTCGGCTGAAAATGGTTTTTCCGAAAACTCGAAACGGTCTTTTGTAATCAACCAAACTGCCGTTTTTGCGGGCAAAACGGCAAATTGGACGATTTGAACATTTTCCGGCAGACGCGCTCTGATTTCATCAAGCGCAAGCGGTTTTGAAACATCGGCGAAATCTTTTTCCGTGGCGGCAATTGTTTTTTTCGATTGGACAAATTCGAGCAATGAACGCGAACGCGAAATTTCGGCAAATTCAAACGCTTTTTGTGTTTCGCCGTTTGCCAGAGCGTTTTCAATTGCTGTGTCAAAAACGATTTGTTCGTTGCCGAAAAATGCCTGACGCGATTCGTCTTCGCGGATTTTTTGGCGATAATCTTCCGATAATTTCAGCACGGTTTCGAGTTCCGTCTGAAATTCCGTTTGTTGTTTGAGAGCGTTCAAACACAAAAGTTTTCCTTTATGAACACCGTAGATGCTGACCGTAAATTCGGCAATTTTTTTATAAAATTCAAGCGATTTTTCATAATCAGACAAAGTCGCTTCACAATTTTGCATTTGCCGTTTAATATCGCCCCGCAACAGATAATTTTCGGCTATCGAAAAATTGTTTTGTTCGCTTTCTTCACGGTTTTCGGTAATTTGCCGCGATTCTTCGATAGCTTGCAATGCCGTTTCAAAATCCTTTTTCTCCGCCGAAATTACAGCCAAACGGCGCAAAGATGAATCGGTCAAATACGCTTTCGGCAAAATTTCTTTGGCAATTAAAACGGTTTCCCGCGCCGCGTCGTTTGCCGTCGAGAGAAAACCTGTTTTGAGCATTAAATCTGCAAGGTTTCCCTTGTTGCGCCAATACTGCGTTTTGCTTTGCAGATAAGCGTCGGGACGAATAATTTCGCCCCCAAAAGCCAATGCTTTGTCGGTTTCGCCGATTTCCGTATAAGTTCCCGCGACAGATTCGGCAGAATGTTCGATTTCCAGAAAATTTTCGGTTTCGATGGCTTTTTGCAATGCGGTTTTGGCATTTTTGACCGATTCCGAAAAACGATTTTGACGAAAATCGGTAACGCTCAACCAATAAAAAGCAGTCGGTTGTAAAATCTTAAAATTCTTGCGTTCGGCAAATTCGAGAAGCGCGTTCAAACGTCGTCGGCTTTCTTCGAGTCGGGAAACATCGGGCAGAAATTGCGCCGCCCATATTTCCGCGACATTTGCTTCCGCTTCGTTTCCCAACGCCCGAAAAACATCGCGGCTTTTTTCAAATTCGCGGATGACTTCATCGTATTTGTATTCGGCGATTAATTTGAAACCGTTTTCAAATAAATTTTTGGCTTGCAGAAGTTTTTCGATGCTTTCATTCGGCGCGTTTCGGTAAAAATCGGCTAAATTAGCGACAAAAAAATCGGCGTGTTTTTCCCGTTCAAAACCGCCGATAAAATCAAGTGCTGTCAGGCTCTCCTGCGCTTCCGGTGCGTTTTGCTTTTGCCTTGCTTCGAGATAACGCCGCGACAGCAAAAGCGGAAGCGAAATGTCGCGGAGATAACCTTTCGTTTCGTTGTGAATCTTCAGCGCAAACGGCTCATCTTTGTTGCGATACGCGGTTAAAAAGTCTTCCAAAACCTTTTCTTTCGATTTGAAAAGACTTTCCAACGAAGGAATTTTTTCCAGATTTTTTCGCGCTTCGTCTGCCCATTTTGAATTTGCGTCTTTTTCGAGATATTTCCCCCACGCTTCTTTTGCCTGTTGCGGCAAGTCTAATTCCTGCAAACACAACGCTTTATTAAATAATGCCGGAAGATAATTTTGGTCAAACTCGATTGCTTTAGAAAATTCTTCGTTTGCCCGCGCGAGATTTTCGAGTTTTATTTCCTTCGCGCCGGATTTGGCAAGTTCAAAATATGCCGAACCCGAATCGTTGCGGATTCGCGCATCTTTTTCATTTAATTTGACGGCTTTGCCGAGTTCATCAATCGCTTCGCCAAATTTTCGCTGCGTCAAATAAAATACGCCGAGCGCGTGATGATTTTCCGCCGAAGGATTTTTTTCGACCGCTTCAATCAAACCGTTTTCGATACGCCGCAGCTTGTTTTTCTCACGTTCTTCCGCTTCGCCGCGTGTTACGACCAAAGGCGCGTAATCAAATTCGGAAATGCGCGTTTCGGTCGGGCGTTCTTTATTGTAAATTGATTTGAGTTCCGCGAGTTCGCTGGTGTTTTGGCGATTGATAAAAAAATACGTCAGCGCAAAAATTCCGATCAAAACAACGGCAAACGCGCCGATATTGACAGGTTTTTGAAAAAACGCCCGAAGCGATTCAAAAAAAGACGGTTTTGTTTCCTTTTCGGCAGATTTTTGAATTTGTGCTTTTTCCTTTATCGCTTTTGTCAAAACGAGTTTTTCACGTCTTTCACTATTATTTTCAAGCGTTTTAAGAAAATCCGCTGCGTCCGTTTCATTTAATTTTCCAAACACAAAATCGTTAATCAAATCGTCTTCAACAATTTCAGCCAGCGAACAAAAATCGTCGTCCAAAAACAAAAGTTCCTCGAATTCTTCGCGCAAAGTTTCATCAGAAACTCTGCCGAGCAGATATTCGCGGATTTCCTTTTCATTTTTAAGAGTTTCGTTCATTTTTTGATTTTAAGGCAGAAACGCGAGTGCGAACGAGCCTGAATTTAAGTATTTGACACGCTCCCTTGCGGTCGCGTTTCTGCCTTTTCTGCTTAAATGTGTTTTTTCACCTCAAAACGTAACGCTTTTTATAATCCAAAATCCAAAATCAAACTGTCAGACATTCTTGCAAACAATTTCTCAAAGCATTTTTGATTCGCACGATTCGCATTCGCAAAGCGGTTTGCGTTATTTCAAATTTTGCCGAAAGTTCCCTGTGCAGATCAATTTTCGCCTGTTTGTCTTCCGAAAAATACTCCAAAATCAAACCTTTGTTTTCCGCCGGAAGTTCGTTCAAACATTTGTCCAAACAATCGCCCGATAAATCGGTTTCTACTTCGCGCTCCTTTTCGGCAACATTTATTTCGTCAATATTTTGATGATTTTTCTCTTTCCGCAAAGATTCGAGATAAACATTTTTTGCAAACGCATAAACAAAAGCCATTTTTTTTTCAACAACTTCCGTACCGATTTTCAAACAAACGCGGTTAATCGTTTCGTCCGCCAAATCTTCGGCAAACAAACAATTTCGTTGCGAAAAAAAAGTAATCAAACGGAATCGCAAACGCTCGTATTCTTCGCCGGTTTTATCGCTATCAACGCTTAACCAATCTAGAAACGCTTCAAACTTTTCTCGCGTAACTTCTTTTGTCGCTTTAATTTCAGACAATAAGGAACAACCTACAAAATGTTATTTTTGGAAAACTTTTCTACAATATCTTAATTTGGGATTTCGGGCAAGTTTTGGGAGTTTGGCGCAAAAAACAGAGTATCAGTTTCAATTGAGAAGAAGTCCAACCTGACAAGCGTCAGACTTTTTCTCAACATAACTGAAAGGATATTAGTTGGTAGGTTCTAAAACATCCCCCGCTCCCTTTCTCAATTGCTCGGAAAATACCGGTGAACCTTGTTTGCAACAACCGTTTTCTTGATAAGTGTCTTGTCCCGCTTGAACTTGTGCCGTAGCTTTTACGGCAAATCCGGTTAGTCCACTCTCATTATTTACGCGAACTCGAATACAGTTCTTTCCTAATTTCAAACCATTTGAAGCCGTATATGAAGAACTGACAGCGGACAAAGCGGTGTTGAAAGTATTGTTTAATACTGTTGGTAAAATCGGATTAAAATACGAATTTACATACAAGTTTGCTTTGTTATCTGCCCGCATTGATACGTCCAATTTTGCACCATCAAGATTTGTAATACAAAAGCAACGCTCATATTCGCTTGTTCCGGGCGCATCGGTATTTCCGAAAATTGGGAGCGTTCCCGGAATATTATTCCAACCACCCATACCATATTTTATCCATCCGGGCTGATTGACAACACCGCCGGGTGTTGTTCTAACAATCCAATTAGCATCTCTCGCGGGGTTTATGTAGAGCGGATTTCCCGGAGCGCTTACATTTACGCCGGTGCTTAATTCCAGCGAAACCGTTGCAAATGTTGTCGTTGATAAAACAAGCGTTATCAACGTAATTACGATCAAATTAAATTTCTTCATTATTTTTCTCCAAAAATTCTAAATTAGCACGAGGCATTTCGCCTTTTTTTCGTGCTTCGATTAGTTGTGATTTTTTGCGGCGAAACGTAACGCAAAAAATTAAAATAAATTTTCGTGCGTAAAAATCGTGGTTATGATAAATTTTTGAAACATATATTATGACAACACTTTCAGCTGCACTTTTATTGTTTCTCGTGATTGATCCGCTCGGAAATATTCCGATGTTTATGACGACTTTGAAAAAGGTCGAAACTTTGCGGCAGAGAAAAGTTGTCGTGCGCGAATTATTGTTCGCGCTCATCATTTTGGTTACGTTTCTTTTTTTGGGGCAATATCTTTTGCAGTTGCTTCATTTGACGCAAACAGCTCTGACGACGGCGGGCGGAATAATTTTGTTGATAATTGCGATCAAGATGATTTTTCCTTCGCGCAATGCTTCACTTCAAGAAGATGTCGAAGGTGAGCCTTTTATCGTTCCGCTGGCGATTCCGTATGTTGCAGGACCTTCGGCGATGGCGACTTCGCTTTTGATGATGAGCGGCGATCCGAGTCGTTGGGCAGATTGGCTTTTAGCAGTTTTTATCGCGTGGCTTGCTTCGGCGATTATTATTTATTTTTCAAGCTATTTCGCAAAATTCTTGGGCGAAAAAGGTTTGATTGCGATTGAAAGATTGATGGGAATGCTCTTAATTACCGTTGCTGTTCAGATGCTTTTAACCGGAATCGCCGAATTTGTTGGTAAAAGTCTCGAAAAAGTCCCTTAATCGGCTAAAAATTCTCTTTAAATATTTCGTTTAAAGTTTTATACTTACCAGTAATAAAACTTTTAGTTTTTTAGTTTTGTAAACATCGGATCATTAACAATGAGGTTTGATATGAAATATTATTTGTTCATTTTTTTCGTTTTTGTGTTTTTCTCTGGAAATAGTTTGGTTGTTAAATCACAAACAAGCGTTCCATCTCCGGCAAGTAGTGGAAAAGTCGGAGAAAAGTTTTTTGAAATGAGAGAAAGAGCAAATGAGTTAACTCGCGTAAGACAAGAATTAAACAAACCCGAGGAGAGAAAACCAGAAGAGACTTTTCCGTTAATCAAGAAAGATTTTGAACAACTTCAAATAATTAATACAGAAAAACTCCAGAAAAGCAGCATCGGCAACTCTTTAAATTACAAACTTGTCGCCAAGTCTTCTAAAGAAATAAATAATCGCGCTCAAACACTCAAATCAACACTTTTTCCGGCGGTTGCATCAAAAAAACAAACGGTAGAATTCCCGGAAAATCTAACTCCCAAAGATTTTATGAACATAATTATCGCCATTGATAATTCGGTTTATCATTTTGTCAGCAATCCGATTTTTCAAAACACCAAAGTTGTAATACCCGAAGATTCGCAAAACGCCGAACAAGAATTGAATAAAATTATTATTCTCAGCGAAATATTGGAATCAAACGCCAGAAAAATGAAATAATATTTTGATGGATGGACTGAAGCAAAAATGCGTTTTTCCAAAAATCAAATGATCGGTTCACTAATTTTGCTTGGCGTTATTTTAATAATTGCGTTGATGCGTTTGTTATAAGTTTAGAAATATCTCAACTTATCGCAATTCCGTCAATTTCATCAATTATTAAAATTATCCGGCTAAACATCTGATTTCTAACCTCGACGGCTTCCGTTCCGATAGTTTTTGTCACAATTCCGGCGACGGTTTGCCCGTTCAGATAAAACGTCAAACCGCGTTTTTCGTTTTGACTTGTTTCAAAAAGTTCTTTAAAAGTCTCAAATTTATTTTCCATAACTCATTTATTGATCTAACATTGATTTATTTGCAAATGTATCAAGCCGATACTTTTTTGACCATTTCGTTTGGTCTGCCTGAAAAGCATAGACTATCATAAAATTAATTCATCGCTAAAAATTTTTCACCACCCTTTTGGGTAGGTAATTCATTAAAAATAAAAAAAGGTTCAATTTGAACAAAAACACCGAGAAAAATATTTATTCCATTGCCGGACCGACCGCTTCGGGAAAAACCGAGATCGGTGTCGAATTGGCTTTGCGTTTGGGCAACGCCGAGATAATTAATTGCGATTCGGTGCAGATTTACAGAGAAATTCAGATTGCGACCGCCAAACCGACAGTTGAAGAAATGCGCGGAGTGAAACATCATTTAATTGATTACGTTGCGCCGGAAATCAAATATACGGCGGCAGATTGGGCAAAAGATGCTGGCGAGAAAATCGTAGAAATCGAATCGCGCGGAAATATTCCGATTCTGGTCGGCGGAACCGGTTTTTACTTGCGAACTCTGCGCGAACCGCTTTTTGAAAGTCCGAAGACCGACAAAAATTTGCGCGAGAAATTAACCGGAATCAGAGAAAAAAAAGGTGCAGAGCATCTGCATAAAATCCTGCAAAGAGTTGATGCAAAAGCCGCTGAAAAACTTTTTCCGCGTGATTATGTCCGCTCAATGCGGGCTTTGGAAGTTTATTTTCAGACCGGCGAAAAGTTTTCCGAAATGCAGCCGAATCGTGCCGAACCGCCGGAATTTGCGAACCGAATCAATCTTTTCGTTCTAAATCCGCCGCGCGATTCGCTCTACGAAAAGATCAATCGGCGAACGGGAAATCATTTTGAAAACGGCTTAGTAGAAGAAGTAAAAAATTTGCGAGGAAAAGGTTTGCGCGATGATACAAACGCGCTCGGCGCACACGGTTATCGGCGCGTTTGCGAATTCTTGCGCGGCGAACGAAATTTGGAAAGCACAATCGAGCAAACTAAACAAGACATTCGCAATTATGCCAAACGCCAATTAACGTGGTTTCGGCGCGAGAAAGACGTGATTTGGTTGGAAGGTTTTGGCGATGAAATTGAAACTCAGGAAAAACTTTTGAAAAATCTCGAAACTTAAAACGAAAACTCGAAATTTATTAATATCTTTTTCTTAAATGATTCTTGTATGTGAGGGTTAAACTGTTATAAACTTGATTTCGTTATCATAAATAAATCTTATTAAAAGAGAAAACTCTATGGAAAAACAAACTGTCCAAAACATTCAAGATGCGTTTCTCAACACGGCACGCCGTGAAAGATATGGTATTGTAATCCACCTAATGAGCGGAGAAAAACTTTCGGGCAGAATAAAAAGTTTTGATAAGTTTTCAGTTTTACTCGATACGGGCGGACACGATTATCTGATTTTTAAGCACGCAATTTCAACCATTTCACAATCGCGTAGAAACAACGATTCGGATTAAAATATTTTGCAAGGTAAATTTATAACTTTTGAAGGAATAGACGGAAGCGGTAAAACAACGCAACTGCGAATGATTGCCAACGATTTACGAGTCAAAGAGTTAAATGTTTTAACGACTTGCGAACCCGGTGGAACGCCGCTCGGTCGCCGGTTGCGAACAACTTTACTGGAAACCGAAGAAAATGTCGCACCGATGGCTGAACTTCTGCTCTTTGCCGCTGACCGCGCCCAACACATAAATTTTCTCGTCAAACCCGCGCTTGCCGAAGGCAAAATCGTTATCTCAGACCGCTACGCCGACGCAACTGCCGCTTATCAGGGCGCAGGACGCGGATTCGACAAAAAAACAATTAATCAAATTATCAAACTTGCGACTGGCGGACTAAAACCGGATCTGACTTTATTTTTCGATCTTCCGGTTGAAAAATCTTTGATGAGAACAAATTCGAGAAATGCGGCGGGCGAGCAAAAAAATCGGATGGATTTTGAAACGTCGGAATTTTACGCTCGCGTCCGCGAATGTTATCTGGAAATTGCTGAAAAAGAAAAAAAGCGTTTCCGCGTGATTGACGCAAGCGGTTCAATAGAAGAAGTTCATCGTAAAGCTCTTGATGTCATATCGGAATTTCTCGGAAAATAATAAGGTAGGAAATGAGATTTTGTTAAATTTTCATAATCATAAACAATTTGGAAGTTGATGTTTTAACTTTTCAACTTTGTTTCTCACATTTCATTTCTCACTCAAAAACCTATGTTCGATAAACTCATCGGCAATGATCGCGTTAAAGAAGTTTTCAAACGCTTGATTAAATCACAGCGTGTGCCGGCTTCACTTCTCTTTGTAGGCGAAGATGGAGTTGGCAAAAAACAGTTTGCATTTGAACTGGCAAAGTCTTTTTTATGTCAAAATTTGCAAAATGTCGAGTCTTGCGGCGATTGTCATCCTTGCAAACGGTCATTAAAATTCAATTTCCCGAAATCTGATGACCGCGACGCACACAAGCAAGTTATTTTCAGCGAACACTCCGATTTAGGTTTAGTCATTCCATATAGTCGAAATATTTTAGTTGATGCCATCCGCGATCTTGAGAAAGAGGCGAATTATCGTCCTTACGAAGCAAAAGCACGTTTTTTCATTATCGAAGATGCTGACAAAATGAATGATGCGGCTTCAAATGCGCTTTTAAAAACCCTTGAAGAACCACCGCCCACATCATATATTTTTTTGATAACTTCGCGTCCCGATTCGCTTCTCCAAACAATTCGTTCGCGCTGTCAGGTTGTTCGATTTGCTCCGGTTAGAACCGAAAAAATTGGAGAACATTTGCTTTCCACCAAAAAATTCTCGCCAAATGATGCTGAACTTTTATCGAAACTTTCACGCGGCAGCATCGGACGCGCCTTGGAAACAGATTTGCAAACTTTCAGAACGGGACGAGAATCAATGTTGAAAGTTTTGGACAGTCTTTTTTTCCGCGAAGACCGCGCTACGCTTTTGCAAGTCGCCGAAGAAATGAGCGATGCAAAATTTAAAGACGAATTTGAAACGCGACTCGAAATTTTGCAGATGATAATTCACGATGTCTGGAGTTTGCATTTAGGAAAATCAAAAGAAAATCTCGTCAATTCAGATATTTATTCGGATTTAGAAAAATTCGCGCAAAATTCCGAAAGCAAAAGGCTTTCAAAATGGATAAACGAAATCGAAACTCTGCGCGAAAATCTGAACATCAATCTCAATCGCAAAATTGCCACCGACGCACTTTTTATGCAAATGGCGAGTTTTTGAAAACTTCTTTACCTTTTTTGATTTTATGTCTAAAATCAAAGCAAATTTAATTAAACAGAAACATTATGAAAAAACAGATCATCTTTTTTATCTCAATCTTAATTTCAATCAATATAACTATTTTTGCCCAAAAGACGATTAAAACAATCTCTGGCGGAGTTCTTAACGGAAAAGCAATCGAGTTGGCGAAACCTGAATTCCCGGCGGCGGCAGCGGCAGTTGGGGCGTGCGGAGCGGTTAATGTTAAAGTTGTAATAAATGAACAAGGAACGATTGAATCGGCAGAAGCAGTTTCAGGACATCCGTTGCTTCGTGAAGCTGCGGAAAAGGCGGCACGTAAGGCAAAATTTAATCCGACCACGCTTTCCGATGAAGCAGTAAAAGTTGCAGGCGTAATCATTTATGTTTTCTCATTTAACGGACAAGAATGCGGTGTCAAAACTATTCCTCGAACAATAACTAGAGTGTCTGACACGGATACGTCGGAAACTTATCTTCAAGACACAAATAATCCGCAAGTTAATTCTCAAGATACTGATAAACCGGCTGTAAATACGCAGAATTCGATTCAAAAATCCGATTCAATTGATGGCGGAGTCGTCAACGGAAAGGCTTTGAGTTTGCCCGCGCCGATTTATCCGGCAGCGGCAAAAGTCGTCAGAGCCGGAGGTTTGGTTGCGGTGCAGGTTTTGATTAGTGAAGAAGGAAATGTAATTTCGGCAAAATCCGTTTCAGGACATCCGTTGCTGAGAGCGGTTTCCGAGAAAGCGGCATTATCATCAAAATTCAGACCTACTTCCCTTCAAGGAATTCCGGTCAAGGTTTCCGGCATAATTTCTTACGTTTATAATCTACCGATGTCTTTTATCGAGGTCGGTTATGAACTTGCGCGGGTTGAAAAAATTGGAGGTGGTTACACTACTTTTCCGGCTTATCGAATCGAAAATTATTTACCGAAAGATTGGTTGGACGAAAAAAAAGAGATTAAAAAACTTGAATATTATTTTCAGGCAAAAGAGTTTGAAAAAACCAAACAATTATCCGAATCGCAAACCGAAAAGATTGAGAAAGAAAAGGAATTAGTGGTTTCAAAAACAGACGATAAAACTATTGATAGAATAGAACCGCTCGTTAGAACAGCCCCGGCGGGCGTAACCCGTTCTCTTGCGCCTCCTATTATTGATTTTGAAAACTTTAATTCATCCGAATTTTCACGCGAACTACAACCTAAGATTAAAAATCACTTTGATTCTAAGGACAAAAATCTCTGGTATTTTAATCTTGGAATTATTCTCGGAAATATTACTGCTGAAATTAATGAAATTGAAAAGGATCAAAAAATTTCTGATGATTTGAAACAACTTTTAGACAATATTCCTTCAAACATTCCCGAACAATTGATTGAACAAGTAAAAATCATTCGGGAATTTTCTCAACGAACGCTTTCGGACGATGAAAAAACAAAACTGATAAGCACTATTATTAGAATCAAAAATTTGTCCGACGAAGTGCTTTGATTATGAATTCTGAATAATCTACCAAACAAATATATTTTTTCTTGAAACTTGGAAGTTTAAGCAATTTTAGCTAAACTTTTTTCGTGCAAGAATTTAATCAAGAAGAACAAATCGAAAACAGCGTGCCGGAAGTGCAGGAACAAACCGATGGCATAGAGATTTTAACAAAACCGACTCCGAATAATCCGCCGTGGAATAGCGGAATGGCTTTCTTGGTTTGGTTTGTCAGTGTCGGACTGATCTTAGTTTTGCCGTCATTGTTTATTTTGCCTTATTTGGTAAGTATCAATACCCAACTTTCCGACAATCCTGATCTTGGAAAATTGATTTTAGCCGATCCGAAAGCGGTTGCAATAAGTCTTGGCGCAACCGTTTTTGCTCATCTTCTAACAATCATTTTGGCGTGGTTTATTGTCACCAGGTTTAACACATATTCATTTACGAAAATGCTCGGCTGGCGTTGGGGCGGATTCAAATTTTGGCATGGTTTAGTGATATTAGTTGCTGTTTATGCTGTCGCGTTAACTCTTGCAAACCTTTTCGGTTCGCAAGAAAACGAGATGACGAAAATTTTAGCAAGTTCGCGGATGGCAGTTTTTATGGTGGCTTTTCTCGCTACTTTTTCCGCACCGCTGGTCGAGGAAGTCGTTTATCGCGGAGTTTTATATTCAGCTTTTCAGCGCACTTTTAATCCGACAATTGCCGTCGTCATCGTAACGGTTTTGTTTGCTGCCGTTCACGTTCCGCAATACATCCCGGATTATGCAACGATTATTTCGATTTGCTTTTTGAGTTTGATAATAACTTTGATTCGTGCCAGGACTGATAATCTATTGCCTTGCATAGTTTTTCACACGATTTTCAATGGAATCCAATCAGTTTTGTTAATTCTCGAACCTTATATTTCATTACCCGAAGAACTTAAAACCGTGCCGGAAAAAACCGCGCTGATTATTTATTTTTTGAGCTAAATTCCGCGTATTTCATTATAAATATAAAGCAAAAAGTGGAAGAATTTGAAAATTCTTCCACTTTTTAATGAATCCACTAAACTGTTTTTGTTTATGGTCTTCCCGGTCTTTGCACATCATTACCCGAAGAAGGTGCGGGAACAATTACTCTTGGTTGAGTAGCACGTGACGGAAAAGAATCACTTGTGTCAATTCCCGTATCATTAGTGCGTCCTCGCCCGTTTGTTTGGTCAACTTGACGAAACGGCGGCGTGATTCTTTCCGTTGCTTCCGGTGGTACTGCCCGATTCGTTCTCTGAGTCGTGTTCGGATTATCCGAATTGGTTCGTGCGCGTGGTGTTCTGGCAATCGAATTCGGGTTTTGCGGGTTTGTGGGCATGTTATAAACCGGCGGCGGTTGAAGGAAAATATAACGCGGAAGTCTGAAACCCCAAATATCCCGTCCGTAACCGAAACCATAAGGCGAACTCCAACCGTATCCGAACGGCAGGAAGCAATATCCGCCCCAGAACGGATCATAAACCCAAAGTCCGTAGGAATCATACAAATTCCAACTATTAGAGTTGAAACCAGAAATCAAAGTGCTTCTCAGATTTTGTCGTTCGAGCCTGTCATTAACTTTTGTCAATTCTTTGGCGCGATCTCTGCTCCATTGTTCAAGATCATCTCTTTCATCACGGTCAAATTTAGCAACGGCAACATCATTGCCGCCGACTGTTGCGGTTTTTCCTTTTTTGACTGTTGCATCTTCATCTTCGCCAATTTGGGCTTTTCCCTTCCAAACTTCGATTTTGCCCGTGCCGTCATTCATTACATCAACTCTATAAACACCTGATTGAACAACATTAAAGGTTGCCTTGGGAGTATTTACGGCAAAGGTAAAATCATTTGACGTGATAACTTCAAAAATCGCACTTCCGCGATCTAATTTAATCTGAAGATTTTCCAGCGAAGTATCTACAAATTCAAAACTCGAATTTCCGCCGAGTCGAATATAAGAACCGGGATTCAGAAGAATCTCGGCTTTTCCATCTTCTTCGGTAGAAACTCTGTCGCCGATTTTCACCGAATCGCCTTTCAGAAGAAGTCCGCTTCTCCCGAATTTTCTGGCAATCGAGACTCTTCCCTGAAGATAGTTTACACCGCCTGCTTCAGCCGAAATCACGTATTTACTTGCACCGGATGAAACCGTTCGGTTTTCCTGAGCGAATGAAAATACGGAAAACACTAAAACAATCGCGCTGATCGAAAAAACAGTTAGCAGATTCTTTTTCATATTTTTACCTCGTTTGTAATAGAAAGTTAATTAATCTTAAATGATTTCAACGAATTTTACAATTTTTTTCTGTAGATAAGAGGCGAAAAATGATTCATGCGTTGTTTCAAAAATTGGAACAACCTTTGCTTGGAAAACGTAATCAAAGCGTTTGCAAGACCGAATTGGTCAGGCAAATTTATTAGGTGAGGCAATTAATTTATGGCTACAATCAAAGACCCGGTAAGATGTTTTGCTCCCTTAGAAGTCATCGAGAGATTGCTCGAAATCCGTGCCGAATTCGGTTTTGCTGAAGTTATTTATTTAGATGGTTCGCGTGAATTAGCCGAATTACTGGACGCTAACGGCTTCGATGTTTATGCTTTTTCAATCACAAATGAAAAAATAAATTACGGAGATTATCGCGCCCCGATTGTGCCGGGTGGCGATAACGTTCATTGCTCTCTAACGGCACATTAATTTTTTTAATTTCCCATAGACAACAAAAGGAACGCGGAAGGCTGGAGAAATTCACTTTCCGCGTTCTTAAAGTTTAAAGATGAAAATGTGTTAAAGTTTTTCGGTTTTGAGTTGAGTGTTATTGCCGGATTTTAATTCTTCTATAAATTCTGACAAACATATTCGATAAGTCGGAACTCCAATTTTCAAACTTTTTTACTTCATACCGCTTTCACTATAAACAGTGTTCCGTCATCGCTCAGAAACTTCTGTCCGGTAAATTTCGTCAAGTCTTTACGAATAAATTCAATTAGCTCTTTTGCCGAGAGATGAATTCCTTTCAAAATAAGTTCAGCAAATCTCTCACGCCCATATTCTTCCTCGTTTTCATCTGTTGCTTCGGTTATACCGTCAGTATAAAGCACTAAAGTTTGTCCCGTTTCAAACCGTATAAAATGCTGATGATAGTGCATATTGCGAAACATTCCGAGCGGTAAGTCGCCATATTCGACAAAACGATATTCGCCATCGGGTTTTATCAGCAATGGCGGATTATGTCCGGCATTTGAATAAACGAATGTTCGGTTTGTGGCATCGAGAATTCCGTAGATCGCCGTAATAAATTGATGATCTTCGACCGAATCCCACAAAAGATTGCCGACTTTTGCCATCGCAATGTGCGGCGCATAACCGATTTGCATGCCCGAACGAAGCGACGCTCGCAGAAAAGCCATCAAAAGTGCGGCAGGAATTCCTTTTCCAACCGCGTCGGCGACAACTATTCCAATTTGATCTTCAAAAATTTTTACCCAATCATAATAATCGCCCGAAACTTCTTCGGTCGGGAAAATATACGCGCTGATGTCGAAACCTTCTAAATTGGGATCGTGATCGGGAAGAAGTTCGAGTTGAACTTCGCGGGCGATTTCGAGTTGTGCTTGCAGACGTTTTTTCCCAATTAATTGTTGATGAAGTTCGACTTTTTCAATGATTATCGCAACCTGAGAAGCCAGTAATTGCAAAATTGATAAATCGTCTTCATCGTAGGAATTCAATCTGTCGCTTTCCAGATCAAAAACGCCGATAACTTTATCGTTTGAAATAATCGGCGCAACTATTTCGGACTGTGTGCTTTTTCGCGCCGGAAAATAGCGTTCATCTTGTGATACATCGTGTGAAATCAAAGTTTTTCCGGTTTGGGCGACATAACCGATAAAACCTTCGCCGAGTTTGAGGCGCGGTTCGATCAATTCAAAACTTATCTGATAACCGCGCAGAGCTTTCGATTTGAAAATATATTCGCCTTCATCAGATTCCGTGCGCGATTCGATCAAGTAAATTCCCGCCGCATCGTAGTGAATCAACGAACCGAGCGTGTCCATCACGAGCGTCAAAACTTCTTCCAAATCGAGCGAACGGCTGATCGTTTTTGTAATGTCGAGCAACATTCGCAGTTTGTCCACGACCGTTAAATTGGGATCGGGCAAAGAACTTTGATCAAGATTTTTATTCGGTTCGGTCATTATTAAATAAATGTTACGCGAAAAATAAAATAATTGAACATTTTAAGTCCAATCGCAAATCGTAAATCAAAAAAAACAAAAAGTTTAGACCTATCCGCTAACAACTTTTTGCGAGTAAATCTTCCAAAGTCTGGAAACTTTTATGCGGTATTCGACGAGTTCGCGGCTGACGTTGAAATGACGCGCGATTTCTCTCGATGTTTTGCCATGATGAACCATTCGGCGCAGAGCCGAAAACGGAACGAGTGCCGCCGCGCCGACCGAATATGCTTCTTCTTCGATTTCGGCGTGATAATCGCGGGCGATGACTTTTCCCTGTTTATTTTTGGTTTCGATGGCAAGACGCGATGGTTTATGTCCGAGAAAAACGTGACAAATTTCTTCCATCAAAGTTGCATTTTGCCGATTTTTACCGTGCGTCGGGTTTAAGATGATGAGTTTTCTGCCGTTCTGCAAAGCCTGTGAACACGCGCCACCCGACCATTTATCTTTTCCCGTCCCGAGCAAATGTGTTTTCGATTCTTCACTCAAAAACGGTTCGATTTGTTCAAATGACGCAACGAGAAGTTTTGCATATTTCGCCAAATCAAACGGATTCAATAAATCTTCATCGCTTTTCAGTCCGGCAAAATCGCGCAAACCGATGGCTTTGATTTCGTAATTTCTGCCTTTTTGTGTCGGGGGTAGATTTTCTGTATTCACAGTTTATTGATTATATGATAATTCCGGTTTTCATCGTTTTTCGATACAATTGAAGTTAAAAATAGAAACAATCGAATATTTTACTTAATTTATCAAAGTAAAATCCCCTAAAATATTTCTACATTTAATATTAAGTTTTGCTTTTACTTAATTTTGGATTTATAGAGATAAAGATATAAGTCCCAATATTATTAATAGTATTCCTGAGGAAAGAATATTCTCACGAGAGTTTAGAAAACTGTTGGAAAATAAATAATTCTTATCAATTAAAGTAAGTCCTATTCGTTTGTTAAAAACTACAAATACAAATCCTACAAAGACAAAACTAAAACTGATTATATACCTAAACATTTTCCTGTTTTTTGTGAACTAAACTTCTTTGAATTCCGAATCTACATCTTCGCCCGAAAGCGCGACGCGGTAATTATTAGATTGTTTTTGCTTGGTGATTAATAAATCGTCTTTTGTTTTAAGCAGATCGGCACGATTATATACGGAAAGTTCAAAATTATAACCGTGCGTGATCGCATCTTTTGGACACGCTTCGACACAGTAACCGCAGAAAATACAGCGTCCGTAATCAATGTTATAGACTTTTGCATAACGCTCATCGCGTCCGATGCGTTCTTCGTAAGGTCGCGGATCGGTTTCGGCTTCGATGTAAATGCAGTCCGACGGACACGCCGCCGCGCACAAATAACACGCAACACATTTTTCCTTGCCCAATTCGTCAACGTGAAGAAGATGCTGTCCGCGATAACGCGGCTGAACCGTAACGGGAACGTCCGGGTATTGAACCGTCCATTTTTTCTTGGGAATTTGTGAAATCGTGGTTTTCATTCCCAGAATAATTGCTTTGGTTGATTGAATTACATCTGTAATTATTGACATACTTTTTATACTATCTTGAAAGTGAGCTGATTCCAACCGATAAAACAAAATAAAAAACAAAAATCGCAATCGGAGCAATCAAACACAAAACTCCCAGAATAAGACCGACCAAACCTAAACCACCGCCGCCAAAGGCTTCCGGTTGACTGTTTGCCCGACTGCGAGCGAGAAATCCCGTAACAATTGCACCGATTCCCAAAAGCATCGAAGGCGCACCGCACAAAGGAATAATAAGCGCGGGAATCAAACCGATAAATCCGACAATACCCAAACCGAGCGCAACAAAAGCCATCGTTTTATTTTGTCCCTGAACACCGGACGGTGGCGGTTGAAATGGAGTGTTTTGACCGATTTGCTGATTTTGCCAATCGGCATTCGGCGAAGGCGGTGGATTCCAACCTTGAGCTTCGATTTGCTGATTTCCCTGCTGAACTTCTTCGGCAAACGGAGTATTCAATGCTTCCGCCTTTATTTCTTCAACTTCTGCTTCTTTATACGGCGGCATCGGGGCAGACGGAATTAGATAACCCGGCGGCATTGAAAGATCAAACGGCGATGGAATCGGCGCATTTTTCGTATCTCCGTAAGGAGAATTGCCCGAAAAATCATTCGGTTTTTTGTTACTTTGCGGTTGACTCATTTCAAACGGATTACTTTTCGGCACATCCGGCGACAGCGGAGCAGACGGCGACTCAATCGGGGTTTCGGATTTTGCCGACATTTGACTAAAGCTCGGCGGATTTAGATTTGGCTCGTTAAACTTGGGTGGATTGGGGATAGCTTTAGAAAGACCTGTGAGATCTTCTGACATCTCCTGCGGTAAAGGTTTATCAAACGGCGGAGACAGCGGCACGTCCGACTTCGGTACTTCATTACTTACAGGTTTCAAGACGGGATCAAACTTAGGAACTTCGGAAGAAACGAGTGTTTTCATCATATCAATTTCTTCTTCAATATCCGCAACATCTTCTTTAACTTCTGATTTCGGTTCTTCCGCCGATTTTACTTCGAATTTCGGTTCTGCCGGAGGCGGCGGGGCAACCATTGTTTTAAAAGGATCGAGCGGCGGAATCGGCAGATCGCTGGCATTTGCCACTGTGGTTTTATACGGGTCTTCCGGCTTTTCTTCTTCAAAAGCAACGAGCGGTGTGCCGTCGGTCTGGCAGAATTTTAGGTTATCGTCAAAAGTTTTTTCGCAATTCGGGCATTTTTTCATTTGTTTTAACAGTCCTTTTTTATTGAAGATGTCTGAAAAATATTAGAAAAACGGGCAAACAGCTTTAGTTTATCAAAAAACGAAGCCGTTTGCCTTTTATATCCTTACTTTTAAACTAATTCAAGTTTGCTGAAGAAATAAGCGATTTCAATCGCGGCATTTTCGTTGGAATCCGAACCGTGAACGGCATTTTCACCAATCGAACCCGCAAAATCCTTCCGCAAAGTTCCCGCGTCAGCTTCCGCCGGATT
>JBBSAX010000006.1:0-53071 GCA_038251885.1 Pyrinomonadales bacterium | reverse complement strand
TGTTCGGCTTGCGACAGCAAATCGGCGGCGACAAATTCGGGAATTGAGGTTTCATCGGCAAAAACCGCGACTTCCGAAGGTCCGGCGGGCATATCAATTGCCGCGCCGAATTTGACGATTTGTTGTTTTGCTTCAGTGACAAATTGATTCCCGGGTCCGAAAATTTTGTAAGTTCGCGGCACGGTTTCAGTTCCAAAAGCCATCGCGCCGACGGCTTGTGCGCCGCCGATTTTGAAGATTTTCGTAACGCCGCAAAGTTTTGCCGTGTAAAGAATTACGTCATTCATTTCGCCGTTTTTATCGGGCGGCGAACACAGAATGATTTCCTTGCAACCCGCGAGTTTTGCCGGAACTGCAAGCATCAAAACGCTGGAAAAAAGCGGTGCAGTTCCGCCGGGAGCATAAAGTCCGACTTTTTCAATCGCTACGCTCTTTCGCCAGCAAAAAACGCCTTTCGTCGTTTCAATTTTTTCAGGTGTTTCAACTTGCGCGGCGTGAAACTTTTCGATATTTGATTTTGCGTGCATTATCGCATCTTTTAATTCACTCGAAACTCTTTTTTCCGCTTCGGCAATTTCTTCTGCCGAAACTGCAAAATCATCCAGTTCGACATTATCAAACTGGCGCGAACAATGTTTTAATGCTTCATCGCCGTGATTTTTTACGTCCTTCAAAATATTTTCAACCGTGCGTTCCAAAAATTTCGTATCAATTGTCGGACGCGTTAAAATTTTTTGCCAATCTTCTCTTTTCGGATATTTTATAACTTTCATTTGTTTAATATTTACGAATAAACGATTATTTTTCTTAATAATTCACCATTTACAATTCACAATTCACAATTATTTTTACTGAATCATTTGGTCAATCGAAAGCACGAGAATTCCTTCTGCTCCTTTATTTTTTAAGGTTTCAACGACTTCCCAGAAATCATTTTCTTTGATTACCGAATGAACCGAACTCCAGTTTTTTTCAGCCAAAGGAAGCACTGTCGGGCTTTTCATTCCGGGCAGAAGTGCAATTATTTCGTCCAGTTTTTCGTCCGGTGCGTTTAATAAAATGTATTTATTTTGTTTTGCGGCATTTACGGCATTGATACGAAAAAGCAGTTTATCTAAAATTTTTTGCAAATCTGCTTCTAAATTCGGGCGCGAGATCAAAACTGCCTGAGAATTCATCACCGTTTCAACTTCCTTCAAACCGTTCGTAAATAATGTGCTTCCAGAACTTACAAGATCGCAAATCGCGTCTGCCAAACCGATTGACGGTGCAATTTCGACCGAGCCGCTGATAGTGTGAATTTCAGTCTTTACATTATTTTCTGCGAAAAATTTGCCCAAAATATTGGGATAAGTCGTAGCTATTTTTTTTTCGCTCAAATCTTGCAAGTTTTTATATTCTAAGGATTTCGGCACAGCCAAAGATAGGCGGCATTTGCCGAAGCCCAAATTTTCGATGATTTGAACATTTCTTGCATCCTCCATCAAAACATTTTCGCCGACAATGCCGATGTCGGCGACCGCATCTTCGACATATTGCGGAATGTCATCATCGCGCAGAAAGAAAATTTCGAGCGGAAAATTGTTTGCTTCCGAGCGAAGTTTACCTAAGCCGTTTGAAAAGCCGATTCCGCACTTTTTCAGCAGAACAAGCGAATCTTCGCTCAAACGTCCTGATTTTTGTAATGCAATTTTTAATTTTTTCTCTGTCATAAATACAAATAGAGCGTAACCTTTTTCAAAGTTCACGCTTCAAAACCAATTTTTACTGATGTTATTTAAAGTAAGAATAGTCGGCGCAAATTTTAGTGCCGATGATGATGGATATAATGAATTGTTCTAAATACTTTCAACATTGCTTATTTATATTTTCAACATATCGCGCAGACTTTTGCAAGCGGAGCGGTCAATAATTTATACTAGCCTTCAAAATTATGGAAGAAACAGACTTGGACAAAAGAGTAAAAGATTATGGAATGCGGGCGCAGCGTTGTTTTGGCTGCCTTATTGCTTTTCACTTGAAGGATATGTATCTCGGCGAAGATGTCAGTTATTATTGCGAAAACTGCAAAGATGATTCGATGTTTCATTTTAACGATTTTTCAAAGTTGATGGATAAATCAAAACTGCGCGAACTTTAAATTTTAATGAAAAAAATAACGCTGAAAATTGAAACACGCGACGAGAGCCGAACGGTTTCGGTCGAAGACGAAATTTCCATCGGGCGCACCGATTCGGCAAATATCGCGCTTGATGATGTCGGACTTTCGCGTGTCAACACGACGTTTTTCCGCGACGGCGATATGCTTCTCGTCGTTGATGAAAAATCGCTCAACGGAACTTTTCTCAACGGCGAAAAAGTAGGAAACAAACCTATTCGTGTTTTAGATGGCGACACAGTAAAACTCGGTGTTGAAACGTATATTACGGTAGAAATAGAAAGCGAAAAATCTGCCGTTAAAACACAAAAAACATCCGAAATTATTGAACAGAAAAAAGAAACCTCGCCGACGAAAATTCCGCAATCCGTAATCCAAACTCCACAATCAAAAAAGCCGCCGTGGTTAATTATCGGTTCGGTTGCCTCGACCTTTTTAATCGTTTTTCTGGCAGTCGTGACAATAGTTTTTGTTCGTATCTACAAAAAACCCGGCGGAAATACGGCGACACCGACAACACAGGTTCGTTCTGCTTCGTCAATTCCGATTCGCGTCATTGATCCGCTCGGCGGCGGCGATGCTCAGGACATTGACGACATAATGACATTTTGGGATGTGCAGGAAGAAGAATTGAATACTTCCGATGTCGCCGCCGTTACTTCGGAATCATCTGTGGCAAAAATTGATTTGAATGTTTCGCTCGATTTTTTTAAAAAGCAAATGGATCGTTCAAAAGCACAGCGAAACGGTCCGACCGGAAACGATCCGCCGGGACAGATTATTCCGCCGCAACTGCGTCAAGGATTTGCCGCGCAAACCGCAAAAATCAAAGAATTACAAAGCAAAGGTTATAAAATTCCGCTCGATTTTGCCGATCTTGCGGAAAAGCGAATTGCCGGAAAACTCATCGAACTGCCGATGGCAACAGATGATTACGTTTTGGATGTGGGGGGAAGTTCGAGCGGCGATCCTTTCACAAATTTTAGTTTTGAAAATAAACCATACAGTCAGACGATTACGCAGGGTTCGACGGATTTTAATATTTTATCGCAGCTTGCCGCCAATTATGACGGGCAGAAATATGATTTGAACGATACAAGTAACCGTCGGCAGATGAAAATTCGTATGCTCAGAATGTTTCATCCTTCGGCAAAACCGATTTTAGAAAAACTGGCGAAAGATTACCGCGTAAAATTCGGTTATCCGTTGCGTATTACTTCGTTATCGCGTTCGATGGAATATCAGATTTCACTCAACAAGGGCAATCCTAATTCCTACGTCGTAAAAGGACCGGGTTCTCTGCCGCCGCACACTTCGGGCTGCACGTTCGACCTTTCACGCAAATTTATGACGGCGGAAGAACAGAATTTTTTAATGTTGGAACTCGCCACGATGGAAGGTCAGGGAATAGTTGATGCTCTGCGCGAAGGCAACGTCAACGCTTGTTTTCACGTTTTCATTTTGGGCGGATGCGATGTTTAAGAAAGATTTTTTCTCTTCTCGCTTGTGTCATATCAATTTTGTTAAACTAAAATTATGGCAGAAGCGGAAAAAGATTTAACGAATTTCAAAAAAGAAACATTTACCGGCTTGGCGCGGAAACTCAGCCGGTTACCAAGTGAACAAAAACGCGTTGCACTGGAAATGAGCGCGTCGCTCGCGGGCGTAAGTTTGCGCGTGAGCCGCGAATTTGTCGAAGCCGTGCCGAAGGCAGCGAAGATTTTTTCGGCGGAAGATTTGCGTCATTGGGCGGAAATGGGCAGACGGCTGGCGATGGCAAACGCCGATTTGGGCGCGGAATTTTTTATTGATAATAAAATTGAAAAATACCGCAAAGTCCCGAAAAAAGCGCGCTCGCTCGTTTTTCAAATTTGTTCGCGGCAGCTAATTTTATCGAGTTCGATTGCGCTCGAAACCTTTGAATTTATTCCGAAACTCGCCGTCGAAATTGACGACGACAAACTTCTAACCGAAATTTTAGAACTCGCCGCCGAAGTCGCCAATCGTTCCGCCAAACACAGCGCGGATTTTCTTGAAAAAACGCCGAAAGTCGCCGAGATTTTGAAAAATTTCGGCGAAGATAAATCAAAAGTTTCAAAATCAGTTGTCGAACTTGCCTCGCATTTTGCCAACAGAACAGGTGGAATGACAGCGGATTTGTGGCAAATTTTGCCCGACGCACTCCAAAAACTTTCTGCCGAACAAACCGTAACTTTAACGAAAAAAGCGGCGGAATTTCTCGAATTCGGCGGCAGCGTAACGCTCAATTTCGTTAAAGCCGGCGGCGAAGTTTTGCGGCGCGTGGACGAAGTTTTTGAAGATTGGTGCAGTTGTTTATTAAAAATTGCCGGAAGCGGAAACGCGCTTTTAATTTCGTTTTTGCGTTCGTCACCGCAGTTTTTTTCAAATGTTTTGACATTAAAGAAGAAAACCGAAGTCGTTGAAATTGCGCGAAAAGTTTTATATTTAATTAAAGAAATTGCCAAAACCGATGCGGAAGCAGCACTTGCAGCATTTCGTTCAAGCACGACGGCTTTAAGAAAAGTTTCGCTCGCGCAGTTTGAAGATTGGGTTGAAACCGGACTAACAAAAAATGAAGGTGAAAGCACAAAGGCGCGGCGTTCGTATTTCGCGCTTGAAACGCGCAACAGCAACAACATTCTACAGGACGCACAAATCGGACTTCCGCTCGAGAATATTCAAACTGTTTTGCGAATTTATATCGAAGGTTTGACCGGGAAAGAAGTTGAAATTCAGCCGCTTTCGGCAATGCCGCAGGAATCGCGCATCGGCGACGGTAAGACAATTTATCTGCCCGCGCTCATTTCTGAATTTGAAACTGACGAGATGGATTTTCGCCTCTACAAAGTTCTCGCGGCGCACGGCGCGGGACAGATCGAATTCGGAACTTACGTCCGCGACACGAAAGGATTAAAAGCCGCATTCACAACGCTTTCCAAACTTTACGAAGCGACTATAGACCAAACCGACGCATTTTCGCTTTCCGGTTATATCGAAGATGTGCAAAGCGGCGAAAAAGCACTTTCGCCCGAAGAAGAAGAAAAACTTGCGAAACAAAAACGAAAAAAACTGCCGAGAAATTCGGATTACAGGGAAGTTTTAAAAACATTTCCCGAACCGCGACTTGCCAAGAAAATTTTCGGGACAATGGAAAATGCGCGAATTGATAAGCGTCTCCGATTCGAATATCGCGGTTTGCGAAAAGATTTGGATTTGATGCAGAAACTTCTGCGCGAAAATCGCCCGTATATTTTCGATCTGCCGATGAATCAAGTGCCGTTTGAACTTTTGTTTCAAATCACGCTCTGCGGCGGCGCAACTGATGACGCGCGAAGGTTTTACGGTCAGATCGTATCGGAGATCGAAACGATCGTTGAATCATATTTACGAATTAGAGAAAAGTCAGAATTTGAAGGGAACTTAGCAAAGGGCAAAGGACAAAAGACAAATGACGAAATTGAAAATTTTCCAACCGTTGCCGATGCTTTGATCGCGACGAGCCGCGTTTATACGCTTTTCCAAACGATTACGCCTGAAGATACACAGACCGAAGAGGCGGAAGAAACGAGCGAAAAAGACGACAATGCTTTTGAAGATAAAAACGCGGGCGAAGCTGTTTTAGAAAGTCAGGTCAAGCGCGAGCAAAAACCGAAGGAATCGCAAGATGTCAGCGATCTGTTCAATGCTTGGAATTCGCTCGACGACGAAGGCGAACCCGACGATCTGCAAGGCGCGGAAGCGTGGGCAAATAACGAAATGCCCGAACAACCGCTCGAATTGGGCGATGTTGCGTTTGCGTATGACGAATGGGACAAGGATTTGTCGGATTTTCGCACAGGTTGGTGTCGCGTCATTGAAAAAAAGGTTCGCAAAGGCGATAGAAATTTTGTCGAACTCGCACGCAGTCGTTACAAAGGCGTGATTTCTTCGGTTCGACATCAATTTCAACTGATGAAACCGGAGAATCTAACCAAAATCAACCGCGAATTAGACGGCGAAGATTACGATTTAAACGCGCTCGTTGATTACGTCATTGACCGACGCGCCGACGGTCAGCAATCGGAGAGAATTTACACGAAACGACTCAGAAAACAGCGCGATGTCGCCGTTTCGCTCTTGCTCGATCAATCTTCCTCGACCGCGCGGACGATCACGCGAAATCCGCTTCAACCATACACGCATCCGGGCAGAAGAATTATCGAAATCGAAAAAGAAGGCTTGGTTTTGATGAGCGAAGCACTCGAAGCCGTCGGCGATGTTTATTCGATCAACGGTTTTACTTCGGAAGGCAGACGCAACGTAAAATTTTACGTTGTCAAAGATTTTGACGAAAAATATTCCGAAGAGATCGAACGCAGAATCGGCGGCATCACTTTCCAAAATAACACGCGAATGGGCGCGGCAATCCGCCACGCGGCGGCAAAATTAGTGCGTCAAGAATCGCGCACGAAACTCTTAATAATCCTGACCGACGGCAGACCCTACGACCACGATTACGGCGACGCGCGTTACGCCCGCGAAGACGTGCGCGAAGCCTTGACCGAAGCCAAAATGATGGGTATTACGCCGTTCTGCATCACTATTGACCGCGAAAGCGAACAGGAATTAAAAGATTTATACGGCGATGTCGGCTACACGATTATTGACGATGTTTTGAGTCTGCCGGAGCGAATGCCAAATATTTATCGGCGTTTGACGAGTTAAATTTTGTGATCAAATAATTTTATGAAAAGCGATATTATCGAAATAAATCCTGATAAAGTAAGCGGAACGCCCGTTTTTGCCGGAACTCGTGTGCCAATCAAAAATCTTTTCGATTATCTTGAAGGTGGTGAAACTCTGGAAGATTTTCTTGAAGGATTTCCGCCCGTAACACGAGAACAAGCAATTTCGGTTTTGGAAATGGCGGAGAAATCTCTGATTAAGGAAGTCGAAACGGTTTGAAAATTTTGCTCGACCACAATTTAGATCGCCGTCTGAAAAATCACCTTGCCGAATACGAAACTGTAACGACTCAAGAGCAAGGTTGGGCAGACGTTTTAAATGGCGAATTACTTGCGCTTGCCGAAGAAAACGGATTTAATGTTTTGCTGACGGCAGATGCAAACATTAAATCTCAGCAAAATCTCTCAAATCAAAAAATTGCAATTTTGGTTTTACGCGCCTTCAACAATCGCCTCATAACTCACGCCGAAATGATTGAAGACATTAACAAAGCATTAAAAGAGATTGAGCCGGGCGAAATTGTTGAGGTTTTACACAAAGATATTAAAGCTAAATCAAATTGATAATGTGCGGAGTTTGCTAGAATTTTTATCGAAGATTGACGAGTTAAAATTAAATTATTCATTCTCCCATCTCTTGTAAAACGCCTTACAACTTATAAATTCCCGTTTCGGGTTACGCAAACATAAGTTTCAACCAAACATTTGTTGTGTTTATATTTTTTGCCGTCAAACTTAAAAAATTTATAACTTGTATCTGCCGCGCTCTCGTGTCCTTTTAGAACAACGTCTGAGAATTTTTTAGTTCTAGTTTTCTCAATTTGATTTGGCAATTCAGTTATATCAGCGTAATCAGTTGAATAGATTAGTTTACGGTATTTTTCACCTTTCTTCTGATAAATCCAAAAAGCACAATTGCCGACAGCAGAGCATAAAGGAAAATTCTTACCGCGCAGAATAAATTCTTTTTGACCATCTTTATTGAGATCAATTTCTTTTATTTCAAGCGCGTCTGCACAATCAAAACTTCCTTCAGAAAATTTCCACCAGTCCTTAAAACTTTTGTCTTTTATTATTTCCTTCCAAACAGGAAGTATTTTTCTGTCGCTACAAACAGGGTTTTTAGGAAATTCTTTTTCTTGAATAACTTCCGAATTAATTTTCCAAGGTTTTTCCCAAGGCAATCTGTTTGGATAATTTTGAATAGATTTTTCTGGCTTTTCGATATTTAAAGGTTTATTTTCAACTTTCTCAAGAACTCTGAACGAAACAAGTAAACCCAAAGCGAAAGTAAGAATAGCGACAGAAATGTAAATGACATAACGATTCATATTTTAACCTTAAAAATCTAATTTAGGATTGTTCCTCTCAAATTCCCGACAACTCATTGTTTTGTTTTTTTCTTCAGTCTTTAATTCGTCCCATTGAATAATGTTGCATCTTTCTTCTTTATAATTTTTTCCATTGAATTTATAAAGTCTGTAAGCGTGAGCATTTCTCAGAACGCGAACTTCGAGCAAAATATCTTTAAATTTATTGGTTCGGGATTTCTTTATTTGACTAAAAATATCCCGACCATCTAAATAACTATAACCTGACAAAATTCTGTGATATTTTTCGCCGACCTTTCTGTAAATCCAAAAATCGCAATTCGCGGTTGCGCCACAAAATCCAATGTCATCGCCTCTAATAATAAATTCGTTCCTACCGTCGTCGTTCAAGTCGAATGGTTTTAACTTAAACATTTTCTCCAGACAATTTGATTCATCTTCAAAAGTTTTTTTCCATTTTTCATATTTTCTATCTGTCTTTAAACCATTCCAAAGAGACAAAACAGCTTTATCATTGCAAACGGGATAACTATTCTGTTCACTTTCTTTTATTGATTTACCGTCAGTTTTATTTTGAGAATTTATTAGAACTTCTTTGTTTTCATTGAAAGATTGATTTGTTTTATTTTGAAAATAAAACTGAAAAGCAATTAAAGAACCAACTCCGAAAGTAAGCAAAGCGATAATAATGTGAAAGGTGTAAGGACGCATAAATTTAAACTCAACATCTATTTGATAAAACTATGCTTCATTTTATTTCTTAAACATATTAAAAAGATACGTGGCTATCCACATTGAAATCCAAAATATCCTTAAAAATCAATGATTAGTTGACGGGTTAGTTAAATTCAGGGCAAAATTAGTCAGTCTTGAGCAAAATCAAATATCAACACAATATTTCGTCAACGAATATCTCTTATTCGATAGAGGATCACTATGAAAAATATTTTATCAGCCGGAAAGTTTCGTTATGCGTCTGCGGTTGCGTTAATTTTGGCAATCGTTATTTCACCGTTCACAACCGTTTTTGCGCGTCAAAATGAGAATGTTTCGACTGCTGGAAAAGAAGCGGTTCAAACTGAAAATGAAGGAAAGACACAGCAACAGGCGGACGCGCTTTTGGCGCAGATGACTTTGGACGAAAAGATCGGGCAGATGAATCAGCTTTTCTTTTTTACGCAATTTCAGAAGCCGGAAATGATGGACGAAGGAATTCGGAAAGGGCAGATCGGTTCGATGCTCTTTGTGACCGATCCGGCGTTGATAAATCGCTTTCAAAAAATCGCCGTGACCGAATCGCGTTTGAAGATTCCGTTGATTTTCGGGTTTGATGTGATTCACGGTTTTCGCACGATTTTTCCCGTGCCGTTGGCGACGGCGGCTTCGTTCGATCCGAAATTGGTGGAAAACGGGCAGAAAATTGCGGCGCGTGAAGCGCGTTCGGTCGGGATAAATTGGACATTTGCGCCGATGGTTGATATTGCGCGTGATCCGCGTTGGGGCAGAATCGTCGAAGGCGCGGGCGAAGACCCGTTTCTCGGTTCAAAAATGGCGGCGGCGCAAGTTCGAGGTTTTCAGGGCGAAAAAATCGGCACGCCCGAACATATTTTAGCTTGCGTCAAACATTTTGCCGGTTACGGTGCGGCGGAAGGCGGACGCGATTATGATGCGGCGAATATTCCCGAATCACAGATGCAAAATGTTTATCTGCCGCCATTTAAAGCCGCGATTGACGCGAATGTCGGCAGCGTGATGAGCGCGTATATGGATTTGAACGATGTTCCGGCGACTGGCAATAAATGGTTGATGCAGGATGTTTTGCGAAAGGATTGGAATTTCAAAGGCTTCGTCGTGAGCGATGCCGACGCTGTAAAAAATCTGACGACGCACGGTTACGCCCGCGACGCGCAAGACGCGGCGGTCAAAGCCTTAAATGCCGGAGTTAATCTGGAAATGAGTTTGGACGCGCAGACTTATGTGAAAAATCTCGGTGATGCGATGAAGAAAAATCTCGTGTCGGAAAAACAAATAGACGATATGGTGCGTCCGCTTTTGGAAGCGAAAATCAAACTCGGTCTGTTTGAAAATCCATACGTTGATGAAGCGAAAGTCAACGGAATTCTCGGCGATCCGAAACACCGCGAAGCGGCGCGAATTGCGGCGGAACGCTCGGCGGTTTTGCTCAAAAACAAGAGCGATTATTTGCCGCTCGATAAAAATGCCGTCAAAAAAATTGCCGTCATCGGTATGCTTGCCGATTCAAAGCGCGACACGCTCGGTTCGTGGGTTTTTCAGCAAAATACGGATGAAACCGTGACGATTTTGGACGGAATTAAATCGAAACTCGGCGCGAATGCCAAAGTCGAATTTGCAGAAGGCGTTCAGCTCAGACGAAAATTTCCGTCGTTTTTCGATGCGCTTTTCGGCGTAAAACGCGCTGATCCTTGGACGGAATCGCAGGCAAATGACGAAATAAAAAAAGCGGTCGAACTTGCTAAAAATTCCGATGTTGCCGTGCTGGTTTTGGGCGAAGGTCAAGATATGTCGGGCGAAGCCGCATCGCGTTCGACGCTCGAACTGCCCGGACGACAGCAAGAACTGCTTGAAGAAGTTACAAAAACCGGAAAACCCGTTGTTTTAGTTTTAATGAATGGCAGACAACTCGATATAACTTGGGCGGCGCAAAATAATGTCGTGTCAATTTTAGAAATTTGGTATCCGGGAACGCAAGGTGGAAATGCCGTCGCCAATTTGTTATTCGGCGATGCAAATCCGGGCGGCAAACTTCCCGTAACGTGGATGCGAAACGCCGGACAGATTCCAATCTATTATTCGCATAATTTGACACAAGACCCGTCGCAACAAGGCAAAAGATATTGGAACGAAGAAAGTGTTCCGCTTTATCCGTTCGGTTACGGTTTGAGTTATACAAAATTTGAAATTTCAAAGATGAAATTGAACAAACCCGAAATAAAACCCGGTGAAACAGTCGAAGTTTCGGTTGAAGTCAAAAACACCGGAAAACGCACGGGTGATGAAGTCGTCCAGCTTTACATTCATCAACAAGCCGGAAGCGCATCGCGTCCCGTCAGAGAATTAAAAGGCTTCGAGCGCGTTACGCTCGCGCCGAATGAAACGAAAACCGTTAAATTTCAACTTGGCAAAAAAGAACTCGAATATTGGAGTGCAGCGGAGAAAAAATGGGTTTTAGAAACAGAAACTTTCGACGTTTGGGTTGGAAATGACTCGACAGCAGAACTCCATTCTTTGTTTAAGGTAATCAAATAAGTAGTTGATTAAAACTATGTTTAAGATGGAATCGCAAGCAACTCTGCTTATAATTTCGCCGGAGAGAATACGGTTTATTTGGCAAGAAATTAGAAATAAAATCTTGCAAAATAATAAAGAATCGGCGCATTGAAAAGTAAGCTGTCTAATCTGTCTAACAATCCGCCGTGTCCGGGCAAAATGCTTGCGGCATCTTTTGTTTTTGAACCGCGTTTCATCGCGCTTTCCGCCAGATCGCCGCCGACTCCGATCAGAGCCATAAAAATTGCCAGCGGAATCGAGATTTTGTATGGCATTTCGGGGAAAAAAACGAGCGTCGAAAGTGCGGCAAATGCGGCGGCTAAAACAATTCCGCCGATGAAGCCTTCCCACGTTTTATTCGGCGAAACTTTTGGAATGAGTTTGCGTTTGCCGAATTTTTTGCCGATAAAATACGCGCCGACATCCGAACCCATTACGACCAGAAAGAAAAAGCCGAGAAGTTTTGTCGAAAGAAACGGCACGAGCGTATTTTCAAAACCGACGCGCATCGCCACGATAAATCCGCCCAAAAACGCAACATATAAAACGCCCAAAATAGTTACGCCAACGCCGATCAGCATTTTTGAGAAATCTTTTTGAAAGCGAAAAGTCTGCGTAATCAGCATCAGAATTACAAAAAGCGCGGTTGTTAATATTAACAAATCCGGTGCTTTTGCGGGCGCATCGAAAAGAAAAGCGACGAAAAGTGCCGCTGCGCCTAAATAGGCAATCGAAGCGTCGGCTTTGAGTTCGAGTTTTTTTGTCAGCGAAAAAAACTCGAAAATTCCGGCAACCAACGCGGCGGCGGCAATCACAACAAAAAACCAAGATGCTTGCTCGAAGCGTGGAAAAACATAAGGCAAAATAATCGAGAAAATTAAAATAGGAAGCGCAATCAGCGCGGTTAAGAGTCTGTTTTTCATTTGTAATTTGCAATTTTCGATTTGCGATTGAGTTTGAAAATAACATTCAAAAAACAATCTAAAATCCAAATTCTAAATTCTAAATTTATTTAACGTCGCCGAAGCGTCGGTCGCGTTTTTGGAATTCTAAGATGGCTTTGAAGATTTCGGCACGGCGAAAATCGGGGAAAAGCGTTTCGGTCACGTAGATTTCGCTGTAAGCGATTTGCCACAAAAGAAAGTTGGAAATTCGCATTTCGCCGCTTGTTCTGACTAACAAATCAACTTCCGGCAAACCGCGTGTGTAGAGATTTTCTTCGATGTCTTTTTCATCAAAATCTTCGATTGAACTGCCGTTTTCGCTCAATTTTTTAAACGCTTTTTTCATCGCTTCGACAATCTCCGCGCGTCCGCCGTAATTGAGTGCGACGCTTAAAATTGTTCCATCATTATTGGCGGTTTTCTGTTCGGCAACTTGGATTTGTTTTTGAATTCCTTCGCTCAAACCCTCGATCTTTCCGATTGCCTGAAAGCGAATATTATTATTGTGAACCGTGTTTAATTCCTTTTTCAAATAAAGTTTGAGCATTTGCATCAACCCGGAAACTTCGTCTTCGGGACGCTTCCAATTTTCGGTCGAAAATGCGTAAAGCGTGACGGCTTTGATTTGAAGTCGCGCACAAGTATCGAGAATAGAACGAACAGATTCTGCGCCTTCACGATGACCGAAAATTCTCGGTTTCCCGCGCTGTTTCGCCCAACGCCCATTACCATCCATAATTATCGCAATATGTTCGGGCAGACGCGCCGCGTCAATCTGCGCGAGAAGTTCGGCTTCCTTTGAGTTAGGTTTGATAACTTTGGCAAAGTTTTCGTGCATTATGAAGACTATTTAACCATCCCGCGATTGCGTAAACACAGATAAACACAGATAAAACTAAAAATAAATCTGTGTCTATCTGTGTCTATCTGTGGTTTCAATTTTTCTTTCTTTAATCCCGATAATCGCTTCTTTGTTTATTTTTCCGTAAATATGCGGATAAATTTCATTATTCGTTGATGGTTCGTTGACCAATTTCGATGTTAATTTTTCAGTTTCGATCTCCAAAATCAAAACCTTTTCCGCGTCTTTATAATAGCGATTCAAAACCGCGTCAAGTTGTTCGGCAAAACTGCAATGAATAAAGCCTTCGGTTTGTAAACTTTCGGCTTCATATTCGGTTTCGTCTTTGAATTTTTCCCAAACTTCGGGCGTAACGATGTGATAAATTTTCATTCTTGTTCAAATGCTTCGGCAACTGATTTTTGTAATTCCAAAAACTTTTCGCGCACAAATGGATTTAACTTTTCGGCAAATTCGGCAGTTAAATTCTTTATTTTGATAATTTCCTGCACATCAGCTAAATCTTTAAGACGATGCGGCGCGGTCATTCCCGAAGCTAATTTTAGTTCGATTAATTTTTCCAAAGTCAAAGTTTTTATACCGTCAATTTCGATTTGATTTTTGTTCGGTTCGGGAAATTGCACGGGTTTCGGCTTTCCGTCGCCGGGAAATTCGCCCGCTGTAATCATTTCTACGGTGACATTTTCGGCGGTCGTCCGAAACTTTTTTGTCGCGCCTTCAAACGCCGGACGATAACCTAAGCCGACTAATTCTTTCTGAAACTTTTCCAGACCTTCTTTTGAAACAAGCAAGTCAATATCTTCGGTAAAACGCCGATAACCGTGTTGATTTAGCGCAACCGCACCGATCAAACTGTATTCAATCCCGCGATTTTCCAAATCTTTTACAATTTTTCGCAGAGTTTCATTAAGCGTTCCTTGTCCCATAAAAAATCGCAAACCTTCATCATAAGCCATTACAGGCGAAGAAATTATTTTTTGAAAATCAGTTCTCATTTATAATCAATCAAAAATTTAGCTCATAAGTTTCTTAAACCAAAGTAACTGTTCCAAGAATGCAAATGTAAGACTTTGAATTGTATATTTATTTGGCAAAGGCGTGTTGTCATAAGGATTGTGAGAACCATTATCACTTGCAATTTTATATATGCCTTCTGACAAAAATTCAACCCAACTATTTTGGAAAACTTCAGTAGTTGGTTGATAGTTATTATATTTATCTTTGTTTCCTGATAAATGTTTATTAACTTTCCAAAATGAAACATTTGGTTTTGCCGCATAATCTGGAACTATTACGGGATCTTTCTTGTTCAAAGTTTGAAAAATTTGCTCTTGCAAACTTCGTAATAATGCTAAATTTTTCTTTATTTCCGTTGGATCGTCAGAATTTGAAGTTTTTATGAGTTTATATAAATGCCCTCTAAAAATTGCGTCCAAATATCCTTTATCAAATATCTCGAAAACATCAACAAATTGTTTTTCTATTTTCGTGTTTTCTGCATTTTCGATTTCTTTGAGCAAATGCTCCAACATCTCTTCTTCTTGCGTGGATTTATCGAAAAGTTTTCCTTTTTGTCTTTCTATTTTTAGTGATAAAGAACTCAAAACTTCTGTATCGTAGTAACCTGTGTTTATTACAAAAGGCGTGTGAATTTCTTTTCTCTTGTCTATTTTTTCGAGTTCATCAAGGGCTTCGGGCAAAAATTGAAAGTCTTCTGTTTCCTGTTCTTTCGTTCGCAAACATTTAGCGTCTAAAATTACCGCCTTGTATTTGCTTTCCTTTTCCAACTCTGCAAATCCTTCTTCCAGATTTTGAAAATCGGTTACTTGAACATCTAAACCTTTTTCATCGCCGATTTCCCAAAATCTGTTTTTCAGGCTTTTGCAATAATCTTTGTTGTCATCAATTAAAAGAATGTGAATTTGCATTTGCTTATTATTCGTCTAAAGACAGTAAAATTTCAAACTGAACGCTAAATAATGAATTTTCATCAGTCGGTATTTCGTTAAATTTACCTTCGTGCAATTTGATAATTCTATCAATAACTGCGCCCCCGATTCCCGTTCCCTGCGTCTTACCGGCTTTGCTTGAGTATCTCACATAATCATTAAAAGAAAATCCTTTCGGAAAAGGTTTTCCATCATTTTTGTAAATGATTCGGGCATAATTTTTTACCGTTTCACTATCTTCGTCAAAAACTTCTCCCGTTTTCGAGAGTTCAAACACAATTTTATATTCGCGGTCTTTTTCGACAAAGCCGTGTGATTTGGCATTGTTGATTAAGTTATCAATCGCCTCTTTGAAAACTTCTTTATCAATCGAAATATTTATTTTTAATCCGGGTTTGGCAACAATTTCGATTTTAAAATTCTGCCCCGCATATAAAGATTTCAATTCGTTACGAAAATAGCTGACAAGTTCAACCGGAGTTTTGTTCAACTCCCGCGTTTGAAGTTTCAAAGAAGTATTAAAAACCTTCGATGTATCCAAAAGATTGTTTTTCAACCTTTCGGTAATTAACTTAATAGTATCAACATCGGCGACATTTTCGCCTTCAAAAACAGGGCGAATCGTATCATTAAAACTAACCGCCGAATTTGTGCGTTCTTTACGTTGCAGAAAACGAACCAATGTATCGTAATCGTTGATAATCACGCCCAACTTGTTTTTCAAGCTGTGATTCATATTGGCAATTACTTCATATTCGATTGCTTCGATTTGCTCTTCGGCTTTGGCAATTTTTTCCTGAGCAATCGCCCTCTCTTCGATCACGCCGCGCATTTCTAAAATTTGGCGTTGCTGTTCTTCTAAGGACGGTAAAATTATCTTGATATTTAGAAAATCTTCTTTGGTAATGCGATTGATAGTTGCGCCTGAACTCATTGCCTTAACTTGAGTCTGCACGAGCCGCGAGTGAAGTTGAAGTAAAAAATGTTCGACATTTACATCTTCTTTCATTTTTAAAGCAATAATATCTGAGCCAATGATAATTGGCTGACCTGTGAATTCAAAATAAGTTCGATTTAGGTTCAGAGCAAATGTGCTGACCAAAACCGCCGAAAAGTCTATAATAGTCGAGGTGAGAACTTTTTCCTGCGAGATTTTTCGCTTGATTTTTGAGATATTCAAATCAAATTCATTTTCATTTTGTACTAAATCAGAAACGCGAACATAAGGTAAAAGTTCTGAAGAACTTCCAACAGTATTATCGATATTTGAGTAATAATGCCCTGAAGTTGAAAATTCAACTAAATCTTTAATTTTCTTGACTTCATTTTGCGGATATTTTGAAAGAATAGAAGTTACTTCTTTAATTTCTTTCAAAGCATAACGAACTGCCCGCCAATCATAATTATTTGTTGACAATATTTCATCAATACTAACTTTTGTTTCTTCAAGTCGGTCATCATCCTTACCATCAAAGATAACAAAACCTTTATTTTGAAATAATTTTTCCTTGTTAAGAATAATTATTGAAGCAGCGTTTTTCGTAAGACTAATAATCCTCTCTACTAAATCATTTTCTAAGTATTTCTTGCGAAAAAAATTATTTTCGTCATTTACTAAAAAATTGTCTGGAACAACTGCAATGACTTTGCCATTGTCTTTTGTCATTAACAACATTAATTCAATGTAAGCTACTTCAAATGTGCGGATTTCTTCGGATGATTCAAACTGTGAAATATCATTTTCTTTTCTGTGATAAATTGATTCATGCAAATAATTTGTTGCAATTGCTATATCAGCTTTAGTTTTGGTTTGGTTTATTGAAAGGTCTAGGGGATATTCGGAATAAATTGAAGAAACTTTTTCAAGTCCATTTGCAAACAAATTAGCCTTACAAACAAAACTATGATTTCCAAGAGGCGACACCTGCCCGATAAAATTCAGATTATAGTCGGGAAATTCACGATTGAGCCTAATAAATGTTGAACCTACATGACAGTCTGGTTTATAGATAGTCTGATTTGGAGAAGGATTTACAATATCAACAATAAGATTAATTAACTTAAAATAATCATCGAATTGTCTTTTAGTCCATCCAGAACTCCATTCAAAGGATTTAATTGAAAGCAATTTATTAAACTTAAACTTTTTGCAAAATTTCCTTAGCTTAACATCAGATAATTGTTCAATGTTGCTATCAATTAAGTTTCCAATCTCAAGTAAAATAGTGCGGTCGAGTTGAAGTTTGTCAAAATCCGATTGTTCAAAGTAATTTTCAACCAAGTTATTTTTAATAAGATACTTAGCCACTCTCTCAAGAATATATAATGGGAAGTTTACGCTAAATGAAACATAAGAGAGCCAATCTGCATCACGCAGATTTTGGGATATAGTTTTATAAAGTTGGGCAGTTTTGATTTCAAGTTCCATAAAAAATAAACTCCTGTCAATTTTATCTTTTACTTGGCTTTTTATGAAACTAATCTCAACAAAAAAAGAGCGATTTGCCAGAATACACGCGGTTTTTTATTTTGTCAACTACTTTTTTTAATCGTAATAAACCTTTACAAGCGTCAAACCGTTCGGCGGCGCGGTAACTCCTGCGAGTTCGCGGTTTCCGGTAATAATTGCCGTTTGAATTGTATCAGAATCTTTTTCGCCGCGCCCGACTTCGAGCATTGTGCCTGCGATTGAACGCACCATATAACGCAAAAAACCGTCGCCTGTAATGCGAAATTCGATGATCGAAGCGTTTGCGCGTGAATCCCATTTTGATTCGACGTTAAATTCCGTAATTGTTCTGACGCGGGTTTGTGCGTCGGAATTGGCGGAAGAAAAAGCCGTCCAATCGTGTTTTCCTAAAAAAAATCGCGCTGTTTCATTCATTTTAGCGACATCGAGCGGACGACCTTCATGATGAGCGTAACGCGACCAAAAAGGCGAAATCACGGGCGCATTTACGACGCGATAAACATAAGTTTTGCCTTTTGCAGAAAACCGCGCGTGAAAATCATCCGAAACTCTTTCGACCTGCAAAATTCGCAAATCTTTCCAGACATTTCCGTTGATCGCCAAGCGCAGTTTTTCGGTCGTCAGACTTCGATTGAGTTTGAAACTTGCGACTTGTCCTTCAGCGTGAACGCCCGCATCAGTTCTGCCGGAACCTGCAACATTTACATCCGCATCTTCAAGCAGAGTCAAAACTCTCTGAAGTTCGCCCTGCACGGTGCGCTGATTATCCTGCACCTGCCAGCCGTGAAAATCCGTGCCGTCATATTGAATTAAAAGTTTGTAATTCATTTGTTTTCTGGGAATAAAGAAGTTTGAAGCGTTCGCAAATTATTGGCATTTCTAAATCAGGATTTTTGCCAAGTTCGATACATTCTTTGGCAAAAAAATCCCAATGAACTTCGCGCCAATAATCCAAACTTTGATCACCTTCGCCTTCATCGAAAGCAAATTTTTCGTCAACTTCATTAAATGGCAAAACGCGAATTTCTGTTATTTGAAGAACGCATTTCGGATTCCCTTCAAAATCCGTAACAACGCTTAAACCGTTTTGAACAGGTACATCTTGCGGATTTTTGTCATAAGACCAGACAAGCGAAGCAGTCGCAGTCTTTTTTCCTTCCAAGACAAGTTCGAGAAGTTCTTTTGCCATTTCAGAAGTGCTTCCGAAATACCACGTTTGATAAGGCGTTTCCGCGTCTATTTGATTCTCCTCGCAAAATTCTACCCAAAATTTTTGGACGGCTTCATTTTTCATAATTTTCTCGATAACTCAGCGAAAATTTGCAGAGTTTTACTTTTTATTTGCTTGACGACTTCCGGGTTTGACAGCTTCGATGCCGTTATGACACATCGGACAATCTTTCGTCGTGTAACTTGAAACATCCAATTCAACAAGCGAAATTCGCGGAACTCCGACATCGGCTTTGCCGTTTGAACGGTCAATTATTGAAGCTGCCGCAGTAACTTTTGCACCGTGTTTTTCCAAAACTTCGATACATTCGCGTGTCGAACCGCCTGTTGTGATGACATCTTCGACAACGAGAATTTTTTCGCCTTCTTTGACAGTAAACCCGCGCCGCAGAGTCATTTCGCCGTTCTGTCTCTCCGTCCAGATAAAACGAGTGTTCATAGCTTTCGCCGTTTCATAACCGATGACGAGTCCGCCAATGGCGGGCGATGCAACCGTGTCGAATTGTTCGGCAGCGAGTTTTGCGCCGATTGCCCGTGCATATTTTTCGGCATCTTTCGGATATTGCAGAGCGAGCGCACATTGCAGATATTTCGGGCTGTGCAAACCGCTCGATAAAATAAAATGACCTTTTAAGAGTGCGTCCGTTTCTCTGAAATGTTCTAAAATTTGTTCCTGATTCATTACAGCTATTAAAGTATATTCTGCTAAATACGCGCAAGTTGCGAATTAAACTTGCGATTTTGTTTCTGTGAGTTAGAATCAAAGAGATATATGCCGCCTTTTCCAAATCTAATTTCAGATTCATTACTTATTGGTGAAACGATTCAACTTCTGCAATCTCTCGGCGGTCGCGCTACTGCCGTTAAAGTCGTTGATTACGTGATGAAAATCCGCAAACCCGAACCCGATCTGGCAAAACTTCTTGTTTCTGATCTGGTCGAAAGCGATCCGCGTCTTTATTTAAACGATGATATTGTCGAACTAAAATCGCTCGGACACGATTCGCGCAATTTATTTGAAACGGATTTTGTTGTTTTTGATTTGGAAACAACGGGCGCAAAATCGCCGCCGTGCCGCGTGACCGAAATCGGAGCTTTTCGAGTAAAAGACGGCAAAATCACCGAAGAATTTCAAACTCTGGTTAATCCAGAAACACCCATTCCTATTTTTATTTCTCAACTTACGGGAATCACGAATTCGATGGTTAAAAATGCGCCGAGATTTTGTGAAATTGCCGATAATTTTCTCGGTTTTATCGGTGATTCCGTCTTGGTCGCGCATAACGCACCGTTCGATATGAAATTTCTAAATTACGAGATCGGCAGAATTTACACCGATTATCGAGTGGCAAACCCTCATCTTTGCACGGTCAAACTCTCACGTCGCTTAAATAAAAATGTCTTAAATCACCGCTTAAATACACTTGCCGAATATTATTCCGTTTCGCTCGAGAATCATCACCGCGCCAGCGACGATGCCCGCGCAACCGCACATATTTTTGTTAATCTATTAAATGAATTACAGATTTTGGGCATAAGCGATCTGGGAACCGCGCAAAAGTTGAATTATAAAAATAAATACGAAAAAAATAAAAAAATAGCAATCTGAAATTTAAATCCAAAATGTTTTCTGCTTGTGAATCTTGCAAGGATGCAGTTTGACTATTTACTTTTGCGGTTTTGTTTTAGAAAGGTTTATTGTAGAGTTACCGTTTTGATTTTAGACACAAAGAATTTCTTTTATGTTAGACGAAATGAATTTACCGCCCGTTAATCAACAAAATCTCGACATTCGCTCGACTCCGCGCGAAGAGATGAATCTTATCCGGTTGGACACTTTTAAATACGATTATGTCGGACGCGAGATTTGGATTGATTTCGAGATTCCCGAATTTACGGCAATCTGTCCTTTTTCCGATTTTCCTGATTTTGCCACGATTAAGTTAAAATATGTTCCGAACGAACGCTGCATTGAACTCAAAAGTTTGAAACTTTACATCAATGCGTTCCGCGAAATCAAGGTTTTTCACGAACACGTAATCAATATTATTTTGGAAGACTTCATCAAGGCTTGTGATCCTGTTCGAGTCGAAATAGAAGGCGATTTTAATGTTCGCGGAAACATTAAAACCGTTGTTCGGGCAAGCTATTCAAAAAATGAGAAGTGAGAAATAAAAAATGAGAATTGAAAAGTTAAACATAATCTTCTCAATTCTCATTTTTCACTTCTCATTTGGACTAAATTTTAATGCCCTGTCGCCGTCATCACGCTCGGTTGCGTGTCAAGGTGTTTGTCGCAAGCGTGTTCGATAAGTTCATCAATCCTGTCGGAAAATCTTCCTTCTTTCGCTAATCCCGCATTTGTAACTTCGGAAACGATCAGGAATTTTGCTTTTTCAAGAAGACTCTGTTCGCGGAATGAAAGTTTCTTTTCATTTCCTAAAAATGTGAGTTTTTTCAGCACATCAGCTGCTTCAAAAACGTCGCCGGATTGTAATTTATCATTGAACTCGCGTGAACGGACTTTCCAATCGCTGGAAACATCTTCAAAATCATTTTCCAAATCAATTATCAAAGTTTTAAATTCCTTTTCATTGATGATCGGTCTGAGTCCTACGGCTTCGACATTTGCCGTCGGCACAAAAATCGTCGAATTATCGCTCAAAACTCGAAGTGCGTAAAAACTCATCGAATTTCCGCCGATTTTTTTATTCTCGATGTCCTCAACCATACAAACGCCTTGATTCGGATAAGCAACTTTCTGTCCTACGCTAAGTTCCATATTCATAAATTCTCCTTTTTTCTAAATTAAAAAAACAATATGCACTAATCCAGTCCCTACTGAATTTGGTGAAAAGCCAACAGCATGAGGTTCTCCTATTATATCACATTATTAAAGAAAACCGAAGGAAAAGCTGAAAGCGCGATGTTTATTGGAGATTTTTAGGAAGATCAATCGAAAAAGTCGTTCCTTTTCCGATGTCCGATCTAACGGAAACTTCGCCGCCGTGAAGTCTTGCGAGATGTTTGACGATGGCTAAACCCAAACCCGTTCCGCCAATCTCGCGGCTGCGGGCGCGATCGGTGCGGTAAAAACGCTCGAAAATTCTTTGCAGATGTTCGCCGGAAATTCCTTCGCCGGTGTCTGTTACGGAAATCGTGTCTTTGACTCCGTTCGGCGTGTGGCTGACCGTTACGCTTCCGCCTTGCCGATTAAATTTTATCGCGTTGTCAATCAGATTCGTGAGCATTTGTTCCATTCGCATTACATCGGCAAAAACCTGAATTTCGGGCGAAACTTTGTTGATTAATTTGATGCCGCGATCTTCGGCTTTGGTTGAAAGATTTGTGAACGCTTCATCAATATGCGGTGCGAGTGTTATTTTATTTATTTCGATTCTGACATTGCCTGATTCAATCAAAGAAAGTTCCAAAATATCATCAATCAAATGGTGCATCCGTTCAGCGTTTTTGCGGATAACGCCCAAAAAACGCTTGTTGTTTTCTTTATCGTCAATTGCGCCGTCTTCGAGAGTTTCGACGAAGGCGATAATTGAAGTCAGCGGTGTGCGGAGTTCGTGCGAGATGTTTGAAAGAAATTCTTGCCGGACTTTTTCGAGATGTTCGATCTTTGTGATGTCGTAAAAAACGCCGACCGCGCATTTTACTTTATCAATTTCAATCGGCGCAACGTGAACGTCGTATTTGCGCCTTTCAATGCCCGGAATTTCGAGCGTAATGTCGGAAGAAATGTCTTCTTCCAAAACTTTACGGAACGCTTCGTGCAACTTCAGATCGCGAATGATTTCGCTCAGACGCTTGTTTTCCAACGCGCCGTTTTTTCGTGCGAAAGCTTCATAAGCAGATGTGTTTGAGGTTAAAACGCGCGTGTTTGCGCCGACGACGATAACTCCTTCGCGCATCGTTTCGAGAATTTTGCTCAAAATCGGGAGAGAAAGTTCCTTTTTTTCTTCTTTATCCGTGAACCACGATTCTAAAAAGCTCATTTACATTCAATAAAACGATAGCCGACACCGACCACAGTTTCGATACAATCGCCGCAATCGCCTAATTTTTGCCGCAGACGGCGAATGTGAACATCCAAAGTCCGCGTATCGCCGAAATAGCTGTAGCCCCAAACATTATCGAGCAGTTGCTGGCGTGTGGCGACTCTGCCGAGATTTTTGACAAGATGCGTCAAAAGCGCAAATTCCTTGCGCGTCAATTTTACGCTTTCGTCGCGACAAGTTACGCGCATATCGGCAAAATCAATCGCCAGACGCTCATCTTCATACTCCTGAACCGTGTCTTTATCAACTCTTCGCAAAACCGCTCGAACGCGGGCGACAACTTCTTTGACTGAAAACGGTTTGACAATATAATCATCCGCGCCGATGTCCAAACCGGCGATTCGGTCGGTTTCGGCGGCTTTTGCGGTGAGCATAATAATCGGTGTTTTTTCCGTCAGAGGCTCGCGCCGCATTCTCCGGCATAGCTCCATTCCGCTCATTCCCGGAAGCATCAGATCCAAGATTATCAGCGTCGGCGGATGTTTTTCGTCCAGAGCGAGACGCAAACCTTTTTCGCCTGATTCGGCAATTACGGGGCGAAAACCTTCGCGCTTAAAATTGTAATGCAGACTTTCGGCAATATCCGCATCGTCTTCGATTATTAAAATTTGTTGAAGCATTGTTTTATTTAATGAATTTTTTCAGACTTAAAGTCCAAGATTAAGCCGATCTCTTAAATTGCGTATTAACAAAGTGTTAAATAAATGTTAAATCATAAAAATTCTAACAATTTTGTATCAAAAATTTCAGATTCTAAAACTTGGTTAATCTAATTCCTTCGGTCGCAAAACTTCAATTAAATTGCAACAACCGGGAGTGATCTCGTTCCATTTTTCAATTTCAAGTTCGAGAACGGCTAAGGTTGCTGTCGGCATCGTTTCAAATTTACCGGACAAAACTCTGACCAAATTTTCAAATCCCGGATTATGCCCGACCATCATCGCGCATTCATTTTCGTCATTTAATTCGGAAACAACTAAAAGAAGTTCCGAAGTGCTTGCCGCGTAGATTCTGGCATCAAACACGATTTCGACTTCAATTTGTGCCGAATCTTTTATTAATTCGGCAGTTTGCCGCGCTCTTTTGGCGGGCGATGAAACAATTATTTCGGGCAGAAAATCTCTTTCGCGCATCGTTTCGCCCATCAGCGGCGCGGTTTTCAAACCTCTGTCGTTCAATGGACGATCAAAATCATCTAAACCGGAATTTTCCCAACTCGATTTGGCGTGGCGCAGTAAATAAAGTGCTTTCATAATAGTTTTCTAAAAAAACGTAAAAACGGAACGCGAACTTCAGTTCGCCATACAAAATCCAAAAAGCTAATATTAATTGGATTTGATGATGCAAATTGAAGATTTTGACTGGCGAACTGAAGTTCGCGTTCCGACGCTTTAACTCATTAAAGAATAAAGACCTATTCGACAATTTCCCGTAAAACAATCGGCTTCGGTTTTCCGATGGCTTTCAGAGTCGAATAAATTTTTTTTCTGATAGATTTATCTTTTTTCGACGAATTCAAAAAATCCGTAATTGATAGAATACCGACGATTTTCTTGTTTTTATCAACGACCGGCAATCTTTTGACTTTTACTCTTTTCATTTTTTTCAAAACAGTTTTCAAGTCATCATCCGCCGAGCAAGTGAAAATTATACCTTTAACTACTTCACTAATTTTAATTTCCGAAGGTTTTTTATCGAATTCGGCGACAGCCAGACAAATATCGCGGTCGGTGATTATTCCGACCAATTTTTTTTCGTCATCAACAATCGGAACTGCGCCACAATCTTTCGAGCGCATAATTTCAGCGGCTTTTGTTAAATCATCGGCAAAATTACAATAGCCGACATTTGTTTTCATCAATTTTTTAACTTTCATAAAAGACTCTTAATTAGATATTTCAATGCATTTTGTTTTATTATCTCTTAAAAGATGAAAACACAAAAACTCGCTGCCATAGATATTGGTTCAAACTCGCTAAAACTCGTTATTGTCGAAGCCGCCGCGAGCGATTCGTTCACTGTGCTTTTGCAGGAACGCGAACGCGTTCGATTGGGACACGAAACCTTAAAGACGCATTTTTTATCGGAAGAAGCCATCCAGCTTTCGGCTGATGCGATCAATAAATTTCGCTCGATTGCCGAAAGCCGCGAAGTTAATGCGATCATTGCGGTTGCGACGGCTTCGGTCAGAGAAGCGAAAAATTCGGCGGAATTTGTCAGCGAAATCCAAAAGCGCACGGGAGTTACGGTCGAAGTTTTATCCTCGATCGAAGAAGCGCGGCTGATCGGCGTGGCGGTCGCGCAATATTTAGGATTTGAAAAATCCGGTTCGCTTCTAAATATAGACATCGGCGGCGGTTCGACCGAGCTTTCGCTAATGAAAGACGGTGAACCGCACAAACTTTTTTCGCTAAAACTCGGCGCAGTCGGTTTGACGGAAAATTTTTTGTTCAGCGATCCGCCCGCGAAAAAGGAACTGAAAAAACTTCATCGCGAAATCGAATTTGCATTAGAGCGACCGCTTAGAAAAATCGGAAATGAATCGTGGCAGGTTTCGACCGGAACTTCCGGTACGATTTTGAATCTCGGCGGGCTGTTGAATTTTCAATCTTACGAAAATCCTTCGGAAAATCTGGAAATTAACATTAATCGTCTGAGCGCATTAAATAAATTAATGTCGAAAATCCCGCTCGAAAAACGCTCTCAACTCGGAACGATCAGTCCGCAGAGAGCCGAAGTCATCGTCGCCGGCGGACAAATTCTCGAAAGCGTGATGCGGGCATTAAACATTAAAAAACTTCAACCGTGCGCTTACGCCTTGCGCGAAGGCGTAATTATTGATTATCTGCGCGAGATCGAAGCCGAATCTCTGCCGCCCGTGCCGGACGTTCAAGATATAAAGTTGCGCGACATTTTCGCAATCGGCAGACGCTACGGCTACGAAGAAAATCACGCTTTACAGGTCGCGAATTTAGCGGAAAAAATCTTCGATGCGCTCGCGCCGATTTACACTTTGAAACGTGCGGGACGAACTTTGCTTGCCGCCGCTGCGCTCCTGCACGATGTCGGCTATCACATCTCGCACGAATCTCATCACAAACATTCGCTCTATTTAATAAAACATTCTGAAATTACGGGTTTCACCGAACACGAAAAACTGATTATTGCCAATATCGCACGTTATCATCGCGGCTCTCTGCCGAAGGACAAACATCTTGATTTTATCGCTCTAAGCGACAGCGACGGCGAAATGGTTTTCAGACTCGGCGCGATTTTGCGGCTTGCCGACGCACTCGATCGCGGTTATGAAAGCCACGTCAAAGATATCGAATTTAATTTGAAAGACAAAAATCTTCAGTTAAAATTAATCAGCGACGAAAATTGCCGTATCGAATATCAAGCGATTGAAAAGAAAAAAGATATGTTCGAGGTTGCCTTTGACTGCAAACTTATAACCGAACAGGAAAACTCTAGATTCAAAGTTTCGGCAAAGTCTTGACGTATCAATGAAATAAGTATAAGTTTTTCACATGTTTCGGCTTTATCAACTTTCAAAACTTAGGGAGAACATTATTTATGTTAAATGATTTTAAGGAATTTATTGCCAAAGGAAATGTGCTTGATCTGGCTATCGGTGTAATTATCGGTGTGGCTTTCGGCAAAATCGTCACTACATTGGTTGACGGAATTATTATGCCGCCAATCGGTTATCTGTTGAGCGGCGTTGATTTTAAGACGATGTTTTACGATTTGAGCGGAAAATATAACGGTCTAACGGACCCAAAAGTAATTGATGAAGCTCTTAAAGGCGGCGCACCGCTGATTATGTACGGGCAACTTATTACCGATCTTATCCAATTTTTTATCGTCGCGTTCGTCGTATTTTTAATCGCACGTTGGGCTTTGAAAATGTTCAAAGGCTTAGAAGCTCCGGCTGCCGGACCAACTGCGGAAGAAACTCTTTTGGCAGAAATCCGAGATATTTTGAAAGACAAAAAGTAGTCAGTAAATAGTAGTCAGTAGAAAGTAGTGTTTTTCATTTACTTTCTACTGACTAAGTAATAGTGCAGAAATATATCAGACCTTCGTTTAGCGACGGGCTTGCCCGTAATCAACGGTTACGGGCAAGCCCGTCGCTAAACGAAGGTTTTTAGTTTTATATAATTGTGAACGACTACTTACTTCCTAATAAATTAAGGTGAAACATACCTAACTTGCTCGATCTGTCCTAGTTCGGCAAGTTTTTCAATGGCTATTCTGCCGATGATTCTTACATCATCTGCCTGTTCAATTTCCAAACCGACTTTTTTCAAATTAGCAATAATTTCCGGCGTGTTTTCCGTTAGAATTACTTGAATTTCGGCTTTTCCCTTAAAGACAAAATTCACTTCATTTGTTGTGGGTTTTTCATCATTTTTACTAAGTCGTTCGACGACATCATAAAGCCAGAAATGCAGTTTTTGTTTGAGCAGAAGTTTCCGCTTGATCTCCGGCGAGAGTTCGACGCGCATTTTATCAAGCGAGATTTCAACCGTTTTTGAATCAACAAAATTATAGACGATCACGCCGGACATTCTCAGAGCCTCACCTTCAAAAGTCGGCGGCGAAAACTTCGATTCGAGAGCGGCGGTTTCCGAAGGCTTTTTCAGCGCGGCAAGTCCGCTAACTGCTTTTGCTGTTAAAACATCACCTTTTTCATTAACCGCAAATTCGACATTAACAAGTCCGTCTTTTTTCGTCCATTTCAAATTCTGCGGAATCTCCGGCTTCGGCAATTTCGCAACGCTGCTCGTAATATCGTCATCGGCAACTTTATTATTTTTGTTCAAAATTCCCGTGCGGAAATTTGTCACTTCCTGTCCGTCAACGACAAATGTATTTTCGCTTCCCGATGAACCATCAATTTGAAATCCTCCACTTAATGGTTGAGGTTGTATTCCCGGTGAAAGTTTAAGCAAACTTGAAAAAGTTGTTCCTTTTGGTAGTTTGTCAAAAACTACAACATTCTGATTCGAAGCATTGCTAGAACCCGAACTACTTCCGTTCCCAATTCCAGAACCTTGTCCTGTTCCGCGTCCACTTCCTTGCCCACCGCCTGTTCCAGAACCTTGTCCTAAACCATTGGAATATCTTACTTGTGGCGGACGTTGTAAGTTGTTCAGAATTTCTAATTGTCTTAACGGTTGATCTTGTTCACGACTCATTCCATCAGCCAATTCAACCGGAACTTCAATTTTTATCGGCTGACCGCCGCGATTGACGACTCTTTCTTCGACTGCGACAAATGATGTAAATGCGGTCAAAAGCCTAAATTCCAGACCGATATTTGTAATTGCATTTTGACTTTCCGCTTTTGCTTTTTCGTCCGCGTAGCCTTTTGAAGTCAATTCGTCAATCCGTTTTCGCGCCCAGAGCGTTGCTAAAACGTCGTGCCTATTTTCGCTTTCGGGCAGATTTACATTTATTTCGCGTTCATAAATTTGTCCGCCGACTTTGCCTTTTAATTTAATTGTTCCGCTTGCGCCTTTTGTGTAACGTCCGTTCAAAATCACGGGTTTTGCCGAAAATAAATCGGCAATCTTTTGGGGATAAACATCAGCGACGGGCAAACCGTTCCAATCAATCGAAATGTCTGTCAGAAGCGGAGTTCGGACGCGCTCGTAAAACTTCTTTGCGGCTTTTTCGCTTTCATCTTGTAATAACACGATTTCCGATTCGCCGTTGCCTTCTTCCGCCATTTTATCAAGCAGAAAACGATTGACGGAATTTCCGATACCGAACGAAAAAACTCTCGCTTCGGGATGTTTTTGAATTTCGCTCAAAATTTCTGCTTCATTGCCGATATAACCGTCGGTCATAAAACAAACGATGCGAATATGTTCCCGCGAACCGCTCGGCTCAAGTGCGGCTTTGATCGCTTTCATCATTTCCGTTCCGCCGTTGCCTTGTCTTGAATTCAAAAATTCCTGCGCTTTCGCTAAATTTGCGGCAGTCGCCGGAACGGGTTTTTCAAACAAAACGTGCGTATCACCGGCAAAGGTTATCAAATTAAAAGTGTCATTCGGATAAAGTCCTTTGAGCGATAAATTCATCGCTTCCTTCGCTTTTTCAATCGGAAAACCCGACATCGAACCGCTCGTGTCCAAAACAAAAACGATCTCTTTCGGCGCAACGTCTTCGATTTTAAATTTATCGGGCGGTGACAAAACAAGTGTAAAGAATCCGCCGCGTTCATCACGATGCGTCAAAATCGCGTCTTCGATGCGTTTTCCCGTAACGTCGTAACGCAAAACGAAATCTTTATTCGGAATTGTCGTTTCGTCTTTGAGTTTGATATTCGCGCTGTTTGCGCTCAGATTTGTCGTTTGAACTTCGTGAGATTTCGCGTTTATTGATTCAACCGGAACTCCCGCGTCCAAACTTACTTCGACGGAAATATCGTGTCCGGCTCGTCTTGCGGCAATCGGCGGCGAAATTTTCGCGGCGTTTTCTTCCGTCATCGAAGCCGGATTATAACGCGGCGCAACCGTCATCGGAAAAACAAATTCGTAGCTTCCGTCTTCATATTTCAAAGTTTCGACGTAGCTGATTTCGATGACGATTTTTTCATTCGGCAGAATATTGGCGACCGCTTGTGTGAAAATATTCGGTCTTTGCTGATCGAGCAAAGCGGCGGTTTGTCCGTTCGATTTTGCCGCTTCATAAACTTGCCGCGCTTCTTCGCGCTTCAAAATTTTGCCTTTTATCACACGCGAACCGACGGTCATCGTCATATCATCAACCGCGCCGTTTTGCGAAAGTGGAAACGTATAAACCGCTTCAATCGGCTGGCTGAAATTGTTTTCAAATTCCTGCCGAACGCGCACACGCGACAAAAAGCCGGAAATTTCGGCTTTTACTTCCGTATGTTTCAGTGGACACGCGCCTAGATCGCCTTTTTCGCCGAAAGCATTGAGCGTGCCTTGTGTAACGGAAAAATCCTGCGCGACGGCGCAAACGGTTGAAACTACGAATATTACGAACAACAAAATTCCTTTTCGCATTATTTTTCTCCTAACTTTGCAATAAAAAAATCGAATGAGTTTGTTTGACTTACAAACCTTTGGTGCGCGAAAAGGCGAATAGGTTTCTTTTATTGTAAAATTTTTTGGAGATATTTTGAGTTTTTGGAATTTTTTGTTTGTGAAAAAGAAAATTTATCCACAGATGAACACAGATTTTTATAGGAAATTTAACTAAGAAAAATTTTACCAAGTAGGAAGAATATATTCCTGTGTTTATTAAATTTTTTCGCGTCTTTTCGCGTTTTTAGCAGTCAAAAAATCTTTCTTAAAACTTCCAAATCTTGTCCGGCGTTAGGCAAAAATCGAGCTTTACATCAAATTCATTAACATCCGAAATTTCCGCAATCGGCGCAAAATATGACAAACCGATTTTCAAAACATTTTTTCTACATTGGCTCAGAAATTTGTCATAAAAACCTTTCCCGTAACCGACGCGATAACCTTTTTCATCAAACGTGAGAAGTGGAACTAAAACGACATCAATCTTTTCTATTTCAATAAGTTCCGCGCCCGTCGGTTCATCAATATCCCATTTGTTTTTGACGAGTTTCGTTTCTGCATTATATTTCAAATTCTCAAGCAACATCGTTTCAAAATCAATGCGCGAAACGATTGTAGAAATTTCAGGAAAATCGCGCCACAAACGAGTAATTATTGCATTCGTATCAATTTCCCGATTCTTTTCGATGGACAAAAAAACGTGCAAAAAACTAATGTCTTCCAAATCGAATTTTTTGAAAAAACATTTCGTAATCTTTAAACTTTTTTCGTTTCTTTCTTCATTTGAAAGCGATTTTTGTTTTAGAAGATAAATTTTGCGGAGTTCAGATTTTATCATTCCGATATTTTAGAGCTTAATTATTCTTTCGGCTTCATTTAGTTGCAAAGTTTACCGAAAAAGTTAATTAATCAGTTCATAAAAAGTTATTCGTTTTTATTGAGTTATGAAAAGCAAGAAAGCCAAATCCTTGATGCTTTTGAGGAAGCTTTAAACTCTAATCATCTAAGAAAATAGACGTTTGTAAGTTTTGACATTTATTAAATTAAGCAGATATGCCGGAGGTCGGAATCGAACCGACATGGGATTGCTCCCGCTAGATTTTGAGTCTAGTGCGTATACCAATTTCGCCACCCCGGCGTGAATTACAAATGATAAAACTCTTTACTCTTCTCGTCAAGATATTAGGACGAAATTTCATCATTTATTTCTGATTTATTAATAATACATCTAGCGATAAAAAATCATTGCTAAACATTGTTTTTATATGATAAATTATATTTGCTAAGATTGTTTTTTTATTTAGCTTCAATAATTTAAAAAAGGTTCTCTCAATAATCCTTCCCCCCGATCAATATGCTTATATGTTTAAAAATTTGGAAATTGATAAAAGCTTGCTCATCATCGAGCAAAGTGCTGAAAAAAGAGGATTGTTAAAGTCTTTCTTTTCAGCCAAATATAATTGCGATGAAGTTGATTCAATCAATGCCGCATTAACGAAAATTAAGGAAAAAGAATACTCGGTTATTCTAACTCCTGTTGCCTTACCCAATGTTAACGGAATAAATTTGCTTCCGTTTCTTCAGGCAAACTCTCCGCGAACGGTACCGATTTTTATCAGTGATCTCGAAACGGTCGGGAATACGGTCAGAGCATTTCGCGCCGGTGCTTTTGAAGTTATTCAAATGCCGTTTACGCTAAGAAAGGTTGATGAAGCAGTAAAAAAAGCATTTACCCAATTTGAATTAAAATACCTGAAAGATAAATATCAACTTCATTTAGAGGAACTTGTCGCCGAACGCACCGCTGAACTAGACAAGGCTTTAGAAGAAATTGAAAATTCGTATCGAATGACGCTCAAAGCTCTGGTTCAAGCTCTGGAAACACGAGATTTTGAAACTCACGGACATTCCGAAAGAGTCGTCACATTTAGTTTGCGGCTCGGCTATGAAATCGGTTTGGACAAAGCTGTTCTGCGTGATCTGGAACTCGGCGCACTACTGCACGACATCGGAAAAATCGGCGTGCCTGACGCGATTTTGCGAAAACCGGCGAAACTGACCGAAGATGAATGGAACAAGATGAAACTTCATCCATATCACGGGCAGAAAATTTTGCGGAATATCCCGTTTTTGGAAGGCGCGGCGCGAATTGTTTCGCAACATCACGAAAAATGGGATGGAAGCGGTTATCCGCACGGTCTGCGCGGCGAAGACATTGACATCGGCGCACGGGTTTTTGCCGTCGTAGATGCTTTTGACGCGATGATCAGTGACAGAGTTTATCGGCGCGGATGCTCTTATGAAAATGCCGTTATCGAACTAAGCAAATGTGCCGGAACACAGTTTGACTCGATGATTGTCGAAGCCTTCAAAATTATTCCGAAAGAAGATTGGGAAATTTTGCGCCAGCGTTCGCTTAAAGATAAACGGGAAAATTATTCGTTTCAAACAATTGTTTCCGAACTCGTTCATTCACAGCAAAGTTTGGAAATGGTGCATTAAAATCCTTTAAAAATAGTTTCTAACTTCTTAAAAGAATATTATAGCTTTTAATTTTTGAGTTAAGCGTCGTTGCATTAAGACCTAAAAGTCGTGCAGCGCGGGATTGGTGTCCGCCGGTTTGGTCGAGGGCGCGGCGGATCAGATCAACTTCAAATTTGCGAACTTCGTCATAGAAATTTACGCCGCGCGAGATGTCTATGTCTTCGGAAAATCCTTCGCTGTCGCTGATCATTGCGCGGGCAAGTTCGGGATCGCGGACTTCGGGACGCAGACAATCAACTGTAATTTCATTGGTCGGTGCAATAACAACAGCGCGTTCGATAACATTTTCGAGTTCGCGGACATTGCCCGGATAATAATAATTTTCCAAAAGATTTATAACTTCAAGCGACATATTTTCGCTTACTTCGCGCAAATTTTCTTCATTGTATTTGCGGATAAAATGTTGGGCGAGCGGCAAAATATCTTCGCCGCGTTCACGAAGCGGCGGAAGTTCAATCGGAACAACCGAAAGACGATAATACAAATCTTCGCGGAAAGTTCCGTTTTTGACGGCTTCCTTTAATTCAACATTTGTCGCGGCGATGATTCGCACATCAACTTTGGTCAGAGTTATGTCGCCGATCGGCGTAAATTCGCGTTCTTGGATTACCCGTAAAAGACGAACTTGAGTTTCGGGACGCAAATCACCGATTTCATCAAGAAAGATCGAACCTTCGTCGGCGACTTCAAAAAGCCCTTTTTTCGCCGCGATCGCGCCGGTAAATGCGCCTTTTGTGTGTCCGAAAAGTTCCGATTCAAGAAGATCGGAAGGAATATTTGAACAGTTGACGACGACAAAAGGCTTTTCGGCACGCGGACTTGATTCGTGAATCGCTTTCGCCAACAACTCTTTTCCCGTGCCGGATTCGCCTGTAATCAAAACGGTCGAACGCGCCGGCGCAACTCTGTCAACGAGGCGAAAAACGGTTTCCATTTTTTCCGAACGCCCGATAATCGCGTCGCGCTGAACTGAGCGCGTCATTGCTTGCCGCAAAGTTACACGCTCTTCTTCGTTTTTGCGTTTCCTAATACCGCGTGCGATGAGTGCGAGAATTTGTTCATTTTGAAAAGGTTTGCGAATAATGCCTTCTGCGCCTTTTTCCCAAGCGGAAATTGCCGTATCAAAGGTCGCATAAGCCGTAACCATTAAAATCACGGCTTCTTCATCCATTTTAATAATCCTTTCGAGCGCGGTGAGTCCGCCCATTCCGGGCATTGAAACATCCATCAAAACCAAGTCGTAAGTTTTGTTTTCATACGCTTCGATAGCTTCTTCGCCCGTTTTCGCCAAATCAACCTTGTAACCCGCGCCGGAAAGAATCGTTTCCAAAACATCGCGCATTATCTCTTCGTCGTCGCAAACTAATATTGTGCCTTTCTTTGCCATTTTGTTAATTGTTAGTAGTTAATTGTTAGTTGTCAATCGTAAGTTGATTTTTTGCCTTTAACAACTAACCATGAACAATTAACAACTAACAAAAGCTATGATTTACGACAGACTTGCCAAAGGTTACGATAAATCGCTCGCGCCGTTTGAAAAAAGATTTCTCGCTAAATGGCGCGAAGAAACTCTTTCGCTTCTGCCTGAAAACGTAAATCTTTTGGAAATCGGCGCGGGGACGGGTCTGAATTTTCGGTTTTATCCGAAGTGCAAACATTCCGTGGCGAGCGAAATTTCGTGCAAAATGCTTCGGTTTGCCAAAGAAAAAAACTTGAACGAAAAATTATCACTGGTTCAAACCGATGCTCAAATCTTGCCGTTTGCCGCAAATTCCTTTGATGCAGCATTTGCCACATTGGTTTTTTGCGCGATTCCGAATCCTGAAAAAGCGTTTGAAGAATTAAGGAGAGTTGTCCGAAAAAACGGCAAAATTATTCTTTTGGAACATATTCGCCCGAAAGGTTTGCTCGGATACTTTTTCGATTTTCTGAATATTTTTACAGTTCGACTCATCGAAGATCATTTTAACCGCGATACTGCAAAAATCGCGGAAAACTCCGGTTTGAAAATTTTAGAAGTGCGAAAAAAAGCGTTCGGAATCGTAAATCTGATAATTTGTGAAAACAAAATGGAACGCGAACTTCAGTTCGCCACTGAAAAACAGTTATTTGACAAAATTAACTATATCAAATAACTGTTTTTCAAAGTTTTCCAGCGAACTAAAGTTCGCGTTCCGTCTTTTTATGGAATGTATGCCGCAGGTGCGGGATAATCTTCACCGGTTCCAAAACTGACAATTAAACTCCCCTGACTTGAACGATTTACATACCAAGTCGCGTTTGATTGACGGAAAACTGCCAGATCGGTTTTGCCGTCGCCGTCATAATCGCCCGGTGCTGGAATATCCGTCGAAATTCCGAATGGTGCTGAATAAAATGAAGAATCTTCACTTCGCAAAATAAACCATTCGCCTGAAGTCGGTCGCCAGAAAGCAACATCGGTCTTTCCGTCGCCCGTGAAATCCGCCGCAACGGGTTTGTCGCTTAAAGTTCCGAATTGCAAAGCGATAACTCCACCGCTCGAACGATTTATCCACCATTCACCGACCGATGGACGGAAGATAGCTAGATCAGTTTTGCCGTCGCCGTCATAATCGCCGACTTGCGGAATGTCGCCGTTTGTGCCGAAATTTTGAATAATCGTTCCTTGTGAACTTGCTTGAATATACCAAGTTGCAGTTGAAGGTCTGAAGATTGCCGCATCAGCTTTACCGTCGGCATCGAAATCTCCTGAAACGGGAATATCGCCGTTTGCGCCGAACGGGAACGAATAGAAAGAAGAATCTTCGCTTCGCAAAATCAGCCATTCGCCCGAAGCCGGTCGCCAAACGGCAATATCGGTTTTGCCGTCGCCCGTGAAATCTGCCGGAACGATCTTGTCCGTTCCCGCGCCGAATTGAAATGCTCGATTTGTGTTGTCAGACGAGCGCAAATACCACCATTCACCAACCGACGGGCGGAAAATTGAAATATCTGTTTTGCCGTCGCCGTCAAAATCAACGTGCGCGTTTGAATTTACGGCAGACGCTTCGCCGAAAACCGTAAATTGAAAAACCTGCGAAACCGAAAATCCGTTTGCCGCCGCCGCATCCGTGATATACCAACGCCCGAAAAACGTCTGACCGACGAGCGCGGGATTATCTGGAATTGCCAAGCTGACCGAACCGTAACCTGCGCCGTTTCCGGTGTTTGAAAGTTGTGTTTGTGCCCGCGCAAATGATCCGCTTGCGGGAATTGTCGTGCCAACTCCGGGATCAGTTGAATTTATTACCAAAACTGCCGCAGCATTTGCCAGAGAATTTGAAACTGCGACTGTAAAGCCAGGATTGCCGACAAACGGCGGTTCTATCGCCATAACTTGCGGAGCGTTTCCGCCGGTTCCGGCTCTGCCTGTTCCCGAAATGATCGGAACTCGATTTGATTCCGTGTATAGATGCGGGCGGTCGAACGGAGGCAATTCGTTTCTAACGCGGTTATCAGTGAGCGCGTTTCTCAAGAATGCCGTCAGATCTGCTTTTTGTTGTGTCGAAAGATTTCGCGGACGAACCAGATTACCTTGAAAATTCGGTTCATTGCGAAAATCTCCGCCGCGATTATAAAATTCGACGACCTCTTCCAAAGTCGCGAATTTGCCGTTGTGCATAAACGAAGAGCGAAGTCCGACATTTCTGAGGCTCGGAACCCGAAATTCGCCTAGATTATTATTGTTTCCCGTAACCTGAAAACGTCCCGTATCTTCAACAACCGGACGCAGACCGATATTGCGGAAAGAGTTATCGGAAAACAAATTTCCTGCGTGGCAAACCGCGCACTGCACATTAACAAAAACATTTTGTCCGCGTTGTTCCTGTTGCGTCAATGGCTGAATTCCTGCATTTGCCAGATCAACCGGCGTTTGGTCGGAAAAAAGCGTCCGTTCATAAGTTGCAATTGCCAGCACAATGCGTGCCGGCGTGACTTCCGGCGTGCCGAAGGCTTCCTGAAAAAGTTCGGTATAATTTCGATCACCGATCCAATTTTCCAAAGCTGTGGGAACATTGGTTGCCAGCGCGAGTGGTTTCGCATTGGTAACTCTATTTGAAACTTCCAGCCAGTTACTGCTACCGTGAGCCATTTCAACTTCATTGGTGGGCGGTCCGGCAGCCTGACTTTCCAATGCTCCGCCGTTATTGATAACGATGTTATTTGTCAGCGGATCACGAAATGTTCCGGTTGCGCGTCCGTCCCAGAAAAGGATTGGAGAATAGACGGCATTGATAAAAGAATTTGACTTCCTTGAGGTAACTTGCTGACGTAAACCATAAGTATTTGACCACGAATAAGTCCCATCCGCATTGTTCGCGGGAACGCCCTGCGAACCGACAACATCGTCCGCCGTATTGAAAACATTATCAAAACCGGGATTTTTTGAATTAAAAACGCTGACGAGCGAACGCGGATCGCTGCCGCCCATACCGGCAATGTGGCAAGTTCCGCAGGAAACCGTATTAGTCGAAGAAAGTTGTTCATCCCAGAAAAGTGTTTTGCCCAAAGATACTTTCGTCGCCGTCAGAGGATTGGCTGGCGGCGCATTGACGGGCGGCTCAATCGGAGGAACGGGACCTTGCTGCGCCGTGTTGGATCTTAAACCTTGTGCCGATTGGGTCAACTCGCTCACATTCGTTCCGTTTTCAGACCTTACCCAATAGAAAAAAACTTGTCCGGCAGTTGCGGTTCGGTCAAAGAAAAATGGAGCGGTCGTGTTGCCGATTTCGGTTGCATTTGCCGGATTATTGGTTGTGGTGCGAAAAACCCGATAAGAGGTCGCGCCGCGCATCGCATCCCAATAAATCCCGACCTTATTATTGTAAAGATTATTCGTCGCCGAAAAACCCGTCGGCGCGGATAGTAATGCCTGTCCGCTGACCGGGCGTGATGTCCCTGAAAATTTAAAGATTAAAACGGAAAAGGCAAAAACAAAAATGACCAGTAATTTAAATTTTTTCATAAGTTTAATTTAATTTATCCAATATATTTCTCAAATATTTGCGCGTACGCATCAAACGAACTTTGACATTGCTTTCAGTCCAACCGACCATCTCGGCGACTTCTGAAATTGAAAAATCTTCGGCGTGGTAAAGCATTAGTGCCAGACGGTCTTTCGCGTCCAAACCCGATAAAAGTTTTTCCGTTAAATCCTTATTTACAAACATTTTTTCATTGTCCGAAGAACTGTTTTCAGAAATCTTTTCAACATATTCAATATCTTCGCGGCTCAAACTTGCAAAAAGGTCTTCGGGACGACGCTTTTGGCGGCGCAATTCGTCGTAGCAGACGTTTATCGTCAAGCGCGAAAGCCAAGAGGAAAACGATTTTTCCTGTCCGCCGCGAAATTCTTTCAATGAAAAATAAATCTTTGTAAATGATTGTTGCGACAACTCTTCGATCATTTCGCGGCGGTTAAAAAATCGGCTGACGAGATGCACGACCAGACGGCGATAGCGTTCAAATATCAGATCGAAAGCCGATTCATCGCCCGCCAAAACTGCCTGCACGAGTTCCGTGTCGGTCGTCGGCTCGCTTATTTTTGCCACCGCTGAATTCAAATTTATATCGAGTGTTTCGCTGTCAAACATTTGTTATTTTTCGATTCTAAAACCGCTCGGCGCGGCGAATAGATCAGCCGAAGGTTCGCCGGGTTTGATATTAACAAGCCGGAAAATCTGCTCGCCCGCCAAAGGATCGGTGTGTTTCGACATCACAACCAATTGCAGTTCGGGCGAATACCATTTTTCCGTCACGACCTCAATCGGTTTGTCATTGCCGATCTGCCCGACCGGAATTTCAAAAGTCGTGCGCGTGCCTTCCACCTTTATGCCTTCCAAAATTTTCGTACCGAGCGATTCGGTCTTACCGTCCTTCGGTTCAAAATCGGGACGCGGCGGACGATTATCTCTTAAAGGATTTTGGCGGACGGTTTTGCGGTTGAGATCAATAAAATAATTGGTTTTATTTGCAAAATCGTTGATGACGACAAAATTCTGCGGTTCGCCGATGCTGAAACCGCCAATGTCTTCGAGCGTGCGTTCGCGCCGCGTTCTGCCTACGCCGTCGCGGTAAATCGCGCCTTTCGATTGTTTTGTTACTACCGAACCGTCAAACAAACGCCGCGAATTTTCAATAATAATTTCTGCTGAAAAAGGCGCGTCCTTAACTAATTTATCACCGAAACGCATTTCCGCGCCGAGAAATTCTGCGTTTGGCGGCGTTGGCGGAGGCGGTGCCATTTCTCCTCTCGGCGGTCTGATTTTTTCCAGTTCCTTGCGGTCAATCACGCCGTCGCTGTTAGAATCAATAAGCGCGAATTTCCGCTTAATTTGTTCGGTAAAATTGCTCCGCGATAAATCCGATGTTCCGCGTTCTATGAATAAAAAAGGAGGGAAATCTTCGGGCGACGGCATAAAACCTTCGGGAGCGCGCCGGAGTTCATTTTCTTCAAGAATTCCGTTTCTGTTTTCATCTGATCTTTGAAAAAAAACTTCGGCAACAGTTTGATATTCCTCAAGATCAATTTTTCCGTCCTTGTTGGCATCAATCATCTCGAACCATTTGGGACGTGGCGGACGTTCATTTTCGCCGCGCGGCGGTCTTTCGCCCTGCGGCATACGCGGTATTCCCGGCGGTTGTTGCGGTCGCGGCGGTCGTTGAGCAAAAATAAATGTGCTGCCTGACAATAAAATGATCGCCATTAAAATAATATATTTGAACTTCATATCTTTTCCTTTCTTTTCCTTTTTTAATCTACTGTACAAAACGAATAGCGCGAGCCAAACCGTCGTCGCCCATAACGACTTCGGCGTTGACGAGCTGCGAAGCGTTTTCGACATTTGCCGCCACACCGAGCGCAACCATCATCGAGCGCGGAACTTTCACTTTCAAAATCTGTCCGCTTTCCGCCGCAGACGAATAGGAAAGCGCGATAAAATCAGTTTTTATTTTTTCGGTTTTAGCAAAAGTTTCCGCGTTGTTTTTTAGCTGAATTACGGCATTTTGCTTTTTAGTCGAAATGTTTAATTTCGGCTTGATTTTCGGCGAAATAAATTTCGTTGGAGAAGTTTTTGAAATTTTTTTAATCGGCGCATCTTCCATTTCACCTTCGATTGTCGTTTCGGGTTTAACTTCTTTTTCGCCGATTTCTACCGTTTCCGCAATCGGCACATCAACTGTTTTTATCTCGGCGACCAAATCATTTTCCTTAAAATTTACAGACCAAATCAAACCGAGGCAAAGGACAAAAGCCATCGAAGCAAAAGCGGTGATCCGCCAACTCCAAAGTGGAAACCGAGTTTTTTCGCGGATTGCTTTTTCCTGCTGTATGCTGCTGTTTACGCTCCAACGCAGTTTCGGCGAATCGGCGATTTCGTCAATCATTTCGCTTTTCAGCAACGAGTCTTTGACGATTTTTCCTAAGATTTGGTCGAGTTTTTCATCCGAAAGATTTTTATTCATTTTGAACTCCAAAAAAACTTCTTACTTAAAAAGACGCGCGGCGTTTCGATTTGGTTACAAATTTTGTAAAATTTTTTTATATTAAACAGTTGAGCAGACTGTTTTTAAAAATTACTGAATAAAGAACGAAACGCGAACCTATGTTTTTTGAAAAATAAATCCGATAATAAAAAGTCAACTTTCGGCTGGGAGCGCACGCATCCCTGCGTGCCGCGTCGTTTGCAAAACGGCGCGAAAGCCTCTGCTTACTCAAAAATTTCTTTAAGGTCAAACGCTTTTTCGTGCTATCGCACTCAGCACGCAAGGATGCCTGCGCTCCCGGCAGACAAACTTTTATTTTTTGTCGAATTTAATTTTTAAAGAACATCAATTCTCGTTCCGTCTGTGAGCATTTATAAAATGATTCATCCCAATTAATAAATAGAGTAGAGGAAAGATGAAATCTAAAATCCAAAATCTAAAATCCAAAATCGAGATCGGCTGTCAGGGTTGGAATTATGAAGATTGGACGACGAAAGCGGGCGGCGACACAATTTTTTATCCGCGCGGAACTCGTTCAAATACAATGCTTGAAAATTACTCGAAAATCTTCGGCACGATTGAAGTTGATTCGACATTTTACGCGATTCCGCCCGCTTCGACGATTGAAGGTTGGTATAAAAAATCGCCTGAAAAATTTACATTTTCGCTAAAACTACCGCAGGAAATTACCCATAATCTAGCTTTGGGAAAAAACTCGTTTGAAATTGCCGACGCTTTTTGCGAGCGCGTTTTGGAATTAAAAGAAAAACTCGGAATTGTCTTAATCCAACTTCCGCCGCAGTTTGAAGGAAGCAAGGAAAACGCCCAAAATCTGCGCGAATTTCTCGCACATTTGCCGAATGAAATCCGTTTCGCCGTCGAATTCCGCAACCGCGATTGGATGATTGAATGGACTTTTGAAGAACTCGAAAAAAATAAAATCGCGCTCTGTTTATGCGAAGGAAGTTGGATTCCGCGCGAAAAGATGTTTGAAGCCATCGAAAAAATAACGACCGATTTTTCCTACGTCCGCTTTATGGGCGAACGCGATCTGACGAACTTCGACAAAATCTATCGGCATCAAGACACAAACTTACAAATCTGGGCAGAAGAAATCGAAAAAATAAAGGTAAAAAATACTTACGTCTATTTCAGTAATTTCTACGAAGGACACGCCCCGGCAAGCACGAATAAATTGAAAAAACTTTTAGGAAAGGAAATAATTGAAGCGGAAACTCTGGAAAATCAGGGTTCGCTTTTTTGATTAAAAATAATTAATGTTCGATTATCAGCAATAACGCCGCTTCGATTGGATAACGTCCGCGTCTGCTTAAAATCTGTCGTTCTAAAATTTGGTCATCGTGATTCATTTGCAAAATTCGGATCGTTGCTTCACCGATTTCCGCTAAGGCTTCAATCATAACGCCATTTAATCGGAAATGGTCGCGCCAACGGTCAACGCGAGGATTGTAAAAACGCACTAATTCGCCGGTTTCAGATGATAGCGATGCAATATCACTGCCTTTGTAACGATTGCAGAAAACGCAGGCTAAAGCTAAGTTTTCTAAATCTGATGAACTGCCGTGTTTTCGGCTGATGATGTGTTCGACTTGGAATTTGAAATAAGCGTCTTCTTCGGCAATTAAGCAATATTCGCAAACATTATTGGCGCGAAGTGCGACCGCATCACGCACTTCGTAACTGATGTATTTACTCATTCGGCAGAAAATCGCGGGCGCGGGCTTTTGCCAGACGCATTAAATGTTCGAGTTGCAAATAATGGTCGAGTTCGCTTTTTTCGGCGGGCGCAAGTTCGCCGTCTTTTTCACGCGACAGCAGATCGGAAACCCTTTCCTGCGCCGCTTCCGATGGACGAAAATCTATGACATTCTGCGGCGTTGTTCCGGCAGCAATAAAATCAACAACTTCTTCATAAACTTTAACGGTGTTCATAACAAAACCAGAATACTCCTTTAAAGTAAAATTATCCAAATAAAGACACGAAATTATAAATTTGGGCGAAAGAAATCGAAAAAATAAAAGCCAAAGAAATTTTCGTTTATTTTAGCAATTTTTACGAAGGACACGCTCCGGCAAGCACGAATAAATTGAAAAAACTTTTAGGGCAGGAAATAATCAAGGCGGAAAGTCTGGAAAATCAAGGTTCGCTTTTTTGAGCAAAAACTTAAAATATTGAACGGCGGAGTTGACAAGAAACGAAACCGCTAAAAGTCAACATAAGTTTAACAGATAAAGTTTGATAATGAAGTCACTATTTCTCCTTCACATCCAAGGACTTATTTGTTGTGTCTTAAATAAAATTATTGTTTTCACTTTTATTTTGCAAAATAATTTAACCAGATTAAAAGCCCTCCAATAATGGTTGCAAGCAATACTGGATATAAAGCACTCACAGTAAATATTGCCCGGTGAAATTTTGACAAAGTTCGCTCTGAATAAAGTTGAAAAGCAATAATAATCATAACTATCGGCGCAAGAAATAATAAATAAAAAAAGCCCAAAGATGCCATACCTGACCAATACCAGAAGAAAGTAGTTAGAAATACCAACAATAGACCGCCATAAGTAGCAAATACAACGAACATCTGTATAATCGGCGGACTTACGATTTCCTGCTCAAGCATATCCTTACGAATTTTCAGAAACCATAAAATTCCTGCGACTGGTGTAATGAGATGTATAAATATAGCTTTGAAAATTTCCACAAACCAAATAAACAGAAAAATGCCAAACTTACGATTATGCAGAATGGTTCAGCATAAAAACATTATATGCGGATTGATTATACGACAAATTCTAACTGACTTTAACAATTATTTTTTATCAGATAATAAAAAATCAATTTTTAGGCTGGGAGCGCACGCATCTTGCGTGCTGAGTGCGATAGCACGAAAAATACGTCAGAATCAAGTTGCGGGAGTTATAGCGAAATTCGTTTGCTATCGCAAACGGCACGCAGGGATGCGTGCGCTCCCAGCGAAGAGGCTTATATAAAGACCAAAACGCAAACATTTTGCATTTTAATAATTAGTTGAAAGAAACTACAAAAACATTTGCATAAACTCTAAAAATTTATATAATCACACCTAAATCAGTTTATTTCCCGACATTTCTAAAAAATTAAAAGCAGTAGAAAAGCGAATAATAATTTTCCGTCTTTATATTAAATTTCAGGGAGAAAATGATGAAAAAAACGCTTTTGCTCGTAACAATTTTACTTGTTCTGACGACCGTTTTGACGGCGCAGAGTTCGTTTAAAAACCTGGCAGGTTCTGCCAATGAAATGGATTCGATGCGCGTGCCGGATTCAAGCACGCTCGGCATAAAATCGAAAGCGGCGATGTTGCCGATTCGTTTCAAGGACGGAAAAGCCGCGTTTGATATTCCGGTCGAAACTACCGAAAATCTGCGTCTGACTTTGCTTGCGCCGAACAGCGCGGGTTGGGAAATTACCACTTCAAACGGTGTCAATAAAGACATAAATTTGCGAAACAATCCTGAATTCGTCGAACGCCGCGACGGTGAGATCGGAATGGATGGCGTGAAATTTCCGGCGGAAGTTTTCAGTTTTAATTATGTCAAAAACGGCAACTGGCGCGTCGAAATTTCGGCAGGAAAAGACGCGAATCTGCGCGACAGCGGAACGGTTGGTTATTTGGTCGTTTCCAACGATTCGCCGTATCAGCTTTATTCATATATTGATACGCATCAAACGCTTGTCGGCAGAAGTATCGGCGTTTTTACGAGAGTTTTTGACAATGCGGCGGGAACGAATTCGGCAATCGAAGGCGAGATTCGCAGTATCGAAGGCGAAATCAGAACGCCGAACAGCACGACGCAAAAGCTGAATTTCAACGGCAATTCTAATGGACTTTTCGGCGGAAGTTTTGTTCCGCGCGAAACCGGACAATATTTGATTCAAATCACCGTGCGAGGAGTTTCTCCGAAAGGCGAAGAATTTATCCGAACAAGCGAACAACTCGTGCAAGTTTTGGGCGACAACGCTCAATTTGGACGCGGCGCAGTTTCAAATTTGATTGACAGTGAGCGTTTGCAAGTAAATATTCCGGTCAGCGGTTTGCGCGAAGGTCGCAAAGTCATCGCTTACGGCGAAATCTGGGCACGAAATTCGAGCGGCGAAAAATCGCCCGTCGCGTGGATCAGCGGAATGAGCGTCGCCGAAGAAAAAGGTAGAAACGTCGAATTGCCTCTGGTTTTAGATGGTCGCTGGCTTTCTTTATCAAACGCAAAAGAAGGTTTTGAACTTCGCAACGTCAGAATTCAAGACCCCGATTATTTTGTAACTATCGCCACCGCCAACAAGATTCCTCTGGCAATTCCGGCAATTCCCGAAAACGCGAGAAATTTCAACGGTGAAATCACAAACGAAATGCGAACGGGCAAACGTCCAACCGAACCGATTGAAAACGCGGTGGGCGGAAAATTGATGCTCGTTCACGGATATTGTTCGGGCGATGTTTGGGGTTCGGTGCAGGGACAATTCTCTAATTCGATCAAGTTTTCGGACTTAAACCAAAACCGTTCCCACGATCAATTTGCTAATTTAATCAGAAATTTCGGCGCGTCATATCCGAGTTTCGGCATCGTCGCGCACAGTCAAGGCGGCGCGGCTTCGCTTCATCTTTACACATATTACTGGAGCGGTTTGGACTACGCGACAGGCGGGTCGCGCTTTATTCAAACGGTCGGAACTCCGTATCAAGGAACGGCTTTAGCCGGAAATCTCGCCGCTTTAGGAAGTGTTTTCGGTGCGGGATGCGGCACGAATTACGATCTGACTTACAGCGGTTCGGCTTCGTGGCTGGCAGGAATTCCATCGTGGGCAAGAGCGAAAGTTCATTATTCGACAACTTCTTTCAAAGATGTTTGGTATCGCTACGACTACTGCAACATTGCGACCGATTTGTTCTTAAACGATCCTGACGACGGCGTTGTCGAAAGAGATTACGCACAGCTTCCGGGCGCAAACAATCGCGGACACAAAACAGGTTGGTGCCACACAAGCGGAATGCGCGATCCGGCGCAGACTTCCGATTCTTCGCGCAATGCCGATATGAACGCCAACGCGGCGCGGTAAAAATTAACAATTGAAAAAGAGCAGTAAATATAGTTATAAATATTTACTGCTCTTACATTTAGAGCTATGAAATTGCTTAAATAAACAATACAGATTTTCAATCTACTTTATGAATTGCCGTCTGCTTCAGCTGACGGACAAGAGTTAAAATAACAAAAAGGCTTTAGCCAAACAATAAAAAATAAAATTCCTTATCGCTTTAGCCTAAATTAAAACTATGTCATACATCAAAGTTTGGCTGCATTTCGTTTGGTCAACAAAAAATCGAAAACCTTTTTTAACGGATGAAATCAGACAAAAAGTTTTCCGCCACATTCGGGAAAATGCCAGAGAAAAAGAAATTTTTATTGACTATATAAACGGTTTTACGGATCATGTTCATTGTTTGGTTTCGCTTTCACCGGATCACACTTTGAAGCAAATAATGCAGCTCATCAAAGGGGAATCTTCATTTTGGATAAACAAAAATAATCTGTGCAAGGAAAAATTCGGATGGCAGGACGATTATTTTGTTGTTTCGGTGAGTGAATCGTTTGTTGATAATGTTCGGGAATACATTAAAAATCAAGAGAATCATCGTAAAAAACAAAGTTTTGACGAAGAGTTTGAAATTTTTTTGAAAAGAGCGGGATTTCAAAAATTTAAGGATTGAATTTATGCTAAAGCAAAAGGATGATTGATTATTTTGCTGAAATTTGGCTAAAGCCGATTGATTCTTAGATAATTGCAATCCGTCGGCTAAAGCGCGACGGCAATTCATAAAAAACTTAATAATCATCCCATTTCCAATTTAGCTTAGAAAGGAAAAATGCTTATACCGAAAGATATAGTTGAGATATTTTCATACAGTTTGGAAGAACAGGCAAATTTTCCATATATTCGACGATATATGTATTTAATCAAGGACAAACTCCCCGAAATTGAAAAAGATAGAGAGAAGTTGAGAAAATTTGCTCTCGTCGGTTTGTTTTTGACATATAGAGCTTTTAATCATTCAGGTCAACCTATGACAACAGAATTCGACTATAATCCGCCAGACACAATTTATAATAAGAGATTAATAACATTTAAAGAATATTTTGGCGAAACAATAACTGATGTTGAACACTATTTGTCTATGATAAATTATACTTTTTTTGATTTTATCTTGATGATTTTAAGATTAAAAAACATATCAAAAAAACTTTACAGATTTGTTATTTTGTAAATCAATCAATCATTTATCGGTTCGGTTTCAATTCCCTCGGAATTGTCATCAATTCGGTTTGTCTGCCGTCAATGTAATAAACCTTCTCGCCGTCGAAGAATGCGTCTTCTTCGAGCATTATTCTGATCTCTTTTTTCCAGTCTTCAATGAAAACTCCGGCATTTAATTCGATCGAATGCGCGGTCATCGGATAAAGCGGATAATCGCCGTTGACGGGAACTCCGCCTTGTTGATCCCAAAGTCCGATGGTCGTTCCGGCGGCGTGTCCGTGAAAACCGATTGGATGCGTGTAGATCGTGCATTTCAGATTTTCGGTTTTACATTGATCGAGCGAGTTTTTGAGAATTTGATTTCCCGTCAAACCGCTTTTGAAATTTCCCGTTAAAATATCCTGCACACGGTTTCCTTTTTTGAACGCATCTTGCAAAAATTTCGGTGCTTCTTTTTCGTTCGGTTTTAGAACGTAGGCGTGTTGTTGCGTGTCGGTATTCAGGCGCAAATATGTGATTCCGAAATCAACATGAAGCAGATCGCCGGGTAAAATCACCTGATCTTCGGGACGGTCAGAAAAAGCGCGTAAATGTTCAAACGATTCGGGGTCTTTGCGCTGAATTGAAACCGACGGATGAAACCATGTCGTAAAACCGAGTTCGCGGATTCGGTCGCGATACCACCAAACGACATCATCGGTCGTCGTCACGCCGGGTTGAACCGCTTTTTCGGAAAAACCTTCGGCGATGATTTGATGCGCCATCCGCACGATGCTTGGATAAACCGCCATTTCGCTTTCCGTGCGCGTTTCAAGCCAACCGATGGCGACGTTTTCGGCAGAAACGACACGAGATTTCAAGTTCGCCGGAAGTGCGTTCATTAATTGGTCATATTGCATCGAAGAAATTCCGTCGGCAAGCGCGAAATATTCCGACTTATTTACGCCGATCTTTTTCGGGTTTTTCGACGCAATAAATTCCGCCAGAGCTTTCCATTGATCGGATTGTTTGTCCGCGTCCCAAACCTTTTTGAACATTTTCCCGACCGCATAACGCGCCATCGCGTAAGTTTCGAGTTTTTTCCCTTCGCCCGGATCATAGATGACCAGCATCGTATTTCGCCGCGCCGATTGCCACGTTGACGGAAGAAAAGTCTTCAAAACCGGGTCTTCATTATATTCACGCGAAACGATTACCCACATATCAATCCCCGAACGGCGCATTATTTGTGGCAAAACGGTTTCGATCCGTTCATCGAGCCAACGGTCAATGACCTGCGCTTGCTCGCGCATATTCAGCGTTTTCGGAAAATACGGATTTTGGGCTGCAAACGAAACGGAAAAGATAAACAAAAATGCGATTATGATAATTTTTTTCATAATAAAAGTCAGAACCGTCTGCGGTAGCGGGCGGTTTAAGTTTGTAATTTAAAGAGTTTCGATTTTCGGGTTCAACCATCCGCTACCGCAGATGGTTCTGACCTACGCGATCCATTCACCGCAACAAACTAAATCGGCGCGTCCTGTGATTAACATTTCATCGTCTTCCTCGCGCCAGACGGCTTCGGTCGTTCCGCCTTCCGCGTGAACCGCAACTTTTCTGTCCGTTTTTCCTGTAAAAACGGAGGCGACCGCCGCCGCAATCGAACAAGTTCCCGACGAGGATGTTTCGCCCGCGCCGCGTTCCCAGATTCTTATTTCGATATTTTCGCGGTCTAAAACTTTTATAAAAACGACGTTCGTTCGTTCGGGAAATGCGTCGGTAAAAGATTCGACTTCCGCGCCGGTTCTGCGCCATTCAAAATCATCAAAACTTGCGATTTCTTCATCAACAAACAAACAAACAACCGGATTTCCGACATCAACGTAGAGAAAACTGACGAATTCGTCTTCATCCCAAAGATGCGTTGTAATTATTTGCGGCGTATAATTTTTGAATTCGGCTTCAAAAACGGGAGATTTCGGCAGATCGAATTTAGGTTTTCCGAGTTCGGCAAGAAACCAAAAAGTATTTTCTTCGCGGTTTAAAAACTCGTAATTTTTGATTCCGCTTTTTGTTTTGAGTTTAAGATTTTTACTTGACCACAAATTTTTGTAATAAAGATACGCGACCGCACAGCGCGTTCCGTTGCCGGAAAATCCGGCTTCGCTGCCGTCGGGATTGATTATTCGGCACGAATAATCGGCTTCTGAACTATCTAGTTTTTCTAAAACAGCAATTCCGTCCGAACCGACTCCCATATTTCGGTGCGAGATTTTCTTTGTAAATTCTCCAATGTCGGAGATTTCGCGCAATTCTTCATTTTCGATAACAATATAATCATTGCCGAAGCCGTGTAGTTTGCAGAAATTTATTGGGTTCATAAAAAATTATCCACAGATGGACAGATTACCACAGATATTTAAAAGATCATTTATTAAGCCTCAAAAAATCTGTGTCCATCTGTTCTTATCTGTGGATAAATATTTCTCTTATTTTCTCGCTTCCGGTATGATTTTTAAAGTCAATTTTTCCGCGCCGCGCAGAACGACGATTTCGTATTCCGTGTCGGCTTTCATTTCACCTAAAACGAAAACGTAATCGGTGATATTTTTGATGTCGCGCCCCGCGAGTTTGACGATTTTATCGCCGGCTTTGACTCCGGCTTTTGCCGCCGGACTTGCATCGCGCACGCCGTCTAAAGCCAAGCCGTCATTGGTGTTATCGGCGTAACCTGGCACGGTTCCCAAGGATACGTTAAAACTTCCGTTTCTGCCGCCCATCATTCCCGAACTCGGCGCAGTCGTATAAGTCGGTCTTGTCGGATTTCGGTCAATCACTTTGACGATTTCGCCGACGTATTCCGTAACTTTTTCCAATCCTTGATAATTAATTTTGTCCGATGTGTCCGAAGGTTTGTGATAATCCGAATGGGTTCCCGTGAAAAAGAAAAGCACGGGAATTTGCTTGCCGTAAAATGATGAATGATCGCTCGGTCCAAAACCATCTTGATTTAATTGAAGTGTAAAAGGAATTTTGGACAAAATTTCAGAATCGGTTGGAACTTGATTTGGAGATAAATAAAGTTGATTGTTGACTCTCATCTTCGCTGTTTTTAGAGTAGTTCTCATTACATCAGCTAATTTTTCCCTTCCAACAATTCCAGTTAATAATACTTCATTATCACTGACTTCTACATTTATTCCTTTTATAATATTTGCCTTCGATAATTCATTTATAATGTCGTTTTTTATTTTTAGATTTTCTTCATTGGAAGTTGTTTTCTTTTCAGAAGATTGAGGATTAAATGACTCAACCAAATTTTTCCATTCGCTTGCCGTTCCGATTCCGCCGACGGTTAATTTGCTTTCATTCAAACGCCCGACCATATCCATATTTATCATCGCCACGGTTTTGTCGAGCGGAAAAACCGGATTGTTGACGTAAGCCTTTGAGCCGAGAAGTCCTTCTTCTTCACCGCCGAACGCAATGAAAATCAGTGTGCGTTTATTATCTTTTTCCTTGCTGAATTGACGCGCAAGTTCGAGCATCGCCGCCACGCCGGAAGCGTTGTCGTCCGCGCCGTGATGGATTTCTTTTGAATTCGGATCGAGACTCGATTTTCCGCCGCGTCCCAAATGATCATAATGTGCGCCGATGACAATTGCTTCGTTTTTCAAAACTTCATCTCTGCCTGCTAAGACTCCGACGACGTTGTAACCTTCGGCGGTCGCTTTCGTTAGATTTACGTCCAGATCGGCGGACATCTTCGGCGTATTAACGAGTTTTATCTGAATATTCTGCGGCGTGTCCTTCTGCATCGCAAACCATTTTTCGGTTTCATCGAGAGATTTTTCATCTTTTTCGCCGAGCATTTTTGCCGCCGCATTGCGCGAAATTACAACAGTCGGAATCGTCGTTTCACCGGAAACTTGATCGTATTCGAGTTTGGTTAATTTATCGTCCGGGAAATTTTGTTCGCCCGAAATTACGATCAAACCTTTCGCGCCTTTATCGCTTGCAATTTTTGCCTTGACGCGAGCATCGGCGAAACGCGCAAATTGCGAACGCGGATTTCCTTTTTCGGGCGTTCCGGCAAAGACCAAAACTACTTTATCTTTTACATCCAAACCAGCAAAATCGTCGTATTTGAGTTCGTTTGCAACAATTCCGTAGCCCGCAAAAACGACCGCTGCATTGGAAAGTTTCCCGTTTGCCGAAAATCCGGCGGGCATCCAATCCGTTTGCAGGTTATAGGTTGAATCATTGATTTTCAAAGCATTGCTTTGTCCGAGTTGAACGCCCGTTACGAACGGAAAGGTCTGCATATAATTGCGCGAAACGGCATTTCCGGCAGTTTTTAATTTCAACTGCGCGAAAACATTCGACACATAACCCGCCGCAAAAGTCGCGCCTGTTTCACCCGTTTTTCTGCCTTCGAGTTTATCCGAAGCCAGATATGTAACGTGGTTGCGAAGATTTTTTTCCTCTTTACTCGGCTTTACATCTTGCGCTGAAAGATTTGTAAAAAGTAGAAGTAATAATAGAAAACTGAATAATTGCTTTTTCATAAATCACATTTCCAAAAAGGTTTTCCTTTGCGATATTCCATTCTTCCAATCGTCGGGCGCGGTTTCGGTAAATCTGCGCCTTTGGGAACAATCCAAAATTCTGTTTTTTGTTCTTCAAGAAAACCGCCATTGATAAACAAAACTCTTTCAGGATTTTGTTTTCTTAATTTAATATGGTTGCGAATTATTTGAACGCGAAAATCAGCTTCGCCACGTCTTGGCAAAAACATTTTCGTTTCCGATTGTTCTGTATCATTAGCGTATTTTCCTTCGTAATAAATTACAAATCCGGTTGACTGCGGATTATTTTGTAGTTCAAAAAGGAAATTATCAGCTAATTGTATTACATAATCGCACTGCCAAAAAGACGGTAATTCACCAACTTTTCGGGATTCTTTTTCTTGAGCCGAAACGATTGAAAATAATAAAAGTAAAAATAGAAAACTAAATAATGGCTTTTTCATAAGAGTTTTAGCCACGAACAGACACGAAATTTACACAAAATAATTTTTCGTGAATTTTCGTGTTTGTTCGTGGCAAAAGATTTAATTAACCCAATCGGCGATGAAAACATTTGTGTCGCCTTGTTTGGCGGCGTTTCTGTTTGAAGCGAAAACGAGTTTTTTGCCGTCGGGCGAGAACATCGGGAAACCGTCGAATGATTCGTTAAATGTAACTCTTTCGATTCCTGTTCCGTCAACATTTATCATTGCCAGATCGAAGTTGCGTTTGCGTTCGTCGGTTGCGAAATAATTCGTGCAGAAGATGATTTTCTTGCCGTCCGGCGTGAAATACGGCGCGAATGAACCGGAATTTAATTTTGTTACCTGACGCTTGTTTGAACCGTCGGCGTTCATTGTCCAAACTTCAAAAGTCGTCGGCACGATTAAATGCTGTTTCAAAAGTTCTTTGTCGCGTTCGATGAGTTTCGGATCGCTCGGATGCGAACCGCGATAGACGATCATTTTGCTGTCGGGCGAATAAAACGCGCCGCCGTCGTAGCCCGGTTCATTGGTTAAACGCTTGATGTTTTTGCCGTTTATGTCCATCGAATAAAGTTCGAGATCGCCGTCGCGCTCACTCGTGAAAATGATTTTTTTGCCGTCCGGCGAAACGGTCGCTTCGGCATCGTAACCCGGCGAATTTGTTAGTTTTTTGATCTTTTTGCCGTCAGGTGTTGATGTGTAAATGTCATAATCGGGATAAACCGCCCAGACGTAACCTTTTGAAAAATCAGGATTCGGCGGACAATCTTTCGCGCCGCCGTGCGTCGAAGCGTAGAGAACTTTTTTGCCGCCTTTGAAGAAAAATGAACAAGTCGTACGACCTTCGCCGTTTGAAACCATTTTCGTATCAGAACCGTCAATGTTCATCCGAAAAATCTGATCGCAAGCGAGATTGTCGCGTTTCGATTGAAAGATTAATTGTTTGCCGTCAGACGAAAAATATGCTTCCGCATTTTCGCCTCCAAAAGTCAGTTGCTTGATATTTTTAAAGTGTTTTTCGCCTTCGACTTCGAGTTTGTCCGAGTCGTTATTTGTAAAAAAAGACGAATTATTAAATAAACCGAAGCCGGCTTCAAACGCGCCCAAAACGGCTGAAACCGACAAAACCATAACAAAACCAATAGTAAATATAACTTTCATAATTATTTTTCAGAAAAAGTGGATCTTATAGATAGTAACATTTTACAGCGCAATTTCGTGAATTAGAAAAAATGAAATTGATAGTCAGAATATATCTATTTTGCTAATTAAAGTCATCTGCGAAATAAAAAGACAAATTTTGGATGCAATAATCCTTAGTGCGGTTGAACTAAATTTGATCCGATTATTATTGATTCATCGAAATAGAAGAACTGAAAAAATTTTGTAACGATGAGAATTAAAAAGATAATAAGAAAACAGCTTTAATACTCTGTAATCTGAATTTGTTTATATTTTTCAAGCATTTTGAATTCCTACTTATGGAGTTTGAAAATTAAATCCGATAATAATAAAGTCAACTGTTTTGCTGGGAG
>JBBSAX010000005.1:0-53801 GCA_038251885.1 Pyrinomonadales bacterium | reverse complement strand
TTCGGCACGTTGCAGTTTCTCGAAAAAACTTCTACTATTTTCTTGACAAGGCAGCATAATTGGTTACTTTTCTGTTTCGCAAAACTATAAAAATAACTCTTTGCCGCCTTGTTTTCAATTTTTATGAGAAAGCCCTGTATGGTATTTATATTGAAAACTTTTTCTTTGTGAAACTTTTTCGCCGTCTTTTATAGCCGGATTAAATTTTATTTTAACTATTGCTTTAATTACTTTGTCATTAAAGGTTTTACATTCTGACAGTTTTACAACCTGAATGTCAGTTACATTTCCAGATTTACGCAAAACTACTCTCAATGTAATAAATCCTGAGTCCTTACATCCGCTTACATCATCTACATAAGCCGATTTTGTAACCTTAGCCTTTACATCCACTTCATCTTGACTGAAAATTTTTTCATCGTCCGGTTGGATTTGGTCATTCGTGGTTTGACCTTTAATCTGTTCCCAACCACATAAAATTACAATCAGAACCGAAATTTGTAATAAAATTATTTTTTTCAACATAAAACTATTCTCCATTTTTTATTTTAACTGAAAGCACCTTTTTTATCTTCAAATATTTCAGCAATGTCTTTGAGTTCTCTCATAATTTTGGTTTTTGGTAAAGAGTTTAGAAAATCTTTTCGCCAACTACTCACTTTCATAACGACTCAGATAGAGTTTGCCGTCGTAATCAATCAAACCTATCTTCAAACGGTCAAGCCAGCCGGTTCGACCGAGAACATTTCTTTTGAAATTCACATCTGCGGCGAAGAAGACATACGAGTGAAATTCAAATTCTTCAACGGTTAAAGTTACAAAATGTCCGTAAGTTATAAACGAATCGGTTGCCGAACTGAATTTCATTTTATCGCCCGTTTCTATTTCGATGCCGATTTCTTCGCCCAAACTGCGCTCGAAAATGCAAGCCGTCGCGCCCGTGTCTATTTTGGCTTCAAATCTCGAAGTTAAATCACCGAAACCAATTTCAACATTAACCGTGATGCCGACTTCGTCCGTGTTATAAAAGGCTAATTTTTCAAAATTCAGATTATGTAAAATCTACCAACCTCCGAAAGGTTCGCTGTCAAGCGGGAAAATATAAGTTATCATCGGCTTTTCAACTCCGAGTTTTTTCGCTTGAGTTAATGCTTCGGGATAATTTTTTCCTGTTGCGACAAGTTCGCCGTCTTGCAAAGCGACATATTTTCCCTGATATTCGGCGCGATGTTCTTTGACCCAAATCGTATTCGGATGAACCGAACCTTTTTTGCCGTTCGGTTTTGATTTCTGTTTCTGTTTCTCCAACACTTGAATCAATTTATCGCGGTCTTCATCAGAAATTTGCAAAGTTTTTTCAATAATTTCATCTATAACTGCTGGCATTTTGTTTACCTCTCGATTTTTTCCTTTTGAAACGGTTTTACATAAATATCATTTAATATTGCGGCACTTTCAACCAAAACTTTTTTATTGATTTCCGCATCTTTTTCCTTCAAATAATTGCAGATTTCTTCAACATATTTCCAACTATAACCGCTGCCAACTAATACAGTCCGTGGAATTGGTCGGGTGCTGATTTCAACTTCGGTTAAATTTTCGTTTATTGACTTCAAACTTACTGTAATTATATGACCAAAAGTGTCCCATTTTAGGCGAGTCCTAAATTTGATAATGCCCTTTTCTGCATTTTCTTCCTTTATTTTTGCGGGATTCAATGAATTTACAGCTTCTTTGCAAACTTCAAATGCTCGGTCGAAATTTAGTAAAATAGTAATATTTCTTTTTTGTCTTACTTGATAAATCTCTTCATCTGCACTGCCCGTTATTTTCTTTGCTCTTGATTCGCTCCACCAAAGCGTTACAAAGCCGACAATCGCGCCCATAATTGCTCCGAAGAGCAGTTTACCGATAGTAAATTTGCCGCCCATCAAAACACTTTGCAACATATAGATCAAAACAAAAATTAGCGGAAAGTAAATCCAACGACTGATTTTCATAAAAACTAATCCTTAACTAAAAATATCTGCAACGTCTTTTAATTCTCCCGTAATTTTCGCTTTTGGTAGAGAGTTTAGAAAATCTTTTCCGTAGCCTTTTGTTCTGAGGCGCGAGTCTAAAATGGCGATTACGCCTTTGTCGGTTTTGCTGCGGATTAAACGTCCGATTCCTTGTTTTAGAGTGATAATCGCGTTCGGGACGCTGTATTCGAAGAAGGATTTTCCGCCGTTGTCGTCAATGAATCTGGTTCGAGCGGCGACGACTGGATCGCTTGGGACAGCGAACGGGAGTTTGTCAATGATGACGCAGGAAAGTTGTTCGCCCTGCACGTCAACGCCTTGCCAGAATGAACTTGTTGCGAAAAGAACGGCGTTCGGAGTTTGGCGGAATTGTTCGAGAATTCCGGCTTTCGAGATTGAACCTTGCACGAAACACGGGAAATTTACGCGCATCGAAACAAGTTCATAAAGCGCATTCATCGAATAATTGCTCGTGCAGAGAACGAAGGCGTGTCCTTTTGTTACATTGAGAATTTTCACGATTTCGCCCGCCGCGATTTGCGTAAATTCCGGCGCACGCGGATCGGGCATTCCTTTCGGCAGATAAATTACGGCTTGTTTCTGATAATCGAACGCGGACGGCGCGAGCAAAGTTTCGACTTTGCTCTGATCTAAACCGAGTCGGTCTTTGATGAAATCGAATTTTCCGTTGGATGAAAGCGTCGCGCTCGTCATTACGACTGTTTCGATTTTTTCAAAAAGTTTTTCCTGCAAAAGTTCGGAAACGTCAATCGGCGAAGCACGTAAAAACATTCCGCGTCCACGTCTTTCGATCCAGTAAACATAATTTTTTTCAGATTGTTTGACGATAAAATCGAGATCGAAACGCGTCTGCATAATTCGGCGATGAAGACTTTCGGCTTCGGGCAATTTGTCGGAGAAAACATCAACGCCCGTTTCTAATCTTTCGAGCGCGGAATCGAGCGCGAAATACGCTTCGCCGAGCGGAGTTTCTTCGAGATTTCCCTGATGTTTTTGAACAAAAGTGTCCGGCAGAAGCGGAAATCTGCCGTCTTGTCCGCGTCCTTGTTGAAAACGAATCCAGAATTGATCGGCGAGTCCGATGATCTTCGCAACTAATTTTGTCAAATCTCTCGTCACAACCGCGTCGGTAATCGGCAAATTGTCGGCATCGCGGGCGAGTTCGTCAATTTGAAAACTCGAAATCTGAAAACCGAAATAATCGGCGGCGATGTCTTCGATGAGATGCGCTTCGTCAAAAATCACCGCGCCGTAATCGGGCAAAACTTTGCCGTATTGATTTCCGCGCACGCTCAGATCGGCGAAAAATAAATGATGATTGACGATTACGATGTCTGCATCTTCGGCGCGTTCGCGCATTTTTGTAATAAAACACGGTTCGTAATCAGGGCATTTTTGTCCGATACAAGTTTCGCTTTTTGCGTTGATCTTGTTCCAGAAAGGAATATATTCCGGCAAAGTCGTCAGTTCGGCGCGGTCGCCGATTTCGGTTTCACGCGCCCAGCGGCGAACTTCGTCGAAATAATCCATTTCGTCCAAACCTTCGAGAATCGGTTGATTTTCCGCTTTTGCAATGCGATAAAGACAGCCGTAATTCGAGCGACCTTTCATATACGACGCGCTGAATTTTTTCGGCATCACTTTTTGCAGAAACGGAATGTCTTTTTCCATCAATTGTTCCTGCAAATTTTTTGTGCCGGTCGAGATAATTACGCGCTTTTTTTGCCCGATTGCCGCCGCGATTGCCGGAACGAGATATGCGAGAGTTTTGCCGGTTCCAGTTCCAGCTTCGACGATCAGATGTTTTTTGTTTTCAAACGCACGCAAAACGGCTTCAGCCATTTTTATCTGTCCGGCACGATATTCGTAACCTTTATGATATTTTGCAATGAGTCCGTCTTTGCCAAATATTTCTTCCATTATTTATGTGTAAAGTTTTGTAAATTTTTTCTTAATCTTGCTATATCGTTAATAAATTGTTTGACTTAACAGGTTTTTTTTTATACAAGTGTAAGTTCAACCTAAAAGTTGTAAGTTCAGAGCTATTGATTTTTCTGATTTTCCCAAGAAAGAAATCATCCCCGTATTCAAATCATAGCAAATTTTAATAATTAATCCGCTTGGTGTCGAAAAATTTATTTTATATGTGTATTTTCTCTTTCGATAGCAAACGAAACATATTTCCGCTTTTATTTCTAAATAAAAAATACTGCTGAGAAGCAGCCACAAGATTCAATAAATTTTAGGAGAATTTCAGTAAATGCAGAAAAACACCAAGACAGATTTACGCAAAACATTAATGTTTTGCTTTGTCATTCTGGGATTATTTGCGGCTCTCATTGTTTTGCCGTATCAATTCCCTTCCGAAGCCGGCAAACAACGCAAGAGCGGCGAAGGATTAAATCCGAAAACCGAAAGCCACGAAGAAGGCTTAGAAAATTATGATATTCGCGCCGATAAATCAGCGTTTGAAAAAATCGCGCAGTTTCGTCAAACATCAGGAAAAGACGCGGCGAGAATTGCCGACATCAGAGAAACCTTCGTGCGCGGCGAAGAAACTTTGCGAACGCAAGTTCCGACATTGAAAGTCGAATACAACGCAGACATTCGCACGCCGGAAGTCATTGCGCCCGATGTCAAACAAGGTCGCAATTTTCTGACTTCATCATCAAACACGAATCGTGCGGAAATTCTCCGTAGTTTTACGAAAGACAATGAAGATTTGATCGGTGTTTCGGACGCACAAGCCAATAACCTGAAGGTTTTGGCTGATTACACGAATCCTGACGGCAATCTTTCCTTTGCACATCTCGAACAGAGAATCAACGACATTCCGGTCTTTCGCGGTGAAGTTAAAGCCGGTTTTACCAAGAACGGCGAAATGATTCGTGTCATCAACAATCTCGCTCCCGGACTCGATTATGATGCGCTTTCGAGCGATTTCCGTAATCCGCTTGATGCCGTCAGAGCCGCTTTTCGTCATATCAATTCAGAACCGACCAGTGTTGACGTTCAACGCAATGACGCGGTTTCGACCGATCTGAAAACGGTTTTCGGTAACGGCGATTGGGCAACGACGGCTGAGAAAATGTATTTTCCGACCGAACCCGGCGTGGCAGTTCCGGCGTGGCGGGTTTTGATCTGGCAGCCCGTCAATGCGTTTTATGTGATCGTTGATGCCGAAACCGGCACAATGCTCTGGCGCAAGAACATTGCAGAAGATCAAACACAAGCAGCAACTTATCAAGTTTATAACAATACCAACGCAATGATGGATTCCGCCGAAAGTCCGGCACCGCTCACACCGGGACCGATTAATCCGACATTAGCCACACAAGGCGTTAATATCGCCGCCAGAACAAACCGCACATTGATTGGCAATGAAACTCCCAACTCTTTTAACAATTCAGGTTGGATCACCGATGGCGCAAACGTAACCGACGGCAACAATCTTGAAGCGGGAATTGACCGCGACGGCATAAACGGCGTTGATGCAACACAACCGGGCGACGGAACTTGTCCGGGCGCAGGTTGCCGCACATTTACATCAACGTGGAATCCGCCGCCGGGAAATCCCGCGCCGGGCGACGCACCTTTGACTCCGCAAGCACAACGCGGTGCGGTTATTCAAATGTTCTATATTATGAACATTTATCACGACTTAATGTACAGCCTCGGAATGACCGAGCAAGCATTTAACTTCCAAAATGACAACTTCGGACGCGGCGGTGTCGGCAATGATCGTGTTTCGGCTGAAGGTCAGGATTCTTCGGGATCAAATAATGCCAACTTTGCGACTCCGGCAGACGGTGGACGCGGACGTATGCAGATGTTTCTCTGGACAGGTCCGACACCGGATTATGACGGAACAACAGATACCGACATCATCATTCACGAAGTAACGCACGGAACATCGAATCGTCTGCACGGAAACGCCAGCGGACTCTCAAGCAATATGGCACGGGGAATGGGCGAAGGCTGGGGTGATTTTTATGCTCACGCAATGCTTTCCGAACCGAGTGATCCGATCAACGGTATTTATACCACAGGCGGTTACGCGACATATTTAGGAACCGCCGGATTTACCGGAAACTATTACTACGGCATTCGCCGTTTTCCGAAAGCAGTTTTGGCATTTACGGGCGGACCGAATAACCGTCCGCACAATCCTTTGACATTTGCCGATGCCGACTCGACACAATTCAATATTAATGACGGTGCATTCGGTCGCGGACCTTTCGGTTCGGCAACATCCGATCAAATTCATAATTTGGGCGAAATCTGGAGTTCCACGCTTTGGGAAGTCCGCGCCAAATTGGTTACAAGGCTTGGTTGGGCAAGCGGAAATCGTAAAGTTTTACAATTTGTTACCGACGGTATGAAGATGTCGCCTTTGGGTCCGACAATGTTGCAAGAACGCGATGCCATTATCGCGTCGGCACAATCAAGTTCGCTGGCACCGGAAGCAGCGGCTGATGTTGCCGATACGTGGGCAGGTTTTGCGACGCGAGGAATGGGCTTTAGTGCAATTGTCACTGCTCCCGGCAGCGGCGCAAGCAACACACGAGTTACCGAAGCCTTTGATTTACCGAATCTGCTTCAAACACCGACCTTCGCAATTAGCGATTCAAGCGGTGATAACGACGGATTCCCGGAACCCGGTGAAGTTATCACTTTATCAATTCCGCTGACCAACAATACAGGAAATGATGCAACCGGCACGACTCTGCAAGTTGTCGGCGGAGGTTCGGCAAATTACGGCACGATTGCCAATGCCGCAACTGTCAGCCGAAATGTGAATTACACCGTTCCGGCAAACACGCCGTGTGGAAGTGCAATCACATTAACTGTTAATGTCAACAGCAGTTTGGGCGCAACGAGTTTCACGCGGACAATTATCATCGGCGTTCCGAATACGACATTTACGGAAAATTTCGACGGCGTAACCGCTCCGGCATTTCCGGCTGGTTGGACGGCAGTATCGGTTCAAAACGGAATAAATTTCATTACAACTACGACAAATCCCGACACAGCGGCAAATTCGGTATTCGCTCTCGATCCGCTGACAGTTGGCGGCGGAACCGATTTGACTTCGCCTTCTATTCCGATTACGGCATCGGCGGCAACCGTTTCATTCCGCAACCGTTACGATACGGAAGCAGGTTGGGACGGTGGCGTGCTGGAAATCAGCGTTAATGGCGGCGCGTTTCAAGACATCATCGCTGCCGGCGGAAGATTTATTGAAAACGGTTACAACGGAGTTTTAGGCGCAGGAACAAATAACCCGTTGGCGAATCGTTCGGCTTGGAACGGTAATTCCGGCGGTTATATCACTTCAACGGCTCAACTTCCGGCTTCGGCGGCAGGGCAAAATGTTCAGCTAAGATGGCGTTTCGGCGCAGATACAAATACCGCTGCAACCGGCTGGAATGTTGACACGATTAAAGTTTCGGGAAGTTATTCTTGTTCATTTAATCCGACAACGGTAAGATCAAGAGCCGATTTTGACGGCGACGGCAAAACCGATTTATCTGTATTCCGTCCGAGCGAAGGAAACTGGTATCTGAACCGTTCGACCGCCGGATTCTCGGTTATCAATTGGGGAAATGCGACAGATGCACTCGTTCCCGGTGATTACGACGGCGACGGTAAAGCCGACACCGCAATCTTCCGTGCCAGTAACACGGGAGGAGTGCCTGATTTCTACATTTTGAACAGCAACGGATTTACATTGTCCGGTTTGGAATGGGGCGTTCCGAATGATATTCCGGTTGCCGGAGATTTTGACGGCGACGGCAAAACCGATATTGCCGTCTTCCGTCCGTCAAATAATGTTTGGTATATCTTAAACAGCGGCGGCGGCGTGTCATTTACTCCATATGGACAAGCCGGCGATATTCCGCTCGTCGCCGATTGGGATGGCGACGGCAAATCTGATTTATCCGTTAAACGCGGCAATACCTGGCTCGCCGCTTTATCAAACGGCGGATCGGTTAATGTCAATTTCGGATTAGCGGGCGATCTACCTGTTCATGCCGATTATGACGGCGATAACAAAGATGACATTGCTGTCTTTAGACCGTCTAACGGAACTTGGTATGCGCTCAAGAGTTCGGATGGAATGACAAGTATCATAACATTCGGAACAAATGGCGACGTTCCCGTTCCCGGAGATTATGACGGCGACGGCAAAGATGATCAGGCAATTTACCGTAACGGAACTTGGTGGGTTAATGCCAGCACATCCGGTGCTTCGGCAACTAATTTCGGATTGATGACGGACAAGCCGATTCCGAAACAATACCTTCCATAATTAACCGTTAAAAACGTATGGAAATAACTTTCATACATTTTTACGTGAACTGAAAATGGCGAGAATCAGATTTATTTTTGATTCTCGCCATTTTTCTTTTGTTAAAGAATTGACTGTAAAGAGATTATCTGTTAAAAATAATGTCTATAATTATAAATGATTATCTATTCAGCAAGCCATAATATCTTTTATTATTCAGGAACTATACGATTCCCAATTTCCATGGCGTTCTGCTGTTCAATAATAAATTGTATCCATAAACCTATCTAGTGTTGAAAAGAATTTTATTCTTTCATCATTTTGAATCGTCTAATTTCAAATTTTCTTCGCTAGCTTTTACCTGATATTTTTTCGTCCTTATTTTTAAGGTTATAAATTTTCAAACTACTGAAAACAAAGAAGTAGTAACATTTTCCGCAAAGCTTTGAGGAGGGCTTATATGAAAAAAGAAACTAAGGCAAGGGACCATCGTGGGCTTTTGCTTAGCCTAGTTATTTTAGGATTGGTCGCGGCACTGATAATACTGCCGAATCAATTCCGTTCAGAGGCTGGAGGTCAGAAAAAAGTCGGTAAAGGACTTGTTAACAGAACTGAAAGTCATCAAGAAGGATTAGAAAATTACGATATTCGTGAACAAACAAGTAAAGAAACGAATGAATTCTTGGCGAAATCCCGTCAAGTTTCAGGAAAAGATGCGGCGGTTGTCGCCGACATCAGAGAAAATTTTGTTCGCGGCGAAGATGAACTCAGAACGAGAGTTCCGTCTTTGAAGGTTGAATACAACGCGGACATCCGAATTCCAGAAGTCATTACTCCTGATGTTTACAAAGCAAACATTGACCGTTTGACCGGACCTTCGGAAATGAATCGTGCAGAGATTCTCCGCAACTTTATCAAACAAAACAATAATTTGATCGGCAGCACCGATGCCCAGGCTGATGCTTTGCGCGTTTCGGCAAATTATACAAACCCGAACGGATATATGTCTTTTGCTCATTTGGAGCAATTAATTAATGGCATTCCGGTTTTTCGCGGTGAAGTTAAAGCCGGTTTTACAAAAGACGGTAGAATGCTTCGCGTCATTAACAACTTCGCTCCCGGTTTAGAATATGATTCGCTTTCGAGCGATTTCCGTAATCCGGTTGATGCCGTCAGAGCGGCTTTTCGTCATATCAATTCAGAACCGACCAGAGTAGATGTCGAACGCAATGAAGCGGTTTCGACCGCTCTGAAGGCAGTTTTCGGTAACGGCGATTGGGCAACAACGGCTGAGAAAATGTATTTTCCGACCGAACCCGGCGTGGCAGTTCCGGCGTGGCGAGTTTTGATCTGGCAGCCCGTGAATGCGTTTTATGTGATTGTTGATGCCGAAACCGGAGTGATGCTCTGGCGCAAGAACATTGCGGAAGATCAAACACAAGCAGCAACTTATCAAGTTTATAACAATACCAACGCTTTTATGCCGGCAGCAGACAGTCCGGCTCCTTTGTCGCCGGGACCAATTGATCCGACACTAGGCACCCAAGGTGCGTTATTGAGTAAATCCAGCTTACCATTGATTGGCAATGAAGCCCCAAACTCTTTTAACAATTCAGGTTGGATCAACGATGGCGCAAATAGCACTGACGGCAACAACCTCGAAGCCGGTGTTGACCGCGTAGCACCGAATGGCGTTGACGCACCGCAACCGGGCGACGGAACTTGTCCGGGAGCAGGTTGCCGCACATTTACATCAACATGGAATCCGCCGCCGGGAAATCCAGCACCGGGCGATGATCCTTTAACCGCTCAGGCACAACGCGGTGCGGTCATTCAAATGTTCTATGTAATGAATCGCTATCACGACGCTTTATATAATCTCGGATTTACCGAGCAGGCATTTAACTTCCAAAATGACAACTTCGGACGCGGCGGTGTCGGCAACGACCGTGTTTCGGCTGAAGGTCAGGATTCGTCGGGGACAGACAATGCAAACTTCTCGACTCCGGCAGACGGTGGACGCGGACGTATGCAGATGTTTCTCTGGACGGGTCCGACACCGGATTATGACGGTACCGCTGATGCGGAAGTCATTATCCACGAAGTAACGCACGGAACATCGAATCGTCTGCACGGAAACACCAGCGGACTTTCAAATAATATGGGACGCGGAATGGGCGAAGGCTGGTCTGATTTTTATTCCTATGCCTTACTTGCCGAACCGAGTGATCCGATCAACGGCATTTACACCACAGGCGGTTACGCCACTTATTTAGTCAGTGCCGGATTTACCGGAAATTATTACTACGGCATTCGGCGTTTTCCGCGTGCTCCCATCACATTGTTGGGCGCGAACGGAAAACCGCATAATCCATATACATTTCAATACATCAATGCGAACTGCAACACTTTAATCGGAACTACGGCAAGTGGACCGAACAGCGCGTTTCCCCGAGGTCCCATTGGTTCGTCAACCTGCGATCAGATTCATAATATCGGTGAGATCTGGAGCAGTATGCTCTGGGAAGTTCGCAACCGAATGGTTACACGTCTCGGCTTTACGACCGGAACGCGGAGATCGCTGCAAGTTGTTACAGACGGTATGAAACTTGCTCCGCTCGCACCGACAATTCTTCAAGAACGTGACGCGATTATCACGGCGGCATCGGCTCTCCCGGTTGCTCCTGAAGCATCGCTGGATGTTGTTGATGTCCGTGAAGGTTTCCGTGTTCGCGGTGCAGGTTTTAGTGCTGCTGTTACCAACGCCGGAACAGGTGCGAATAATACGATTGTTACGGAAGGCTTCGACTTTCCTAATGTCGTGATGGCAAATCCGTTCTCGGTCAGCGATTCGACGGGCAATAATAACGGCGTTCCCGAACCGGGTGAAAGCGTCCTTCTAAATGTTGCAGTTATCAATACAACAGGTGCAACAGTAAATACTGTTGTTGCAAATGTTAATGGCGGAACAAATGTCAGCTACGGTAATATAGCTGACGGTGCGACAGTTACAAGACAAATTCCATATACGATTCCGGCTAACGCCCCATGCGGAAGCACACATACCGTAACGATCAATGTCAGCAGTGCTACCGGCGCGCAATCTCCGCAAATGCGTAGTTTCGTGCTTGGTACGCCTAGCGGTATTGTTGAAAACTTTGACAGTGCAACGGTTCCGGGACTTCCTACGGGTTGGACAACTACGCAGGATTCCGGGACAGCAATTACTTGGGCAACTACCGCGACAGGTCCGAGTTCGGCTCCGAATTCGGCTTTTGCTAACGATCCGGCGACAGTTAATATGTCATCTTTGGTCAGTCCGAGTGTGGCAATTACATCAACCAGCGCACAATTGAAATTCAGGAACAAATACATTACCGAGAGCACTTTTGACGGAATGGTTCTTGAAATGAGTATTGGCGCGGGTGCATTCCAGGATATTCTCGCAGCGGGCGGCACTTTTGCCGGCGGCGGTTATAATGCGACGATTTCTGTGAACTTTATGAGTCCGATTGCTGGACGAATGGCTTGGAGCGGAACATCTACGGGCGGTTATATTGATACCGTTGTAAATCTTCCGGCGGCGGCAAACGGGCAGAATGTCCAATTCAGATGGAGAATGGCTACCGATTCTTCGGTGTCTTCGACTGGCGTTAATGTTGACGATGTCCAAATCATTAGTAGTTTCACCTGTGCACCTGTTACTCCAGAGGCGATCAGATCAAGAGCAGACTTCGACGGTGACGGCAGAACCGATCTTTCGATCTTCCGTCCGAGTGAAGGAAACTGGTATCTTAACCGTTCGACCGCCGGATTTTCCGTTGTCAAATGGGGTACATCATCCGATGTCCTGACACCGGGCGATTTTGACGGCGACGGTAAAGCGGACACGGCAGTTTTCCGTGCCAGCAATACGGTGGGAACTCCCGACTTCCTTATTTTGAATAGTATGACAAATACTGTTTCAGGAGTTGAATGGGGAGTTCCGAACGATGTGCCGGTAGTTGCCGATTATGACAACGATGGTAAGGTGGACGCGGCGGTTTATCGTCCGAGCACCGGAACATGGTTTGTCCTAAACAGCAACGGCGGAACAAGTACAACACAATACGGATTGGCGGGAGATATTCCTGTGGTCGGTGATTTTATAGGCGATAACGGATCGGATTTAAATGTTTATCGCAATGGCACTTGGTACACACGATTGTCCGGCGGCGGTTCTGCCATCAGAACATTCGGTGTCGCAGGTGATAAGTTAGTACCGGCGGATTATGACGGTGATAACAATGATGATCTCGCTGTATTTCGTCAGAGCGAAGGTAGATGGTATATCTACAATAGTTCGAACGGTACAATCACAAGCATATTGTGGGGATTATCAACCGATACTCCGGTTCCGGGAGACTATGACGGCGACGGTAAAGATGACATTGCTGTTTATCGCAATGGAACATGGTATGTCAATGCCAGCACTTCGGGTTCGTCTGTAAGCAACTTCGGTTCGATGTCAGACACACCGCTTCCGGCGCGATATATTCCGTAATTAAACGTTAAAGATGACAGATAAATCAATTTATCTTCGTTTTTACTTAAACTGAAAAAGGCTGAGAGTCAGAAATTAAATTTTGACTCTCAGCCTTTTCTTTTGTTAGATTTTAATTAGTAAGTTTTCGACTTATAAGATTTAATATCCGTTTTATTGACTTCCCTTTTATAACTTAGCAAAATTAATTATGAACCAAGCAGCTTCTAACCCCGCGCCGTCTGTAGAAAAAAATCAAATTATTATGTCCGTTGATAATCCGCGTTATCTTTTTAACCGTGAATTGAGTTGGTTGGCATTTAATATGCGCGTTTTGGAAGAATCTCTCGATGAAAAAAATCCGCTTCTCGAACGACTCAAATTTCTTTCGATTTTTTCAAACAATTTAGACGAATTTTTTATGATTCGGGTGTCGGGATTGAAGGAACAGGTTTCCGAAGGCATTTTCAAACTTTCGCCTGACGGTCTTTCAGCAGCAGAACAACTTGGCGAAATTCGGAAGCGTCTAAGCCCGATGCTGGCAGAACAAATGAGTTGTTTGCACGATGAAATTTTGCCCCGACTTGCTGAAAAAGGTGTTGAAATTTGTTCATATAAAACTCTGAAAATCGCTGAAAGAAAGATCGCGGACGATTATTTTCTAAAAAATGTCTTTGCCGTTCTGACACCGCAAGCAGTTGATATAAGTCATCCTTTTCCCTACATCTCGAACCTGAGTTTGAACTTAGGCTTGATGGTCGAACCTGAAAAAAATTCACATTCCGGTAAACTTACACATTTATATTCAAAAAATCGTTTTGTCCGCATAAAACTTCCACCGAATGTTTCACGTCTGATCCCGGTCAATGACCACGGCACGAGATTTACGCCTTTAGAAGAATTGATTGCCGCAAATGTTCGTTCATTGTTTCCGAATATGCAGACTCATACACCGTTTCTGTTTCGCATTACCCGCGATGCCGACATCGAACTCCGCGAAGACGAAGCCGGCGATCTTCTGCGAACAATGGAACGCGAGCTTCATCATCTTAGAAGATTCAGTTTTCCCGTGCGTCTCGAAGTCGAAGCATCAATGCCGGATGAAATGGTCGAATATATTACAACCTCAATCGGTTTAACAGAACAAGACATTTATAAAATGGACGGTTTTTTAAATATTCCTGATTTAATGACGCTTTATGCACTTGAACGTCCTGCACTTAAAGACCGTCCGATTCCATATTCGATTCCGTCAGCGTTGCGTCAATCTGATAATATTTTTAAGATTTTAAAACAACAAGATGTTCTTATTCATCATCCTTACACGACTTACAATACAGTTACGGACTTTATTGATGAAGCGGCAGAAGACGAAAATGTCCGGGCAATAAAAATTTGTCTTTATCGAACGGGGAAAAATTCTCCGATTGTAAAATCGCTGATAAAAGCAAGCCGCAACGGGAAACAGGTTGCGGCATTGGTCGAACTCAAAGCGCGTTTTGATGAAGAAAACAATATCGAATGGGCGCGGCGGCTTGAAAGCGAGGGCGTTCACGTAATATACGGAATGCGCGGTTTGAAGACACATTCGAAAGTTACACTTGTCGTCCGTCGTGAAAATGACGAACTTCGCCGCTATGTGCATCTTGCCACCGGAAATTATAATCCGACTACTTCAAAACTTTACACTGATGTGGGACTTCTGACTTCGGATGAAGAAATCGGCAAAGACACTAGCGATTTGTTTAATTTTTTAACGGGATATTCATTTCAAACCAAATATCATCAGCTTTTGATCGCTCCGATAAATTTGCGCCAGAGAATGCTCAGATTAATTAACCGTGAAGCTAAAAATCAACGAAACGGGAAGGAAGCGCAAATCATTGTTAAAATCAACAGTTTGACCGACGATAAAATCGTTCGTGCGCTCTATCGGGCTTCGCAGGCAGGCGTAAAGATTGACCTGATCATTCGCGGAATTTGCGTTTTACGTCCCGGTATTGAAGGACTTTCGGAAAATATTCGTGTTGTTTCAATTGTCGGAAGATTTCTTGAACACAGTCGCATCTTTTATTTTGCCAATGGCGGAAAGGAATCAATTTATATTGGAAGTGCCGACTGGATGCACCGCAATCTTGATCGTCGCGTTGAAGCAGTCGTGCCGATTAAAGATGAACGACTCGCAAAATATCTAAAAAAAGAAATTCTTTATTCTTATTTGAAAGACAATGTAAATGCTCAAAACTTACAATCCGACGGAACATATCAAAAAGTTATTGCTGTTGATGGTGAACAAGCATTTGACTCACAACTTTATTTTGTCAGCAAAGAAATATAGTCCAGATAATTTCGACTACTCATTAATTTAACGTGAGTTCGACATAAGAAATTTAGATTTAGTCGGTGAAACCGACGTTATATTTGTAGCCCACGATGCAAATCGTGGGAAAATAATCGAAATTTGATAAAGCCGTTGAAAATGGCGGCATAAAATCGTATGTCGCGGTTTTCAACCGCTTTATCAAAAAATCTAAAGCGTTCCCATAACTGGCGTTATGGGCTACAAATAGGTTGCCGTCTTCGACGGCTTATCTCGAACTCACGTTAATTTCATAACCCATCCTTTATCAAATATCTTTCGTTAATATTTTGAATTCCATCTGTAAGCTAATTAACGTCAGTTCGGGATAAGAATATTTGCCCACGAAACACACAAATTAAACGGAAATAAAGAAAAAGTAAACCGAAAACGCGCAGAAAAAAATTTTACTTTTCGTATTTTTCGTGTATTTCGTGGGCAAATATCTTTTCTTTCAATCTTTGTTCTCTTATCCCGAACTGATGTTAATTAAGACTTCTCTGCCATTATTCGGTCAAAATTTCCAATTTGCATAATTTCTAAATAAAAAAAGGAGCGTAACTTTCGTTACGCTCCTAAATATAGAAGGGTTTAATTGAAAACCCGTCTAAATTGTTTATCTCAAGAATGAAGCAGGAATCGGTTTGTCATTAGCAACACCAAACGCTAAGGATCTGTATCCTTGGCTTGATTGGAGTAAGTGCCAAACGCCACCACGATATACTGCAACATCGGATTTTCCGTCGCCATCATAATCGGCTGGAACTGGAGTATCGCCGGCTAAACCGAAGTTAAATATTTCAACTCCGCTTCCGCTCTTCAATACATACCAGACACCATCACGATAAACACCGATGTCGGTGCTGCCGTCGCCGTCATAATCTGCCGGGACGAGTTTATCGGTTGATAAACCAAAGCTATAGGCACGAAGTTGGTTATCGGACGAACGATTGATGTACCAAACACCTGTGGATGGACGGAATACCGCTGCATCCAATCTGCCGTCGCCATCATAGTCACCCATAACCGGAACGTCACCCGCTAATCCCCAAGGAACAAATGTAATAGCACCCGATGGGTTGTTATTAGTTCCACGGAAATAGAAAGTACCTTGACCGCCGTTTGTGCCGGCGCGATAGACTGCAACATCAGCTCTGCCGTCGCCGTCCCAATCGCCCGCTACCGGTAAATCACCTGCCAGACCGAAGTCTATTTGTGATGTTCCACCGTTACTGCGGAGAATGTACCATGTGTTATCACGGACAACTGCAACATCAGTTCTGCCGTCGCCGTCATAGTCTGCCGGAGCAAGCTGATCTGTCGGAAGTCCCCAATTGACTGCCGAGAATCCTGCTTGTGAATTTAACTGATACCAAGTGCTGTTGCCTGAACGGAAAACATTTGTGTCTGATTTACCGTCGCCGTCAAAGTCAAATGGTGTTCTTCCTGCAACGAGGAAAGTGCCGTCTGTTCTTACAGATGCCGGATCACCTTCATTAAAGAAGAATTGTTCCCATCTAAGTTCGCTGTTGGAACCAGGTGCGCCAATTACTTCAAATCTTAATTTAACCAAGGCACCTGCACCGCTCATCGGATTAATTCCAAAAGCACCTACTCGTAATTCTCCCGGTACGATTGGATTAAAGTCCAAAAAGTAACTGCTGCTTAATGTTCCTGATTGAACAACTGCCGAAGGTGCCGGACGTAAAACATTCGGATTAAACTTCACAGTAAAGTTAAAGGAAGTTGCTCCTCGATTCGTGATATCCCCGACATTGACCGGAACTTCAATAACTGTGTTGCTCGGGCTTGTCACTTCCGGTAAATCAACCGGAATGATATTTTCGGGAACAGCTGTCGGCGGCGGCGGCGGTGTGGTATCACAAAGCACTGTACCCGGAGCCGGAGTAGGACTACACGGTTGAACAAAGTTACCTGTAACATCTCCTATCAGAATTCCTAAGTAATTCTGATTTGCAGGATTTGTTAAAATTTGAGCGGCTGTATAATTTTGCGCGCCACTATAATTTAACAGTAACGCCGTGTCAGCAGGACTGTTCTGAGCAGGTGGAATAACCGGATCAGAAGCCTGAACTCCCGGACTAACAAATCTCCATTGACCACTTCGATTACCTACAATTGTGGTAACACCGACCGCAAATTGGTTTATAAGTGAAGCATCAAATGACGTTACTTGACCATTTCCAGACACATCCGCTGCCCTTCGTGCGTTAAGCGCTAAGTTAGCAAGTCCAACTGCATGTAGATTTGTCAATTGTGCATCTTGGCTTGTGATAAAAGGTATAGGCATTGGATTAGCCATAGTTGGAACAGGCATTAGATCGCCGTTCTTTCGCGGAGTTACATTATAAGTTGTAGCACTCAAACCTTGGAGAGCATAAGCACCCCGAACATTTGTATCTGCTTGAACTGTCGGATCATTGGCTAGTGGCGATGGCACCCCAGTAACCTGAACGGCAGCTATCGGCTTAGGTCCACCATTGATTGTACCAGCATAGTAATAAGTATTTCCTCTGATACTATATCCATTAACCAAAACACAACCCGGACTTGTAAAGACAAACGATGCCGGAATGCCTTCGTTAAACATAAACGAAGTAAGGACAACCGCTGACTTCGTTCCGCCATTGCCGATAACATCAAAGACGAGATTAATTAAAACTCCTGAACCATTAATAAAAGGAGTCGCTGAAGGAGCAAAACACCCGACACGAATTGCACCCGGGTTTTGGACGGGAGGTAGAGATCCATTCGGATTAGTATCACAAGCCAAAGGCGCACTTAAAGTGCCGGTTTGACTTATTCCGAGATCCGTAATGTCCATCGGATTAGCTACCGGACGCAAAACAGCCGGGTTATAATTAAAGGTAAATTGGAAACTACGGACAGTATTTGTTGGTAATAGTCCGACTCTAATCGGAACTATAACCTGTCCGCCGATTGATCCAACAACGTCATCAACTGAAACCGGAATAGTTCCAGCCGGAAGATTAAGCGTTAGGGTCACATTATAGTTGCCCGTTTGATTTTCTAAGTTTGATGTCGCGTCAACAAAGTATGTTCCTGTTGCCGGAAGCGTGAAGGTGATTCTGGCACTGGTCGTGCCGGGACCGGAATCATTATTTTCTGCTAAAACTGTTGAAGTATTTCCCGGACCTGACAAAATCAGATAAGGGTCTAACGGAATCGAACCGCCTCCGCCTGTTGTCGCCATATCAATTGTTACGCTTTGACCTGCAACACCGTCGAAAGCATATCTATCGGTATAGAATTGTCCTCTGGCAACACAATCTGTTGTTTGCAACTGTCCGGCGGTGGGTTGCGGATTTACTGTATAATTGATAAAGGTAGCACCACAAGTACTAGAACCGCCATCAATCAACTGTAAAGTATAAGGACCAAAGCTCGTAGGACCTCCACTAAATGTTGATGCCTCGATTGAATAAGTAGCGTTTGCCGGTAACGTAAAAAATCCCGTAACTGCCGGAATACGAGAATTACGAATAATACCGGTACTGCCGTTTGTTCCACCATCGTCGTCAAAAGTTAAAACAATCGACGTAACAGGGGTTACACCCGGCGCACTTGTTATCTGTCTAAGAACTAAAAAGGAATCAACTGCATTTGTACCCGGATTATTTTGTTCATCCGAATTCTGCGTGATAACAATTTTTTGACCTGCCGTACCGGTGAATGTATATTCATCAGCGCGAATGGTCGCACCACCCGGACTGACACAGTCCGTAGCGGAAATAGTACCATTGATAACTTGACCGAACTGGATCGGTTGATCTACACAATTGGGAATAGCTAAATTATCCCCTCCTGTTTCTCTTTCTCCTTTCGCCTGACTTTTAAAGTCTTGGGCGAAAGTAGATACAGAAATCGAAAGTATTACTAACAACATTGCTAGTAAAAAAGATTTTTGCCGTTTCATAATCATTTATTTCTCCTCGTTTTTTTTGAGTTATATTTATTTTTGCGTAAATAAACCGAAGTGTTATTCGCAAAGTGTTTTTTCGATACTTGTTCGTTCAGAGAATCTGAACTCATAAACCTTGTTAAATCCGGTAAATACAGGTATTATTCAAAGGTTTGTTTAGGATGTTCGCCATTTTAAACAGTTTAAAATTTGACGATAAATATATTCGTTCATATCTATACGTCCGAAAACTGAATAAAAACTATATCGCAAATCTAAAAAGAATATTCGTCTGCGTGTTTGTAAGTTATTTATTTTATTGTAAAAGCAGAAAATTGCAAGGCGAAATTTATATTTTATATAATATTGACGTTCTACGAATAAAAATGTAATTCGCTTCCTAATAAATTATTTTGCAAATTAAATATTTTTTTCAAAAAAATGACTGCTTTTAACAATTTCTTACGCATGTATTAGGTAAAGACAAAAATCACGAAGAATTTTAAAGTGATATGCGTCCACAAAAATGTAAAAGGACTTGTAAGGTTTTTGGATTTTTTTACATAAGTAATTGCAGAAAAGAATTGTGGTTACCGATCTTATTTGAGTTGAAAATCAGACGAATATGAAAAAAATTTCATTTTTCATTTTTTTTAGTGATTAAAACCTGAAAAATTGACGCTAATGTATTGAATTATATGGCACAATGATATATGTTTTAGTTTATATTCTGTACCATAACGATCACATAGGGAAACTTTTTCTTCTGAAAGTCTCAGAGCCTCTTCCACGCGTCCTGAACTTTCGCACTAAAAACAGAAGATAAGCAGAATTTTTACTTACGACGGAGAAAAAAATGACTCAGCAATACTGTATTACGGACTTACTTATCGCTTGGAATAGCGGTGATGAAGACGTTTTAGAAAGTTTAATTCCGATAGTAGAGCAAGAATTACGCCGGATAGCTCATAATTATATGCGGCGCGAAAATGTTCATCACACACTTCAAACGACGGCTCTGGTTCATGAAGCGTATATCAAACTTATTGACCAGCATTCGGTCAGTTGGCAGAACAGAGCGCACTTTTTTGCACTTTCAAGCCAAATTATGCGGCGAATTTTAATGAAACACGCCCGCGACAAAAATTGTTTAAAACGCGGCGGTAAACTTCATCACGTAGAAATTGATAAAGTCAGTCTGCTTTCACCGGAAAAAAATGCCGAACTTCTTGCTTTAGATGATGCTTTAGAGCGTCTGGCTAAATTTGATAAAACCAAAAGCCGAATTGTCGAAATGCGTTATTTCGGCGGAATGACGGTTGATGAGGTCGCCGATGTTCTCGGTCTCGCCTCGATTACGGTTGCCGTCCATTGGAGAATGGCAAAGTCCTGGTTAAAAGACGAGATTCAAGGAATTAATCAACCGAAGACTAAAAAAACAGTTGCATCTATGAGAGTTTCGGCATAAAAACTTTTTCGGGTTTTATTGTGGAATTCATACGAAATTAACTATTTATTGTTTTGAATATAGGTTTTGCTGGTGTTTCGGGCGTAGTTAGTTATCAAATACTAATATTTATTGTTTTTAATTATGCAGGTCGAACAGTGGCAGAGAATTGAGCAGATTCTTCACGAAACACTAAGATTACCGGATAATGAAAGAGAAGAGTTTATCTTCGACACTTGCCGGGACGATCCCGAATTGTGCCAAAAAGTTTTAAATCTGGCGAGCGATTCCGATGATGCGGATGATTTTCTAAGTCATTCGGTTTTTTCTCTCGGCGCACAGCTTTTGGATGAAGAATTTGAAGTTCTCCTCCGAAACTCGGATTTCGGATTTTACAAACTAAAAGAACTTTTAGGACGCGGCGGTGTCGGGGCGGTATTTACTGCCGATGACACGCGCTTAGGTCGTGAAGTTGCGCTTAAAATCCTTCCTGCCGTTTTAACTAAATCTGATGACAGAGTTTTGAGATTTCAACAGGAAGCGCGAATGGCTTCGGCAATCTCCCATCCGAACATTGCCCATATATATGAGTTCGACTCATATAACGGCTATTATTATTTGGCAATGGAATATGTTAAGGGGAAAACACTCAGACATTACCTGAAACAAAACCGCCCGGATTTACCTTTAGCTTTAAGTCTGGTCAGAGAAGTTACCAAAGCACTTGTCGCCGCTCATCAAGTCGGTATCATTCATCGTGATATAAAGCCGGAAAATATAATTATTACGGCGGAAGAAAATGTCAAAATTTTAGATTTCGGTTTAGCCAAATTCGGATATTCAATGTCCAATGCCGTGAACTCAAGCGAACTGTTCAGTTCAAATCTGGTTACAACTCCCGGTTTGATAATCGGCACGGTTGCCTATATGTCGCCGGAACAAGCGGAAAACAAACAACTTGATGAACGCACGGATTTATGGAGTCTGGGTGTTTTATTTTATGAAATGCTGAGCGGAAAACATCCTTTTCTCAAAGAATCGAATATCGAAACACTTCATTCTATTCTCAAAGAAAAACCTGAAAATTTTGAGAAAATGGAGAAGGTTTTGCCCGCAAATGTTTATGAAACAGTTTTAAAATGTCTTGCCAAAAATCCGAGTGAGCGGTTTCAAACAGCAAATGATTTACTAATTGAATTGGAAAAAATTCAGAAAACGGAAGGTTTATTTAATCGGCGAAAATCGAAAAGAGAAAACAAAATAAATTTTTTAGGCAAAATTAAAAAGTGGTGGAGTTCTGCTCCCTAAATTGTTTTTTGTGCTTTTCTCCTTTTTTTAATCGCTTCACACTCATTTGTCTTGCCGCAAAAGTTCCTTTCAAAAATTTATTAACGATTAATTTTGTTGACTTCCAAAAATCCAAAGCATATCTTCAGAAAAGACAAATTTCTTAAACTTTTGTTTAATTAAAACCGTCAAATCAAACAGTAAATACAATTTCCCAAAATCAAGCAAGGAGTTTTAACTTTAATGTCAAAAGTTTCGCGTAAATTATTTCGTATCAAGTTATTTGTCATCGGATTTGCCTTTATTCTGGCAATCTTCGGGTTTTTGAGTTTTTCGCCCGATTATGAAAAAGTAAGAGCATCGGCATCAGGTCCGACGGCTTCGCATACTAATGCGCCGGGCGAATCTAACTGCACGTCTTGCCACGGAGATTTTCCAATTAACAGCGGAATAGGAAGTGTCCAGATTAGCGGCATTCCGGCTAACTATTTGCCGAATCAGCAAATTCCCATAACTATTACAGTAAACGAAGAAAACGCTGTAATTTTCGGCTTTCAAATGACTGCGGTTGACAGTCAAGGCAAAAAGGTCGGGATATTTTCATTTCCCGCACAAAGCCCGCAACCGCTTCAAATCAGGGACGGACTCGTCGGCGGAAATCCGCGCGATTACATCCAACACACTTCCAGCGGGGTTGCACCGACTCAATTCGGCACAAAATCGTGGACGTTTAGATGGACTGCGCCAAGCACACGAGCCGGAAAAGTCGGCTTTTACGCCGCCGGAAACGGTGCAAACAGCGATGGCGATACGTCGGGCGATTATATTTATTCGACCAATAAAGCGACTCTTTCAGGAAGCGCGACTGCTAATTTTGATAGTGATATAAAAAGTGATATTTCCGTTTTTCGTCCGTCAACCGGAGTTTGGTATTCATTAAACAGCACCGACGGAAATTTTCAAGCAGTTCAATTCGGATCAAACGGCGATAAAGTCGTTTCAGCCGATTATGACGGCGACGGTAAAAGCGATTTCGCAGTTTGGCGACCTTCAAACGGAGTTTGGTATGTCCAAAAAAGTTCGGGCGGATTTCTCATTACTCAATTCGGATCGAACGGCGATATTCCGGTTGTCGGCGATTATGACGGCGATTTGAAATCCGATCTTGCAGTTTGGCGACCTTCGACCGGAGTTTGGTATATTTTGCGAAGTTCCAACGGAACAACCGACATCAGACAATTCGGGGTAAATACCGATCAAATCGCGCAGGGCGACTATGATGCAGATGGTAAAACGGACATCGCGGTCTGGCGACCTTCGACCGGAGTTTGGTATATCTGGAAAAGTTCGGACAATAATTTTATTATTACGACTTTCGGTTTAAGCGGCGATAAACCGATTCAAGGCGATTACGACAGCGACGGCAAAACAGATATTGCAGTCTTTCGCCCGTCAAACAGCGTTTGGTATCTATTACGAAGCCGCGACGGATTTTCTTCTATTCAATTCGGAATTTCTACCGACAAACCCGCACCCGCCGACTTTGACGGCGACGGAAAAACCGACATTTCCGTTTTCCGTGATGGTGTTTGGTATATCTTGCGAAGTTCTGACAGCAATTTTACGATTGTTTCATTCGGTTCAACCGGCGATATTCCCGCTCCAAGCGGTTATCTGGCGGAATAAAATTTAATGACAACTAAAATTATAATTAAGGCGGTTTCAGACCGCCTTAATTGTTGTGCGATTTTGTGCTAATCTTTATCAAAAATACAACTAAATAAAGGATTCAATATGAAAAATAACTTCTTGCGCTTAAATTTGCTTTTATTACTTTTGCTATTCCCTGTTTTCGTTTATGCACAAACTCTCGAACAAAAACTTTCTGAAATTGACGCTTATGCGAATCAAGTAATGAAGGATTGGAATCAGCCCGGAATGGCAATCGCAATTGTTAAAGACGGTAAAACTGTTTTTGCCAAAGGTTATGGAGTTCAGAAAATCGGGACGAATGAAAAGGTTGACGAAAATACGCTGTTTGCCATTGCTTCAAATTCAAAAGCCTTTACGACGGCAAGTTTGGCAATTTTGATTGATGAAGGAAAAATTGGCGGTTGGGACGATAAAGTTTCAAAATATATGCCCGAATTTCAGCTTTACGCGCCGTATGTCACCGAAGATTTGACAATTCGTGATCTGGTTTCGCACCGCGTCGGTTTGGACACTTTCAGCGGCGATTTGCTCTGGTATGAAACCACTTATCCAACCGATGAAATTTTAAGACGAGTTCGATATTTAAAGCCGAAGCGCGGTTTTCGCACAGGCTTCGGTTATCAGAATTTAATGTTTATCGCCGCCGGGAAAATTATTGAAAAAGTTTCAGGCAAAAGTTGGAGCGAATTTGTCAAAGAAAAAATCTTAAATCCACTGGAGATGAATCGCACGACGACGAGCGTTAGAGACATCAAAGACAACGCGGCATTTCCGCATAATGAATCGCTCGGAAACGGTTTGCGCGTTCTGCATCGCGGAAATGTTGACGGCGCGGTTGCCGCCGCCGGACTTAATTCTTCCGTCGCAGACATTTCAAAATGGATTCGTCTGCAATTAAATCACGGCGAATTTGAAGGAAAACGAATTTTCAGCGAGAAAAACGCTTGGGAAATGCACCAACCCGCCGTGCTTTTGCCGCTTTCCAAAGCCGCAACCGAAAATATGCCGACGCGCCATTTTAATACTTACGGTTTGGGCTGGAATATCTTCGATTATCAAGGCAGAAAAATTGTCACACACGGCGGCGGTTTGGACGGAATGCTTTCAAAAACCGTGTTGATACCGGAAGAAAATGCCGGTTTTGTCGTGCTGACAAACAGCGAACATCCGGTTTATAACATTATGCAGTCAAAGATTTTGGACGTTTTGGTAAATGCTCCGAAACGCGATTGGAATGCCGAAAGTCTAAAAAGAGCCGAAGCCGGTGAAAAAGCCGAAACCGAGGCTAACCAAAAACTCGAATCATCGCGCGTGGCTAACACAAAATCGAGTCTTGATCTTAAAGACTACGCCGGAACATATTCGGGCGAACTTTACGGCGATGCCGAAATCGCGCAGGAAAATGGAAAATTAGTTCTGCGTCTGAAACCCGCTCCAAATTTTGTTGCCGATCTCGAACATTGGCATTACGATACATTTCGCATCAAATGGCGACCTTCGGTTGCATACGATTTCCCTGCCGGTTTTGTAACTTTTACAATTGATAAAAACGGAAAAGCGGACAAACTTGAAATTGATCAGCCGAACAACGATTTTTGGTTTTACGAATTAGAATTTAAGAAAAAGAAATAACTACAAATCAACCGCAGAATTTGCTTAGATTTCGCGGTTGATTTATATTTAATGTTTTTAATTTTCGCATAAACTCGACAAGTTTCAGGGATTATGTCAAAATTCGTCTATCATTAGCAATATATAAATAATATAAGAACAATTTAAGGAGATTTTTAAAATTAAATGTCAGAAAACGGAACTGTAGCGGCACCTGAAGAAACAAATGCCGATACAACAGAAAACACGGAAACACCAATATATTCAAACCCCGATGAAATTTCATATCACGCGGTTGAAAAAGAAGGTACTGTAACAGCAATTTGGGAAATGCAAGGTCCCGTGCATCTTCGGACAATTGATCCGCGTTCGAGCGAAGGTAAGAAAATTTTGAGTTTGTTTGAAACCGCCGCCTAGAAACTTATAAGGTGTACTTAAAAATAAATATTCTATCGAAGATTCGGGCGTAAAACTAAAAAATTCCTTGCCTTTTTATAAGTATGGGTTTATCATAAATCGCATTCCAAAATATGTAGTTTGAAATTTTCCGGTGTTTTCAAAACTTAGATTTTTGAATTATTTCTTGAAATTGATCGGAAAGTTTTCGGAATTTTAAACCTTTTTAACGCAAATGGAGGAATTTTATGAACAGTATGCTTTCAGGCGGTTTAGCTCTTTTATCGGCAATCGCAGCGGTAGTTTCTTTTTGGCAACTACAAAGTAAAGGCGGCGGACAGATGTGGCTTATTTTAGGAATAATATTTCTGATTGTCACAATCGTGTTTGGGGCGATGTTTTTAACCGGAAAAGTCAATAAAACGGAAGATATTCACATTACTGAATAAAAAAATCAAGATAGTAGTATTTTTTCAAGAACTTCTTTAAGTTTTTTGGTAAAAGACAAGCGATTATTATTGAAGTTTATTTCCCGCTTGCTGATGTTTTCTTGATTTTAATTATTTAGCAGAAGATATTTGTAAAAGAAAAGAGAAGATTGATTTGCAATTAAAATCAATCCTCTCTTTATCTTTTTCAGCTTCATTATCACCTTTAAGTTTCAATCTAATTGAGTCATTTAGATTCAACTTTTACACATTATTTCCTACATTTTTTTGTTTAACGCAAAAAATAAACCATACTACTCACTATTATCTTCAAATTAAATTCGAAATTTAAGCCGTAAAATCAAAGGCTTGAGGATAATTGTCTATATTTGAATAAAATCTGTAAATCTTTGTATTTCCATTATTTAAATATTTTCTGACAAATACCGATTATGAATTTTGAGATAATGTTTGTCTTTGCCGTAGCTATTGGCGCAGTAATATTATTTGCAACTGAAAAACTCTCGTTTGACTTAATAGCTTTGCTGATAATGGGAACTTTGTTGGTCGCCGGAATTATTCGAAGGTTGTGCAAATTAGAAAATCAAGAAAAACCATTCGGAATAGATGATAATTGACAGATCATAGATGACAGATTAAATCTATCAGTTTTCATCTCTCATCTATGATCTATTCCGAATCGTAAAGTATTGAAAATAAAAATACTTTAATTTGTACAGTCTTCAATTATCTAGCCCGAAGAAGGTATTGCCGGATTCAGCAACAAAGCGACCGTAACGGTTGCGGCAATGTTCATCATCAGTGCCGGACTTTTCAAAACAGGCGCGGTTAGTTATTTAGGCATAATCACCACAATCTTTTTCAAAAAAAATTACTGGCTCGGACTTGTGTCAGTAATGGTCGCCGTCGGTTTTTTCTCGGCATTTATCAACAATACGCCTGTCGCCGTCGGTTTTTTCTCGGCATTTATCAACAATACGCCTGTCGTCGCGGTATTTATTCCGATTTTGCTGGGCGTTGCTAAAGAAACAAAGGCAAGCATCTCGAAACTTTTAATACCGATGTCCTTCGCTTCGGTGTTCGGCGGCGTTTGCGTGCTGATCGGGACTTCGACAAATATTCTGGTCAATTCGATTGCCGAACAACGCGGACAACCCGCATTTACGATGTTTGAAATCGAGCCTTTGGGTCAGGAAAATTTTCGCCCAAAAAATTGATTCCCGCGCTTGTTATCGTTGCAGACGTTATTTTAACGGCAACTCTGAGACTCGCACCGATTGTCGTTAGTTCGGTTATCGGCGCGATTTTGTTGATTTTGGTCGGTTGCATTACGATGGAAGAAGTTTATCTGGCAATCGAATGGCGCATAATATTTCTGCTCGCGGGAGTTCTAACTCTGGAAGCTGCGATGGAAAACAGCGGTGCTGCACCTTTGATTTCAACGACGATCATTTCGGTAGTTCACGAATGGGGCGGTTTGATTGCGCTCGTTTCGGCATTTTATTTGATGACATTTATTTTTCGAAATGATGTCTAACAACGCGACCGCCGCGCTTTTAGCACCGATTGCCATTGCGACGGCAAACACGCTTCAAGTCAGTCCGCGCCCGTTTCTCGTCGCCGTAATGTTTGCGGCTTCGGCAAATTTTATGATACCTGTGGGCTATCAAACCAACACGCTGATTTACGGTCCGGGACAATATAAATTTGCCGATTTTCTGCGCGTCGGAATGCCGCTCAATATAATGTTTTGGATCACTGCAACAATTTTGATTCCTTATTTTTGGTCATTTTAGTTAAAAATTCCAACCTTTCTATGAAATCTCGCAACAGATTTGTTATAATGTTGACAAAAATGTAAAGATTATAAAGTTTATATTTTCATTAATAAAAAGAGATTTATAAAACAATGCCAAAAATTGCAGATATACAAGAAACACCGAATCCGAACGCCGTAAAATTTATTTTAAAAGAACCTGTCAGCCACGGGACTTCGCATTCATTCGATTCCGAAGATAAAGCTGAAAATGATAAACTCGCCAAGTCTATATTCGAGATCGGCGATGTCGTTTCGGTTTTTTATATGGATAAAATGATCACGGTCGAAAAAACCGATGATGCTGATTGGGACGAGATTTTGCCGACGCTCGCAGTTCCGATTCGTGCGGCGGAATCGGTCGGCGGTGCAACAAACGGAACAAACGGCAACGGTTCGGCGGTAAGCGAAGTCGGCGGCGCAATTGCGGCGGCTTTGAACGATAATCCCGTAATTGCACAGATTAATGAGCTTCTTGATGAAAGAATTCGCCCGTATTTAGCAAGCGACGGCGGATGGCTTGAAATTTTGGACTTGGAAGACAAAACATTGAAAATACGCTATCAAGGCGCGTGCGGAAGTTGTCCGAGTTCCCTGACCGGAACATTGATGGCGATTGAAAATATGATCAAAGATGAGATTGATCCCGATATTGAAGTTGTCGCTGTCTGATATTTGAACTAAAATCTTTGTTAAAGTCAGGCGAGAACAGATTTTTTTGCCGTAAAAAAAAACAAAAGGCACAAAAGTTACAAAAAATTTAAGAATATTTTTTGTAACTTTTATGCCTTTCTATGGCATTTTTCTATGTCAAACTCTGGCTAGTTAAACACTTTAAACAAATTTATTCACGTTTTTTAAACTATTTCTTGACATTAAAACCCAAAATTGTTCATAATCTTAATTGTGGCATTTTGCTTGAATGCCGTCTTGTCCAAAAGGTTTAATAAAAATCTACTCTAAAAGTCGCCAGCCATTCCATTCCAAAAAAGTGCTGTGTTTTTAATATACGGAGGATAGTTATAGTGAATAGTGAAGAACTCGAACAGAGTTTGAGAACTGAATTCGAAGGTTATCTCAAAAATATTCTTGCTGATATGAATCAGGAAGTGTCGCAATTTCAACAAAAGATTGATACTGAAATCGAGAAACACAAGTCTCATTTAGACGAAGTGTTTCAGGAGTTTTCTGCTCGTATCCAAAAAGATAGAGTGTTTGACCAAGGTTTTAAAGAATCAGTTGTTGAACATTTACGTCTTGCGCGTGATGAAGGAGCGAGAATTACCGCAACGGCAATCGCGGAAGCCGAGGAACTTACCAAAGCCGAGAAAAAAGATACGAAAGTTGTTACTGCGCCGTCGGTCAAACTTAGCGAAATCAGAGATGCAATTAACGATATTAGCAGTCAAACTTCTCAATCCGCTATCTTAAAGTCCCTGATTAATCACGCCGCTCAATTTACGCCACGCGGAGCTTTTTTCGTTGTAAAAAATCAGCATTTCGTCGGTTGGCGCGTTTTCGGCAAACAAGAAAACTTACAAGATGATGCAATTACCGAAATAATTTTTCCTGTTTCGCCGACAACCATCTTGGGCGAATCGGTCAGGTCTTTGAGTGCGGTCGAAAGCAGTTATGGAACATATACCGGTGACGCGGATTATTTGAGCAAACTCAATTTCGGTCAACCGGAAAAAATGTTTGCGATTCCGCTAATCGCTCGCGGACGCGGTGTTGCGGCAATTTATGCCGATAACGGCGATGACAGCGACGAAGTAAATGTTGAAGCATTGGAAACTTTAGTCAGCGTTGCCGGTTTGACGGTCGAACTCCTTGCGGCAGCACAAAGTTCCAATTATACGAGAGAGCCTGTTACTACGAGTTCTTATGCAGATGAAACTCCGGCGACGGAAAGTAGTCAAGAGGTTGAAGAAGTTCAGCCGCAATACGAAGAACAACCGGATGAATTAGTCGCAGAGCAAAAAGGAACAGTTCAAGATTTGGCAAGTTTTTATTCTAAGGAAGAAGAAACTTATGATTCAACCGAATCAGACATCCAAGAAGTCGAAGTTGAAGAACCTACCGATTCCGTAGAAACCTCTTATCAGGAATTTGTCGAAGATGAGGTCGAAGAAGAAGAATCGGTTTATGAAATTTCCGACGAATTTGAATCAACGGAAACTGAAAATCTAACCACACCTCAGATTGTAAGCGTCGAAGATTATAATTTTTCGGGTGAAGAAACATCGAAAAGTGAATCAGGCGAAGCGGATTATGCGGGCTATGATGATGATTTAATCGAAGAAGTTCAATCCAAAACAGAATCATCGGAAGATGAAGAAATTGACCCGGGTTATGAAAAACCTTTTGACGCAGAAATCCGATCGGTAGAAGAAACTTCCGAGACTTCGGGAATAAGAAAACCCGTTTGGGATGCGCCGATCGAATCAGTTGAAGAAGTTTCGGAAAGTTATTCTTTTGAAACCAAGTTACATGATGATTCAGAAATTGAAACACTTGAACCGACTGATGTAACCGAAGATTTTTCGAAGACATCAACATTTAAGTATTCAGACTTTGAAACAAATCAGGATTTTAATTCTTCGCCGGTTCAATTTGAAGAACCTGTCGAAAAAGTTGAAACTACCAGTTTTAAATATTCCCCGCCGGTAGTCGAAGAAACACCGCAGCAGGAAGAAGTTGTAGAACCGGAAGAAGTTTCATTCGGCGATTATCAAACGATTGAACCAGATGAAAGTGAAGAACCGGAAAGCGCAATTGTAGAACCTGTTGCAGTTGCTGAAGTTCCTTCACCAGTTGCCGAACCTGTTGCTACCGCACCTGTCCGAACACGTTTCAGCGAAAGAAATGTTGATCTGCCGATTGAAGTCAGCGAAGAAGAACGCCGTCTGCATAACGATGCCCGACGTTTCGCCCGTCTGCTTATTTCGGAAATCAAACTTTATAACGAACAAAAGGTCAAAGAAGGACGCGAAGCCAATGATCTTTATGATCGTCTGCGCGAAGCAATTGACCGTTCACGCGAAATGTATGATAAGCGCGTTCAGCCCGTAGTTGTTGATAAATTCGATTATTTTCATTTTGAAGTAGTCAACACGCTGGCAGAAGGCGAAGAAATAAAACTCGGCTCAACCTATCCGGGCGTAACTACTCAAGTGTAAAATCACTTAAAACAAAAAAAGCCGTTTCAGATTAATCTGAAACGGCTTTTTTTGTCGGGAAAAATTATTTTTTCAATTCCATTTTCGCAACTGATTCCAGATGAACTTCGTCAGGACCATCGGCAATGCGTAACATCCGTGCAACAATCCAGAAATTTGCCAATGGAAAATCTTCGCAAACGCCTGCGCCGCCGTGCGCTTGAATGGCGCGGTCAATAATTTTCAAAGCCATCGGCGGCACGACCGCTTTGATCATCGCAATTTCTTTCCGGGCAATTTTATTTCCGTAATTATCCATCGCCCAAGCCGTTTTCAAAACGAGCAGACGCGCTTGCTCAATTTCGTTTCGCGCTTCGGCAATCCAATTCCTTATTACGCCTTGCTCTGCCAAAGGTTTTCCGAACGCAACACGCGCTTTGGCTCTACTTTTCATCAATTCGAGCGCACGTTCGGCAACTCCGATCAAACGCATACAATGATGAACGCGACCGGGACCAAGCCGACCTTGCGCGATTTCAAAACCGCGACCTTCGCCGAGTAAAAGGTTCGACGCGGGAACGCGCACATCGGTAAAAGAAATTTCTGAATGTCCGTTCGGCGCGTCGTCAAAACCGAACACTAACAGGTTTCTTTCGACCTTCACGCCGTCCGCATCCATTGGCACGAGAATCATTGATTGCTGTAGATGTTTCGGCGCGTCCGCATCAGTTTTACCCATAAAAATCGAAAGCTTGCAACGCGCATCGCCCGCGCCGGTTGACCACCATTTGCGACCGTTAAGAACGTATTCGTCGCCATCACGCTTTATGGATGCAGAAATATTTGTCGCATCGCTTGAGGCAACTTCCGGCTCGGTCATTGAAAAACACGAACGAATTTCGCCATTAAGAAGCGGTTTTAGCCAAGTTTCTTTCTGTTCGGAAGTTCCATATCGCTCCAAAACTTCCATATTTCCCGTATCGGGTGCGGAACAATTAAAAACTTCCGACGACCAGAAAACATTGCCCATAATCTCGGCAAGCGGCGCGTATTCGAGATTCGTCAAACCCGAAACTTCGGGCAAAAATAAATTCCAAAGATTTTCGCGTTTGGCTTTTTCCTTTAAATCTTCAATTAATTGAAGCGGTTTCCAACGGTCGCCGGAATTGATTTCATCGTGAAACGCTTGCTCGTTCGGATAAATATTTTCATCCATAAATGCCGAAAGGCGTTTTTGCAGTTCTTTGGTTTTGTCGGAATAATCGAAATTCATATTTTGTTATCTTCGTATAGAAACCGTTCAGATTCAATTCGCTAATAAAAAAAGAGTTGAGAAATTCTCAACTCTTAAAGTTCAGAGTAACGCATTTATGCGTGAAATGCGTTACGCACATTCAACAACTTTTCAGAACACGGCTGAAGGCGTTACTCTGAACTCGTTTAAGGAATAAACGCGCTCGGTGTCGGCAAATCTCCGGCGATGCCGAATTGTTGAATCAATGTTCCGCCGGTTGAGCGGTTGATATACCAAGTCGTATCTGACGGACGAAAAACTGCCGCGTCCGCTTTGCCGTCGCCGTCATAATCGCCGGGCGCGGGGCGGTCGCCGTTTGTGCCGAGCGGGAAGGCGAAGAAACTAAAATCTTCCGAGCGCAAAATAAACCATTGACCTGTCGAAGGACGGAAGAAAGCAATGTCGGTTTTGCCGTCGCCGGTGAAATCGGCTTGGACGGGTTTGTCCGAAGATGTGCCGAATTGCGCGGCAAAAACAACATTGGTCGAACTTCGCTGATGCCACCATTCCGCGCCGCCGCTTGCGCCGTTTGGACGATAGATGCCGATGTCGGTTTTGCCGTCGCCGTCGTAATCCGCCGCAACCGCCGTGTCGCCCACAATGCCGAATTGTTGAATGGTTGTGCCGCCCGAAGAGTTTAAGATAAACCAAGTTCGCGTTTCGATGCGGAAAACTGCCGCGTCTGCGCGTCCGTCGCCGTCGTAATCGCCGGGTTGCGGAACATCGCCGTTTGTGCCGAAGGGAAAGGCGAAAAAGGTGCTGTCTTCGCTTCTCAAAATAAACCATTGTCCGTTTGAAGGTCGCCAGAAAGCGATGTCGGTTTTGCCGTCGCCGGTGTAGTCAGCCGGAACAATTTTGTCCGTGTTGACACCGAAAGTTGCCGCCGTAACTTGATTTGTAAAACTCGATTGTCGCCACCATTGACCGTTTGAAGGGCGGAAGATTGAGATGTCGGTTCGTCCGTCGCCGTCGAAATCCGCGCCGAGATTATTCAAACGCGAAGTCGTCGTCGTGACATCGAGCGTCCAGCCATCGAAACCGCCGAAATCCTGCGCTTCATCGTCCACCGCATAAAGTTTCCATGTTCCATTGGGGTTTGTGCCGTTAAAAACATCGAGATTTCCCACCCCGTAATTTTGTGAACCGGGACCGGGCGCGGGGAAAACGTCAATTCCGCCGGGTTCGAGGGTTGTTTGTCCAACGAGATTTGTCGGTTTGAAAAATCCGAAGTTTTCTGTTGTTGGAACAGGAATCAGATTCGCGGCGGATTGGTCAATGATGATTGTTTTATTGACGAAACCCTGACCCATCCCGCCACCGGTATCGGACATCAGCATCGTCCGAACACCGGTCGGGCTTTCGAGCATTATATCGAGGTCGGCGGGAAAGGTATGAGTAATTTTGTTGAGCGAAACACGCACTTTGGTAATCGTGCCGGGTAAACCGCTGACATTGACAGTTGAAGTGTTGAGGAACGGCGGATTGGTGCCGTTTCGATCTTCCAGCACGATTCCCGTGTTGTTGGTAACAACGGCTCGCGGGTCGCCTAATAATCGGGACAAAAAGTTGTTAGGTCCGTTGCTTCCTGAAATCACGATTTTGCCGTCCGGCTGAATGGCAATCGCATTTGGAATAGTATTGGTATATGACGACAGGGGAAAGATAAATATTCCGTCGCCGTGAAAAGAAGTATCCAATGAACCGTTGGAATTGAAGCGGACAGCCGCCGCGCCGTCACGGTTCTGTTGTGCGGTAACAATTATCTTACCATCCGGTTGGATGACAGCCGCGGAGGTTTCAGCAACCACCATAATATTCGCAATCGCTATTCCATCAACATCAAAACCGGTATCTAATGAACCGTCCGGGTTGTAACGAATGACCGCAACATCCCTATTTGAGCCGGAGTTTTGAGTATCGCCCGTGGCGACGATTTTTCCATCAGGTTGGAGCATAACCGTATTGAGGATGTCAAAGTCCCGAATCGAAGTTGTCAGTTTCCCGTCCGTGTCAAACGAGGTATCGAGCGCACCATTCGTGTTGAGCCGAATCAGCGAAAAATCACTCGAAGAAAAATGGGCTGCCCTCCCGCCGGCGACTATCTTGCCATCGGTTTGAATGGCGACTGAAGTAAGAAGGTCCAAGGTGTCAAACGATGTCGTAAAGATGCCGTCGGTATCAAATGTTGTGTCAATCGAGCCGTTAGCGTTAAAGCGGGCGACCATAAAATCGATGGGGTTGGGATTTCCTCCGGTCGTGCCGCCCGCGATAATCTTACCGTCGGGCTGAATTGCAATATCGTTAATAGATTGAGAATCCGCCAAAACCAAAATGGCGATACCGTCGCCGTCGAATGTCGTATCGAGCGAACCGTTGGTATTGAATCGAACCAACGCAAAATCTCCGGCAGCAAATCCGCCAACTAAAATCTTGCCATCCGTTTGGATGGCGACGGCGTTTGCCTGTCCCACACTCGGAACGGGCGCAACCGCCACGCCATCGCCGTCGAAGGTGTTGTCAAGAGTCCCGTTCGCGTTGTATCGGGCAACCGCGAAACCACTGATTCCGATAACAACCAGCTTGCCGTCGGACTGAATCTCTAAGTCTCCATTGCCGCCGGTGCCACCCAAGCCGGAAACGACCTTGCCCGCCGTCCCGAAGTTCATATCAAACTGGCTCGCCGCCGCTTCCGCTCGTTGCGGCACGAACAGCACAATGCCCACCGCCAAACTAAGCAGAACCGCCAAACTGACGGCTTGTTTCAAAACACGGGAGATTCGATTGTCGCTCATTTTATTCGTTTTCATAGTTTTTCCGTTGTTCAGAGTTACGCATTTATGCGTGAAGTCTTACGCCTAAAAATCAAGTTGATTTCTTGGCAGACGTTTTCACGCCTTAAGGCGTTACTCTGAACATTTCTTCCAGTTCAAATAAATTATCTTTCAAGACAAACCCGCTCGCGCCTGCCTGAAACGCTTCGGCGCGAATATCTTCATCGTCAAACGCTGTAACCATACAGATATTCGCGTCGGGAAACGCGCCGATTATTTCGCGGATTGCCGTGATGCCGTCTTTGTGCGGCATTTCCCAATCCATCAAAACCCAATCGGGCTGATGTCGTTGATAAAACGCCAAAGCCTCCGAGCCGTCAGCGCATTCGTAAATCTCATCTGCCGATGCAGGCAAATAATCGCGCACGACCTCGCGGACTTTTTCGTTATCATCAACAATCAAAACTTTCATCATTGAAAGTTAGAATAATTTGAAAAAGCGGTAGCGTGAATAAGAAGTTCTGCGTATTTTATATGCGTGGAACTGCGTATTTTTGTTCAGAGTAACGCATTTATGCGTGAGAAAACGCTTCGCTTCGCTGGCGTTTTCACGGCTGAAGCCGTTACTCTAAACTCTGAACTTTTAAAGCAATTCGGACTTATGAAAAACTGCAAATTTCAGAAGTGAATGGCTTCCTTGCAAGTTTAGTTTTTGGCAGATATTTTGGCGGTGTTTTTCGACGGTGCGCGGGCTGATAAAAAGTTCTTCGCCGATTTCTTTGCTCGTCATATTTTCGGCGATAAGTTTTAAAACTTTGCGTTCGGTCGGCGTTAAATCGTTAATTGACGGTTGTTTTTCGCTCAACCCGATGGCGCGGCGACTGCGGTTGATAAGAAATTTCGTGAGCGCGTGGCTGGCGTAATGTTCGCTCTGGGCGACCGTTTTGATACATTCAACAATGTCGGCGAGCGCACTGTCTTTCAATACAAAACCTTTCGCGCCGAGGTCAATCGCTTCGTTAAATAAATCTTCGTCGCGGTGCATCGTCAGGAAAATAATTTCGGTTTTCAATTTTTTCGCTCGTATCTCACGCGCCGCGTCAAAACCGTTCATCACGGGCATATCAACATCGAGAATCGTAACTTGCGGCGCAAATTTTTCAATCGCTTCAATCGCTTCGCGTCCGTTATTTGCCTCGGATACGACGCATAATCTTCTATCATCTTCAATTATTTCGCGCAATCCCTTCCGCACAATCGGATGATCGTCGGCAATGATGATGGTGATTTCGTTCATAAAGTTCAGAGTTCAGAGTAACGCATTTATGCGTGAAGTTCAGGCATTTATGCGTGAACTCTTTAATATAAATTCAACTTGATTTCTTTGCAGACATTTTCACGCATAAATGCGTTACTCTAAACTAATAAATGTCCCAATCTTTTCCATAATCTAAAATCGGATATTCTTTCCAGATTTCGATAGTCTTCTCGCGTCCGAATTTTTTGACAAAATCATTTGCGCTCGAAAATGCCCAATCTTGCCATTTTTTTACATAGTCGTGATGCACCGCGTTGTTGTGAATATAATTTAGACTTGCCCAAAAATGACGATTCGATTTCATCGGGCGTTCAAATGATTTATACCAAATTTGCCTGCCACGCTCGTTTTCTTCGCCGTTCCATCGAAACGATGTTTGCCCATGCAATCTTCCCATCCATTTGCTTTGAAATTCTCTGATTTTATCGGTCTGAATCAATATATGATAATGATTCGGCAAAACGCACCAAGCATATAATTTAACATCGAAATCCGCGCAAGTTTCGAGCAAATGAGTTTCAAATTCTGCCATTCTTTCGTGGCTGAGCCCAATTATATTTTTATGTTCGTAACAAGCGGCAGTAACAATAAACCTGACCAAACCTTCATATTCCCAATGCGGCGGCGCGTGCCAAGGCTGTTTCCGCGCCTTTCTCTCTTTCAAAGTTTTAGCGCGTTCATCCTCACTCATTTTTCGCCAATCATACATAAGTTCAAAGTTCAGAATAAAGTTCAGAGTAACGCCTTCAGGCGTGAAGTCTTTAATATAACATCAAGTTGCATTTACGCTAAAAACTTCACGCATAAATGCGTTACTCTAAACCACTCTAAACCACGCCTGAAGGCGTTACTCTGAACTTTAGCTTCGTGCCTTCGCCAATTTTTGAATCAATCGAAAACTCGCCGTTTAATAATTGTGTCCGTTCTTTCAATCCGACTAAGCCGAGTCCGCCTTTAACATTTCCGACATCGAAGCCTTTGCCATTATCTTCGATGGTGATTAAAACTTTATTTTCAACATGTTTAATTTTCACAATCGCGTCCGAAGCGTTGGAATGTTTGATGATGTTATTGAGCGATTCCTGGACGATTCGATAGATGCTGATTTCTTGTGTTTCATTAAAAATATTGTCAATCGAATCAATTTCGCTTTCAATCTCAATCACGCCCGAAACCTTTTTGAGCATTGCGTTTATCGCTTTCGTCAAACCCAAACGGTCAAGCAGTTGCGGGCGCAGATTGTTAGTAATTTCACGCACTTCTTCCAATGCCTGCGTCGCTGATTCGGAAATGCTTGTAAGTTCTTTTTCAACTCTTTCCTTGTCATCGCTGCGTTTTATGCCGAGCATCGCACGGTTTTTGATGACGACCAGATTTTGCCCCAAACCGTCGTGCAATTCCGCCGCGATCCGTTTTCTTTCGGCTTCCTGCGATTCAATGAGTTGGCGTGAAAACTGCGTTTTTGTGTTGGCAATTTCCCGCAAATGCGAAACGCGATTGTGATAAATCAACCAAACAACCAACGCAATCGCCAAAATCGCCAAAGCGCGAAACCACCAAGTTTGATAAAAATACGGCTTGACGTTTATTTTAATCTCCGCGCCTTGCGAGTTCCAAACGCCGTCCGCATTGGCGGCAATCACGCGAAAAGTGTAATTTCCGGCAGGCAGATAAGAAAAATTTGCGGTGCGTTTCGTTCCCGCTTCAACCCAATTTTCTTCAAATCCTTCGAGTTTGTATCTAAACTTTATCTGTTCGGATTTAACCAAACTCAAACCTGTGTATTCAATATCGAGTTGCGATTGTCCCGGTTTTAGTTCGATTGTTGACTGTAAGATTTGTGCATCAATCAGATTTCTATCAATGGCAATATTTTCGATAACAACAGGTGGCGGCAGTGGATTGATTCGTTCGACTTTCGGATCAACAATGGCGACTCCGCCCATTGTCGGAAACCATAATTTGCCGTCCTTAAGTTTAATCGCGGATGGCATTCTGCCGCCGTTGCATTCGGCATTCAGCATTCCGTCCGATTCGTCGTAGGAAACGCTGTTGAGTTTCGGGACTTTTCCGTCCGCAAAATCATTTAACTCCTGACGGCTAACGCGATGGATACCGCGATTAGACGACATCCAAAAATTGCCGCGCTCATCTTCAAGAATTGCAAAAACGCCGTTATTAAAAAGCCCGTGTTCGACGCGGTAATTAAAAAACTTGCCATCTTTGTAGCGAACCAAACCGTCGCCATAAGTTCCGAACCACAACACGCCATCTGCATCTTCGTAAATTGCCCGCACAAATCCTTTTGGAGCATTTTCGACATCAGCGAAATTGGTAAATTTGCCGTCCTTTAGTTGTGATAATCCATCAAAAGTTCCTAACCAAAGATTGCCGTTACGGTCAAAGCGAATTGTTATTATTTTGTCATTTCGCAAGCCGTCTTTGACCGTGTAATGCGCGATTTCCTGATCGTCTTTGTCTTTGAATAAGCCTTCTTCGGTCGCTATCCAAGTATTGCCTGCTTGGTCGGAAGCAAAATCGGTTGCGCCGTTTGGAAGTTCGTTGTTCCCGATTTGTTTGACTGTCGAAGGTTTTTCAAATCGCCCGAATCCGCCTTCGCCTTGATAACCGAGCCAAATCCGCGCTTGGTTGTCTTCCCACAAACCGCGCATATAAAGCGGAAAGCCTTCCGAATATTTCAGCCCTAAGTCTGTAATCTTTCCATCCCGATAACGATTTACGCCCTGCACCGTGCCGATTAAAACATCTCCGTCGGCGGTTTCGAGCAGAGGATAAACTTCATTACGGTTCAGACCGTCTTTGACGGATAACGTGGTAATAAGTTTCTGCCGCAAACGCCGCAATCCCGTCGAAGTCGCCAACCAAAAATTGCCTTCGCGGTCGGTAATGCCAACGATTCCGCCGACAGATTCGCCCAAGTTATATGAAGTAAATCGGTTGTCTTTATATCTCAACAACTGAGCATTCACTTCCCGCGTCAAACTTGAATCTCCGAAAATAAACCAAACACTTCCGTCCGCATCATCGAAAATTTGTTGTGGAATCAATTCATTAAAAGCCGCAATTTCACTTTTCGTGAACGCCGTCGCCGCGCCGTCTGCGAGGCGGTAAAGTTTGTCTTTGAGCTTAATCCATAAAATACCTTGATTATCTTCGTGAACATAAATGCCAATATATAAATTCAGAAATTCAGACGGCAGAGCGAGCGGATATTTTGTCGTTTGTCCGTCTTTTTCACGCGAAATTCCGTCTTCTGCAAAAGTCCATTTCGCTCCCGATTTTCCGTAAAAAACCTGTCGGACGTTATTTTCTTTTTGGTCGAAAGCCGGAATAAATACGCCGTCTTGCAAATAATAAAATCCGGCAGTCGTTTCGATAACGGCAGCTCCGCGTGAGTCCGAAACAATAACGGATTGACTACCCAATGTTTCGGGAATCTGAGACGAAGCAAATGCGCCGTTTCGATAAACCGTAACCACGCCGTTTTCAGTCATAGCCCAAATCGCTCCGTCTTTATCTACAAAAATGCCCGAAAACCGATTATTGAGAATGCCTTTCGTGTTGCCCTTGTCAAAAATCGTGAACCGCACGCCGTCAAACCTTGCAAGTCCGTCAAACGTCGAAAGCCACAAATAACCATCGGGCGTTTGCACAATTCCCGTGACCGTATTTTGCGGCAAACCATTCGCCGTCGTCCAAGAATCGAAGCCGTATTCCTGTGCGAACAAACTGAAATTCAAACAAAAGAAAATCACGCCACACACTAATACGGGCTGCATTTTTTGACGAAAATACCGATTCATAAATCTATTTGTTGATGAACACTTTTATAACACACTTCGGTTCAGAGTAACGTTCAGAGTAACGCATTTATGCGTGAAAAAATGCCGCGCTTCGCCGACGTTTTCACGCATAAATGCGTTACTCTGAACTTTTATTGCCAAACGCGGATTTTACCGCTAAAGTTTTGATTAAAAGATGAAACTTTATTTTAGCAAAACCTATCTGTTTTTGACGTTAATTCTTTTCTTCACGGAAGTCGTAATTGCGCTGTTCGTTAAAGATACTGTAATTCGCCCATTCATCGGTGATGTTTTGGTCGTGATTTTGATTTATTGTTTTTTGCGGATATTCTTAAATTATTCGTATTGGAAAACCGCGCTCGGAGTTTTGCTTTTTGCGTGTTTGATTGAAATTTTGCAATACTTTGATTATGTCAAAGTTCTCGGACTTGAAAATAATCGAATTCTGTCTGTAGCAATGGGCAGAACTTTTGAATGGTTAGATTTTGCAGCTTATTTTGTCGGATTTTTATTGATTTTATTTTTTGAGAAATTACGGCAAAATAGTGAACTATGAGTGATACAAACCCAATCAGACAAGGCGAAGAACTAGACGCAAAAAATCTCCAATCATTTTTGCGCGAAAATTTGAATATTAAAACCGATGATATAGAAATTTCACAATTTCCCGGCGGTAGTTCAAATTTAACTTACTGCGTAAAAATCGGCACGCACGAATACGTTTTGCGCCGTCCGCCGTTTGGCAATCAGGTCAAATCGGCGCATGATATGTCGCGTGAATTTAATGTGCTGTCAAAATTAAGTGAAGTTTACAAACCTGCGCCGAAACCTCTGATTTATTGTGATGATGAAAATATCATCGGCTCGGAATTTTACTTGATGGAACGTCGCAACGGTTTGATAATTCGAGGAAAATCGCCAAAACAATTAGAAGATTCAACTGAATTACAACGCCATGTTTGCGAATCTTTCATCGAAAATCTTGCTGATCTTCACGCGCTCGACTACAAAAAAATTGGACTCGGCGATTTAGGAAAACCCGAAGGTTACGCCGAAAGACAAGTTACAGGCTGGACAAAACGCTATATCAATGCGAAAACCGACGAACACGCCGAACTCGAAACCGCAATCGAATGGCTTAATAAAAACATTCCCGAATCATACGGCGCAACGCTCGTCCATAACGATTATAAATTCGACAATGTAATGCTGAATCCAGAAAATCTGACCGAAATCGTTGCCGTTCTCGATTGGGAAATGACAACCATCGGCGAACCTTTGATGGATTTGGGTTCAAGTTTGGCGTATTGGATGTCGAAAGACACGGGCGCGGAATTGCTTTCGATGCCGTTTAATCCAAGAGTTTTGATGGAAAACATCTCGCGCTCGGAACTGGTTGAAATCTACGAAGAAAAATCGGGCAAACAAGTTTCCGACATTTTATTTTATTACGTTTTCGGCACATTCAAACTCGCCGTCATCGCCCAACAAATCTATTTTCGCTATGCAAAAGGTTTCACTAAAGATCAACGCTTCGCAACCTTTAATCATTTCGTCAATTCGCTCGGCAAAATCGCGGCAAACGCACTTGAGAAAGGCGAGATTTAAAGCTCAGAGTAACGGCTTCAGCCGTGCAATCGCCAGCGAAGCGCGGGCGAAAAGCTCACGCATAAATGCGTTACTCTAAACTCTCATTCGCCACCGTTTTTTCTTGAATCATTTTAGTCAATTCGGCGCGTTCGGCGTTGCGATTGACGAGAGTTGCACCGACGATTTTTTCGTTTCGCACGAAAATTTGCGCGACGCTCGACTCTTCGCGTGAACCTCGCTTGACGATTTTATCTGCAAAATTCGCGTCCGTGTCGCCGATAAAAATTATTTCGTTGCCGCAAACATTGGTCGAATAAGCGCGAACGGCGGAAAAAGCGGTGCGCTCGCCTCCCATCGTTTTGGCAACAATTCGACCTTGCGCTTGCGCGTTGAGCCAATTTCCGACAATAACTTGGCGTTCGGCAAACGAATCGTAAAACTCGGCGACATCGCCGGCGGCGTAAATAGTCGGCGCGTTGGTTTCGAGAAATTCATTGGTCAAAATTCCGCGATTTACGTCAATTCCGACATCTTTTATCCACGAGAAATCGGGGCGAATTCCGATGCCAACGCCCAACAAACTCAGCGAAAATTCTTTATCGTCGGCAGTCTGCAAACCTTCCAGACAAGTTGTGCCGAGAAGTTTTTTGACGCTCGTGTTCGTGTGCAGACGAACGCCTTCCGCTTCGATTTTAGCTTGCAAAACAGCAAAAGATTCATCGTCCAAAGCACCACCGAAAAACGTCTTTTCGAGCATAAAAAGGTCGGTTGGAATTTTGTGTTGCGCGAAAAAATTGATGTATTCAACCGCGATAAAACTGCCGCCGACAATTCCGGCACGGCGTTTTTCTTCGGGCAAGTCGGCGCATTCCGCCAACAGATTTATCAATTCATCGGCATCGTCAATCGTCCGCAGATACGAAATTCCGTGCAAATTGTCGGGAAATTTCAACAAGTTTCCCGACGTTGCAAGAAGCAATTTATCGAACGCCAAAGTTTGCCCATCGGAAGTCGAAACCGTTTGTCCTTTGATGTTTAACTCATTGACGCAAACGCCGAAAACGCATCGGATATTTTGTTCGTCATACCAAGTTTCCTTTTTCAAAAAACAGCGTTCACGCGGCAAAACACCTCGCACATAACGCGGCAGTAAAACCCGCGAATAAAGGCGATGCGTTTCGGTCGAAACAAGCGTAATTTCGGCGTTCGCATCAATTTTACGCAATTCTTCGGCGGCAGAAGTTCCACAAACGCCGCTCCCAATAATTAAATATCTCATTTACTTTTGTTCAGTGTAACGGATTCATCCGTGTAATCGCCGCGCTTCGCTGGCGAAAAGCTCACGCCTAAAAGCGTTACTCTGAACTTTTCTTTTGCTCACCTAACCGTAAAGCTGTGAGCCATCGCCGTCAAAAACGCTGATGGCAACCATCGGGCAAGATTCGGCGGCGAGCAAGATTTCTTTCGCCTCGTCATCAGAAACAGTTAATTCTTGTTCGACTTCGGCTTCGCCCGTTTCGTTGGAAATCACGACGGCGCGATTTTCGCCGTCGAGTTGAAAAAATTTCGCGGAAACCTCCGCGCACGAACCGATTCCGCTACAAGCCGCGTGGTCAACTTTGACAGTAATTTTTGGCATAAATTAATCCTCAGATAATATTTTTCTAAAAAAATCTTTGCTTTTTTTCAAGTTATAATTGTAAGAATACTTTATTATACAAAAAAAAATTCCATTGAGCCGAAAAAATTAAAGAGATTGGAATAATCTAAATCATAAAAAGACATTTTATTTTTATTTGGCTACAATAACCTTTCAACACGGCATCAGATCAAAATTTATGGCTTTCCCGAAAACTGCTGAAAAAGCGGAAGAAATTCAACAAACGGAAGAGATTCCTTCTAAACCGAAATACGACCGTTCGATTATCGAAGGTTCGCTCGGCAAAGCAGTTTGGAAACTCGCCGCGCCGACGGTTTTGGCGAATATTTTCGGCGGACTACAAGGTTTGGTTGACCATATTATTGTCGGTAATGTCGTCGGTTTCAAAGGCAATGCGGCGATTGGCGTAAGTTGGCAGATTTTTCTTGTAGTCGTTGTATTCATTTCTTCAATTTTTATCGGAATGGGCATTTTGATCGCACGTTTTGTCGGCGCGGGCGAAGTTGATAAAGTCAATCGGACGGTTTATCAAGCTTTTATTACCGCTATTTTTATTGCTTTGGCAGTAATTGCACCCGTCGGCTATTTCGCCTCGCCTCTACTTTTAGATTTTATCAATGCCGAAGCCGGCGTTCAGGCGGAAGCACTTCCCTATCTTCGTATAATGTTTCTGTTCAGCATCGGAATGATGATTTTCTTTATGTTAAGCGGTGCGTTGCGTTCGGCGGGCGACGCGAAAACGCCGATGATTTTGGGTATCGTGATGACCGCTCTTAATATAGTTTTCAGCATTACGCTCATTAGCGGACTCGGTCCCGTTCCCGCTTTCGGAACAAAAGGCGCGGCGATGGGAACTTGTATCGCTTCGGGATTGGTTGCGCTCTACTCATTTTGGAAACTGTGGAACGGTGATTGGGTTGTTTCCCTTCGCAATAAAAATGGCTACGCGCCGGATTGGAACGTCATCCGCAAACTTTTCAAATTCGGTTTGCCCGCCGGAATTCAGGGAATTGCAATGAACGTCGGCGGCGTTTTTCTGCTTTCATTTGTCGGCTCTCTCGCCCAAAGCGCAGCGGCACAAGCGGCTTATGCGATTTCTTATACCCAATTGTTTTCACTTGTAACCTGGACTTCGGTCGGGTTGATGGGCGCAACGGCAGCGGTTGCCGGACAAAATTTGGGTGCGAGGCAACCGGAACGCGCAAATTCCGCCGTTCATACCGCCGCGAAATTCGGACTTATCGGCGCAACTTTTGTCGGATTAATATTCTTCTTTTTTCCCCGACAATTACTGGCAATTTTCGGAATGAACGAACCCGAAGCGGTTGAAATCGGAGTGCAATTTTTGCGCTTTTTGAGTCTGTCGGGGATTTTTGTTTCGGTCGCGCTGACTTACACGGGCGGTTTGCAAGGCACAGGCGACACGAAAAGCCCGCTTTATATTTCGATTATTTCGCAAGTGATAATTCCGCTCGGCATCTGTTTTATCGTTCGGGAAACTATCGGACTTGAACCGTGGCATATCTGGTTCGCTATTCTCGCCGGACATTTCACGCGCTGTATCTTGAGCATTTGGCGGTTTCGTCAGGGTAAATGGCAACATATCAAAGTTGATATTGAAACAACCGGCGGCTAGATTTCACCAAAATTAGCCGCGAATAATACGAATTTTCACGATTTTTTTGATTTTTAATTCGTGTCTGTTCGCGATCATTCGTGGCTAATTTTTTTTTGTTGTAAAATTAAAGTTTTTATGAACAACAGAAAACTCGGCATAGCAATCATCGGATTAGGCGGCGCGGTCGGCACGACAATGGTCGCCGGAATCGAACTTCTTAAACAAGGCAAGATCGGCACGGAAGGCTTGCCTCTGGCAAATTTGGACGCAGAATTGATCAAAGATTTGGCGAATTACGAAAATATCGTTTTTGCCGGTTGGGATTTATTCGGCGAACATCTCGCTAAAGCGGCTGAGGAACACGATGTTTTAACGCATAAACAATTCGTTACTGTCGAAGAAGAACTGCGGAAAATCAAACCATGGCGAGCAGTCGAAAATAAAGAATTCCTGACAAATATCGAAGGCGAAAATAAATTTGCTAAAAACAACTCGCACCGTGAAACAATTGAAAAAATCCGTGAAAATTTAAGAGAATTCAAAAAATCGTGCGATGAGATCGTCGTTATAAATCTCGCTTCGACCGAAAAGCTCGCCGATGAAGGCAACGAAATTTTTAATTCTATCGCTGATTTTGAAAAGGCTTTGGACGAAAACGCCACAGAAATCTCGCCCGCGATGCTTTACGCTTACGCCGCGATTTCCGAAAATGTTCCCTATGGAAATTTCACGCCGTCCGTTTCGGCAGATATTCCCGCGCTGATCGAATTTGCCGAAAAAAAAGGCGTTCCGCTCGCTGGAAAAGATGGTAAAACCGGACAGACAATGATCAAAAGCGTCCTCGCTCCGGCTTTTAGAACCCGCGCCTTAAAAGTCGAAGGCTGGTATTCGACCAACATCTTAGGAAACCGCGACGGACTCGCGCTTTCCAACGCTGATTCGCTCGCTTCAAAAGTCAAAACAAAAAGCAGTCTGCTCGAAGATATTCTCGGCTACCCGGTCGAAGATCATCTCGTTGACATCCGCTATTACCGCCCGCGCAAAGACAACAAAGAAGCGTGGGACAACATAGATTTAACCGGATTCCTCGGACAACCGATGCAGTTAAAAGTAAATTTTCTCTGCAAAGATTCAATCCTCGCCGCACCGTTAGCAATCGAAATCGCCCGCTGTTTAGACCTTGCTAAAAGACGCAATGAATCAGGCGTTCTCGAAGAAGTCGGCGTATTCTTCAAATATCCGATGACACGCAAAAAAGATGCAAAACCCGAAAATGCTCTGCATAAACAAGAAGGTATTTTGATTGATTGGCTAAGGCAGAAACGCGACTGCTAAGGAGCGTGCAAAGCATTGAGCATTTAGCACGCTCGTTTGCACTCGCGTTTCTGCCTGTCCGGTTTGCAGTCGCGTTTCTGCCTGTCCGGTTTTTCTGCCTATCCGGTTTGCGCTCGCGTTTTTGCGTGTGTATTTTATCAAGTATGTTGGAATGGGACGATAACAAATTTCCTTTGGCGTATCTCATCACGATTCGAACTTACGGAACTTGGCTTCACGGCGATGAGCGCGGTTCGGTTGATGTCCACGGAAAGAATGTTTTCGGTTCGCCAAAAATTTCTCACAAAGAAAATCTGAGAAACAGAATGCAGAAGAACCTGAAGGACGAAGCATTTATTTTTAATCAGAAACAGCGTCAGGCAATTGAAGAATCCATCAAAGAAACTTGTCAGATTCGCGGCTATGAATTGTTAGCCGTAAATGTCAGAACAAATCACCTACACGCGGTGGTTTCCGCGCTATCAAAACCCGAAATCATCATCAACGGATTTAAATCTCACGGCACTCGAAAACTCAGTGAAAATTACTTAATCGTAAAAGATACGCGAGTCTGGTCGCGCGGCGGAAGTAATCGTTATCTATGGAAAAAACCTCACGTTGACGAAGCTATAGACTATGTTTTGTATAGTCAAGGCTTACTTCCATTTGAACTAAAAAAGTAAAAGGCAGAAACGCGACCGCGAGGAAGCGTGCAATCATTCATTAAGGCAGAGACGCGACCGCGAGGGAGCGTGCAAGGCGTTGAAGTTTAGCACGCTCCTTAGCAGTCGCGTTTCTGCCTTTTGGTTGACTTCACTTTTTTATGGCTGAGATACAGCAGTCCGAAGGTGTCGAACTCGTAACTTTGGAGAGCAGATAACACATTGGCGGGTCGTTTGCATTATAAAAGCCTGCACGGACAAGTCCGAATCCGGCGCATTTCGGATTCTCGTCGCAGTCGGCTTTGCATTGTTCGTGTGTTGTTCCGCGATAAAAAGTCAGCCGTTCGCCGTTCAGACTGGCGTTAAAATCTATCGGCTGCCACTTCTCTTTGACGCTCGGTGTGTTGTTAATCGTTGGTGTAATCGTTGAATTAGGTGTATAAATATTAACGTCAACCTTGTCCGAAACTTTATTATTGAGCATTCGCCAAGCCACGAACGCACCTCCGAAAAGCACAAACATCGCCAATGCCGTAACAATAACTACTGTAATCGTGTTTGATTTTTTAGCTCCCGGCTCGATCCGTGCGCCTTGCGTAACGCGAGTCTGCGGCAAATCAAACGTCTCCGGTTTTTGCCGCACGACTGTTTCCCGTTCGCTAAAATCCTGCGTCGGCATCATCGAACTGTCCGCGTAATCAAGCAAACCTGTCCCGTCCTGCAAACAAAACTGCAAACTGTTATCGGTATATCTATTCTGACAACGCGGACAATATTTCATAAAATTTCCCTCGACACCTTTTAGGAAATAAAAATTACGAGTTCCAATTTGCTTTCAATCTCAACTACGCTCATAAGTTTCTCCGTTTCTCAGATTTTATAGTATTTTTGATATTTATAAAACTTCTTTGTTTTCTATTTCATTCAGCAGTTTTAGATTACAATCTTCTTCAAATTCCCGATGACGCACCAAACAAAAGCAAAACCCGAAAATTCTCTGCATAAACGGGAGCAATTTTGATTGATTGATTGAAGTGATAGAATTTTCGCATAAAATATTTTCTAAAATCTACAAATGCAAAAATAGTGGTAAAATGCTCTTATGAAAACGGTTGAGAAAATTCTAAAACAAATTGAAATGTCATTATCAAGTGATGTTTTTAAATCTGTAGAAACAGAAAGAATTGAACTCAAAGACTTATCTACGGGCGATAAGTGGAAAGAACTTTATATTTCGACCTGCGCCTTTTTGAATACAGACGGTGGAATAATTATTATCGGCATAAATGAAAAATCAAATAAGTATAAACTTACTGGATTTGATGATAATTACGAAGGAAAAATAAAAGAAATAATCACGAAATTTACCGATGAGAGCAATAACAAATTGGATTTGAAAAATTATTTTCCGGCTTTTGAAATTAAGGAATTACTCGATAAAAGAGTTTGTGTAATTTACGTTGACAACCTGCCGGAAGATGAAAAATTCGTTTTTTTGGATGGAACAGCTTACGAAAGAAAACTTACAGGCGACCATAAAATAAATAAATACTCAATAGATGCTCAAAGAGAACGAAAAGAGGAAATTCAAACGGCTCGTGAATTAACGGTTGTAAATCAAGCAAAAATTGAAGATTTGGATGTAGATAAGTTAAATAATTATTTGATTTTACTGAATAGAGATGTAAAAATCGAAAGTCTTAAAGCAGACATAAACTCCGCTTTGTCATTTCTTACTCGAAAAAGTTTTGTCAGAGACAATTTGCCAACATTACTTGGAATGTTAGTTTGTGGAAATCACATTTATGATTTTATTGAAGGACGTTGCCAAGTAGATTGTTTTGTTGACTCCAAACTTCAAGTTGCACAAAGTAAAAGAGTTCTCAAAGACAATATTATTCCATTGATGGAAGCTGCTTTCAGTTTTGTTATAAATAATATTCAGGTTGGAGTCAGTTACGAGAAAGGCGGTCAAGATTTACCTGAATATCCAGAGCAACTAATTCGTGAAATCATCAATAATGCTTTAGCGCACCGTGATTATGGAGTAAATAGATTTGTCAATATCATCATTAAACCCAATCAAAGTATTGAAGTAAGAAATCCCGGAAGTTTCCGTCAAGAACAGAAAATTTTCAATGATGAAAATGGCAATAAAATCAGGCGAATAATTCCTATTGCAAAAGCCAGAAATCCAAAACTTGCAGATATTTTAAAGGTTTTTGATAAATGGGAAGGTCGCGGTTTAGGAATGGCTTCACTGACAAACGCTTGTTTGGAGAATGAAATAAATGTTCCGTATTATCTATTTCATAGCGAAAATGATGTAAGTTTGATTGTTCCGAAAGGCAAGGTTTACGATGAAGAAGCAAAACTATGGTTGGACGGTTTTTCAGGTTACATTTATGAAAAGTCAAACAGACGTGAACTTACTGATGAAGAAAAAATAATTCTAGCCTATTTACATAAAGCCGAAAAATTAAATAAGCAAGAAAGATATACGATTCTTTTAACAGCAGACAATAATCATTTTTCCGTAATTTCCGATTTGGAAGAAAAAGGATTGATTTTTATACATCCATCCAGCCCTTCAATTTATCCGATTTATTTAGTTGACAGAACACTTTCAAAAACAGATTTCAGCCAAGAATTGTTTGATATTTTCGGTAGCCATTACGACCATTTTTCAAACGATTATAAAGAAGTTTTAAATACGATTTATTTGCATAATCACTTCAGCAGAACAAAAACTGTTACAGCATATTCGATCTCTGCTTATTTATATTTCAAGAAAAATATCACCGTTACAGATGAAAAAGACTATCAAAATTACAAAAGAAAAGTGCGAACAATATTTAATAAATTTGAAGAAAGAGATTTTATCACTAACTTAAACAAAGATAATAAATACAAACCGGAATATCTAATTAACGAAAAATTCAAACCACCTCAAGATATATTTAATTTTGGAAAAACTTAAATGTTTCAAAAATCTTAAGTTGTCATTTGATCTTCAATTTCAACTATTTTCTGCCGTTCACGATTTACTTTTAACTGCAAAACGTCGGGGCGCGAATAGTGTCCGGCGAGGTCGAGGGTTTGGCGTTCTTCGCGGACTCGAATTTAGCAAAACAAAGAAATGAAAATGACGTTTTGGAAGAAATCTCGATATTCTTCAAATTCCCTATGACTCGCGAGAAAAACGCCAAACCCGAAAATGCACTTCATAAACAGGAAGATATTTTGTTGAATTGGCTAAAATAACAGGCGGAAACGCGACCGCAAGGAAGCGTGATTGAACTTCAACGCTTGCATGCTCGTATTCTGCCTTTGATTTTTAACTCATCCGTATAACTCATCTGCACATTTCCCTAACGATTGAGCTGACGTGGGGCGAAACCGCCAGAAAGCCCGCTAAAGTTTAACGAAAGACGTTGATAACAAAGCCGCTGCCCGCGCCCTCACGTCCATTGGTAGGATGAAAGACAGGCTTTTTCTTCTACCATTGAAGTTGAGCTTCCACCGGCGTAAATAATTTATGCCCCGGCACGTTTCGTTTGTTTGATAAAGAACCGATTGATTAACCATTTGTCGCCAAAAAAGATGAATGGTTAGCGGGTAGCGGTCAGTCTCCGAACTAAAATCATAAACCGTTTGTTTTTTTCAATAAAAAACCAAATGAGTTTCGCCCAAAGGCGCAGGCGACCGCCGCTTCAATGCCATTACCCGTGTGCGACCATAGACCGACTTTTACAGTTGAAGTCTCCAATAGCTGACTGGAACAGTGAAGCTAGTTCAAACAAGGAAACAAGGTCTTCTGCAAATTATGGCATCATCGGCAACATTTCCGGTTCAATTCAAAGATTCTTTCTCGGCAAACTCGAAACGCCAGTCGGCGAATACTAAGATAGCCCGCCGCAGTCAGCAGATTTGGCGGGATGGTTAGATTCGGTGCTTGACTGCTTCTTTCATAGCTGAATTTTTCGGTTGCTCCGTCATTTTTATTGTTCACAAAAAAATTTATTTCTCAATGTTTCAGTCTTTTTATAATCTACTCGGAGTTTTTTGTATGGAATTTTCATTTCCATTCGTTTTGCTATCTCGCGCCATTCGTCTCCAAGATTCAGCTATCCCGTAACTAAAGAAAATAATCATTATCGGCTCAACAAGCCAGCGGTGTCTTCCTTCGACATAAAAAAGACTCTGACCTAAACAAATACAAACGGGAATGCAAATCAGGATCAGCGAGGATCCAAAAACATCGCGTTTAGAGGACGCAAATGCAAAGATAAGACCTACGATGAAGAAGCTTAATATTAAGGTATAATAGACTCGATAAATGAGCAGATAGTTCTTCGGATAAATGATTCCACTCTGGGGCGAAAACCACCAAAAATAATAAATTTTCTTCGCATACAAGGTTGCCGCCATGCCGGGATTTGCGCGTATGAAGTCAAACGCCTCGCGCTTAAAGAACTGCTGCTGCTCCAACTCGTTCATGGAAAACACTGTTTCACGGAAAGTTTGAGGCGTTAGATAAAAAACTGGGGTTTTATTCTTGTCGTAAGATGTTCCTGTGGCATACAAGTTATTCCCGCGCCAGAGGTTTTCGCCGCTGGTCGAAGAGATGAAAACGAACTGCTTATGAATGGCGAAGTTTCTTATTAGCCATGGGGCTAGAATCAGGAATGTCCCGCATAAAATACAAGCTGCGATCTTCAGCCGAGATACAAGGTGAATGGGTCTGCGGAAAAGAAAATATATTAAAACGAACGGCAACAACACTCCGGTTATGCCTCTTGAGAGCACGGCAACGCCAATGAGCGCGCCTATCATTGACGCTGCTTTAAGGGTTGGTCGGTCTTTGTTCTTCAATACGAATAGGGTAATTGCTGCGATTAGAAACGAATCAATGCTAAAGGGTAAAAGATTAAAAACGTCGTAATAGAGGAAAGCGGGGTGAAAGGTTACCAGTCCAGCGGCGATTATCCCGACATATTCGTCAAAAACTAGTGCCGCGATTTTGAATACCGTCAACACAAGACAGGCTGCGAAAAATGACTGTATTAGGAGAATGGCAAAATAACTATGGTTTGTAACGGCATATACACCTGCACAAAGAAACCCAAAAAGAGGGGTGTTGAAAGACATATACCTGGTGTTCAGAAAGTCATAAGCGTACCCTTCACCTGCTAATAGATTGTTTGCTATTATTTCGTATTCCCATTCGACCGGATGCGCGTAAGTTTTGAATGCAATTATCAGCGCGATCCGCAAAAGAAATGCAACCACTAAGATACCGATCAACCAATTCCTGATGAATCTCTCTATCATTGCGCCCATGGAGGCAGGGCTATATTCAAAGCCTGCCGAACCCTTTTTCTAATAAAATTCTAACAACATTACCATAATTTCACGCATGAGCTTTCTAGACAAGCACTCAACCAAAAGAACTTTTATATCTTCGCCTCCGTCAGCAAGTTCGTAAATGCTTCTCGAAACTTGGCGATAGTCTTCCACATCTGTAAGGATTAACCGCACGCAAAAATGAAACACAGCAAAAGTACAACGATTATCAGGAGCGACAATAATTTTTGTGTGTTACCCGATACGACCATAGACCGATTTTAATAATCGAAGTCTCCAATAGCTGACTGGGACAGAAAAACTGGTTCAAACACTGAAAAAGGTCTTCTGCAGATACGGCATCATCGGCTTTAATTGGTGATTTTCAAGATATTTGTCAATCAACTTATTGCGCCATCCGGCGATCATAAACATTATCCTGCCGCAGATCAACAATCTGGCGGCACAGGTCATCTCGTGTGCTTGACTGCTTCTTTCATAGCTGATTTGTTCGACGTGCCGTTATCATAAAGATAGTTTTTTGCCGCTTCGCCCGTCAAGAAAATCAATGGACTTAAAACGTAAATTCTTGTCAAATTTAGCACGCAGGACGCGGAACACTTCGCCCCACGTCAACTCTAACTTTGCCGTGCGCTTCTTCATCTGAAAATTTCCAATCGCAACAGAATTATTGCTGCTGGTAAAAATGATTGCTTCGCCGATAGCTCGTAATTTTTCTTCCGCATCTGTTTCGTCTGTAGCTTGATAAATATTGAACAGGCTCGGAAAAGATTTTGTCGTAAAGCTCGAATAAAAACTTCTCATAGCCGTTACAACTTTGCCGCTTTGCGCGTCCGTAATAAAAAGAAAACTGTCTGGTTTGCAGGGCGGATGACCGCAACTATACATTTCAGCAATCAAAAAACGATGTTTGGGAAAATGCTTCTCAAGCCTTTCTTGCAACTGTTGGGGTATAGCAATAAACTTTCCAGCAAAAGAATGTTCGGAACTTATGTTTTGGTTTTTAACGTCCTTCAAATACTCGACAATTTTCGCCTCGACATTTTCTTGCGCGTTTGCAAAAACGGTTGTCAGGCTAAAAAACAACGTCAATAAAAATGTTTTGATAACGCAATGTTTCATTTCACAAGAAAACGTCGAACGGTTGAGATGACGTGGGGCGAAACCGCCAGAGATCCCGCCAAATTTTAACAGACAACGTGATAACAAAGTCGCTGTTTCGCCCTCACGTCCATTGGTAGGATGAAAGACAGGCTTTTTGTCCGGTCTCATCCAACTTGCTGTTTGACAATCAAGTGCATTGAATGACCTTCTAATATTATAGGAGGTTTTCTGCGATGCAACAATC